>NC_015656.1:0-328611 GCF_000177615.2 Candidatus Protofrankia datiscae | reverse complement strand
CGGCCGAAGCGTCCTACGTGCTCGGCGTTCCCCTGCTCTCGTCGCTGGGCGACTGCGACGTCATCACCGCCCACGACATCGCCGTCGAAGCCGGCGAGAGGGCCGGCGCGGCGAGCGCCTCCCCGGCCCCGGAAACCCCGGAAGAGCTCACAGCGCCGGACGGGACGCCGTACCTTTCCCATGGCCGCCTGCTCGTGGCCGATGTCGACGGCCAGCCCACACCTGTCCCGTGGCGGGTGCTCGGCGGCATCGGCGGGGAGATCCACGTCGATGCCGGCGCCGGGACGGACGCGCTGGCCAGGGCCCTGGCCTGGCACGCCGGCACCTGGGACCGCCGGCACGCCATCGCCGAAGCGCTGCGCAACCCTGCCGGCGAAGCCCAACGCCAGGCCGAAGCCGACCTCGACGACTCCTGACCCAGCAGCGCCCGGCCACCGACTCGACAGGCAACAGCGGACACACAGGGCAGGAGCCGCCGTTAAAGGTTAGGCGGTGAACGGATGGCCCACTACGAGGCCCGGCACTGGGAGCCCTCCTATGGCGCGCCCGCCCGCCGCGACCGCCGAGGTGGAACATATCGGTCATATGTTCCGGATCCCCTGGTTAACCGCCCGCTGATGGTCGATGCGGAACTCGACGCCCAATGCGCCCAAGCCGAGGCCGTCGTACGGGGCCTGGCTCACAGCCCGGACGCCCGCGGGCTGGAAGGTCTTGCCCGCTTCCTGCTCCGTTCCGAGGCACTGGCCTCGTCCCGGATCGAAGGGCTACAGGTGGACGGATCGCCATGGCCGCTCCCGTGAGTCCCAGGGGAAGCGGCGTCAGGCGCGTTCCAGTTCAGCCGTTGCGCGGCTACTCCAACAACTTCCCGAAGTGACGGCGACAGACGGCCGGCCGCCGTGGCTGGGAGCGGCTGTGGACGGGGCGGCTATGACGCGGGGTGGTCGTCGGTGCGGGCGGTGGGGACCTGGTGGCGGAGGCGGTTGCGGCGGCGGGTCGTGGACCAGATACCGACCAGGCCGAGCAGCGTGCCGACGGCCGCGGTGGCGATCCACCACAGGTGACCGTCAGCGCGTAGATCATCCCAGAACGGCAGCATCACGATCAGCGCGACGAGCCACAGGACCGTGCCCACCCGCACCGACAGCACACCGTCGTACGGGAGCGGTTCCAACTGTCGCCGCTCACCCGTCGCGCTCACCCGTACGACGCTACCCGGGCCGGGTCGCCCCGGCACGATACCCCGGTACGACGCCCCCGCACGCGGTCCGCCGCGCAGGGACCCCGGCCAGGCGCGGCAACACAGGTCATGATCCAAACGATTTTGCTGCTATATACGGTTTTCGGCCGAAAAAGCGTACACAACGACAAACTCGCGGTGATCTTGCAAGCGGACGGCGCACGTCGGGAGGGCGTCGAGGGGCCCGGCAAACGGCAACGGGGCGTCAGGAGGACAGGAGGGCGCGGCCGGCGGCGGCGTGGACGGCGTCGTCCTGGGGGGTGTGCACCCGTCCGCAGAGGACGTTCCGGTAGTGGCGCTCCAGGGGATTCGTGCGGGTCAGGCCGGGATTGCCGATCAGGGCGACCGCCTTGCCCACCGCGTCGATCGCGGCGTTCGTGACCGCCGACTTCACGACGCTGCCACGGGATGTGGGGAGGGCTTTCCCGGCGTCGACCTCGCGCGTGGTCGCCTCGACCAGCAGTCGGGCCGACGTCGATCTCCCCGACCGCGGCCTGGAAGCGCGGCAGGCTCGCCAGCGGCCTGCCGAGGTTGGACGGTACCCGCTCGTGCAGAAAACCGATCAGCCAGTCCCGGGCCGCCTCGGCGACCCCCAGATAGATCGAGGCGATGGTCAGACCGCCCCACGCCGCGAGGCCGGACGCGACGGTGGAATCGACCGCCCCCGGGTCCCGCAGCTTCGACGCGGGCGTCAGGCCGATCCCCGCCGCGGCGTCCAGGCGCACCCGGTTGAAGATCACGTCGTGGCTTTCGGTTGCGCACATACCGAAGTGGTCCCAGGTACGGACGATCTCGATGCCCGGGGCGTCCGCCGGCACCAGGAAGGTGCCGATCCGCGGCTCGCGCGGTCTTGGCCGCGCCGAGGCCGGCTCCGGCCGCCCGTGGGAGGCGGCGTCCAGCACCGGATCGCCGGCGGCCCCGTCGACGGGATCACCAGCGAGCTCGGCGGCCGGGTCACTGGCGGGGTCGGTGGCTCCCCACACCAACATCCAGCGCAGCACCGGCGCGCCCGTCGAATAGATCTTGTGGCCGCTGAGCTCCCAGCCGTCCCCGGTCCAACGCGCTGTCGTCGCCGGTATGCCGCCGCGGGCGGGGGTGCCGAGATCGGGCTCCACCCGCAGCCCGTTGGCCAGCGCGCCCTCTTCGACGGCGGAACGCGCAATGAGCCCGTACACCTGCGCGGGCCATGGCTCAAAGCGTCCGCAGCTCGCGTGGATGATGTAGGTCATGGCGAGGACCAGTGCGGTCGACGGGTCGCCGCGGGCGATCGTCCCGAGCACCTCGACCACCTCGGACAGGTCTGCCTCCGCTCCGCCGTAGGCGGCCGGCACCGTCAGTCCGATCAGCCCGGCCCGGTGCAGCCGGTCGAGGTTCGCCACCGGAAAGGTCCCCGACCGGTCGTGCTCGGCCGCGGTCGCGGCGAACTCGACGGCCAGTTCGGCCAGCAGTTCCCGACGGGACTGGCGCGATGGCGCGATCGACGGTGTGACGCTCACTGGTGCGCCCCCTGTGCCATTGCAGATCAGGGAATGTTCATCCGGGCCGAAGAACACACGAAACCGCAGCGGGACGGTGGGACACCGGCGTTCACCGGGCGTCGTTTTCCAGGAAGGTCCCGTAGCGGCCGTCGTGGTAGATCAGCGGGGTCGCGTCGTCTCCGGTGTGTGCCTGCAGGACCCGGGCAACCAGCAGCCGGTGGTCGCCGGTGGCGACCCGGTGCTCAAGCCGGGCCCGCACCCAGGCTGGCGCCTCGGCGAGCAGCGGCTCACCGGTCGGCAGCCGTGTCCAGCGGGTCGGCGCGGCGAACCGGTCGATCCCCTTGATGGCGAAACGGTGCGCGAGATCGCGCTGGCTGTCGGAGAGCAGGTGTACGACCACCGTGTCCGCGACGAGCAACGACGGCCAGCTCGACGACGTCGACGCCACGGACAGCGAGATCAGCGGCGGTTCGAGCGACAGCGAGGCCACCGACGTCGCGGTGAAGCCGACCGGGCCGGAGGCTCCTTCCAGGGTCACCACCGTCACCCCCGCGGCGTGCCGGCGGAAGACCCGGCGGTAGGCGTCCGGGTCGACCCCACGCTCGGCGGCGTTCTTAGCATCGGCGGGAGCGGCGCCGACAAGCCGGACCACCGGACCACCGGACCACCGGACCACCGGACCACCGGCGATACCATGATCGTTCAGCGATTCGGTGAGCCGGGCCTGCGCCGCGTGGCAGGCGGCGGCGGACGCGGGCCGGGCCTGGCCGCCGCTCACCGCGCGCCCCCCGACCCGGTGGCCGCCCCCACGGCAACCGGCGCCGCCGCGGCCAGCGCCGTGACGGCCGCCCGGACCAGCCCGCCGTTCGCCGCGGACCAGGCCGCGGTCTCGTCGTCGAGTTCCGGCAGCCTGGCTTCGATGATCGAAAACGCCGGGACGGGGACGGTCGCGCCGAGCTCGGCCAGCAGCGGACGCAGATGCAGCTCGGCAACGGGCAGATGCGCCGGTGCGCCCGACACGATCACCGGTATGGCGACCACCCCGGCCAGCGCACCCGACGGGAGCGGGTCGAGGAAGGCCTTGAGCAGACCGGTGTAGGTGGCCTTGTACACCGGCGTCGCCACGACGAGCACACCTGCGCCGCGGACGGATTCCACCGCGCTCGCGACGGCACCGGTGCTGTCGGTGAACAGCTCCGGTGCCAGCAGGGCGAGGTCGACGTCACCGGATTCCGCGGCCGGTTCCGGGGCCGCCGTCCCGAACGCGGGATCGGTGGTCAGACCGTCGCGGATCCGGTCGGCGAGCGCGCGGGCGACCGTGAGCGTCCGCGAACCCGGGCGGGGGTTTCCGCTCAGGACGATGATGCGCGGGAAGGGCTGCGGCATGACCAGCCTCCGACTGGGCTCTCAGTGATCCTGAAACCTGGGCCGCCGGCGGCGCGGGAAGAGAGTGATCGCGCCGTCTTCGGCCGATGGGCATATGGATGATCGACGGGCTCGAAGCCTCTGTCCATTCTGTTCCACGGCCACGGTCAACTGTTTGGTCAACTGCTCGGTCAACTGTTTGGTCAATTACTCAGCGATCGGACCAGGAACGAGGCCACATCGAGTTTCTTGTCGAGGACGCCGGCCTCGGTGTAGATGTCCGCGGTGCGTTGCAGGTCCTTTACGACGGTGTCGTCGATCGGGACCGCGAGCATGTTCCGGCGGCCGACCACCGTGGCCGCGACCGGCTCGGGCAGCTTCGTCAGGGAGGCGAACAATGTGGTGAACGCCTCCTTGTTGGTGTTCGTCCATGCGTATGCCCGGCCCTGACGGACCAGGAAGTCGGCGATGGCCGCGCGTTTCGCCGGATCCTCGAGCGCCTGCTGCGAGGCTACGGTGAATCCGAGCCCGGCGCTGATCCCGCTGCCGTCCCGAAGGATCCGGGCGCCCTTTGCCTCCGACAGCGCGATGTACGGGTCCCAGGTGGCCCATGCCGCGATCTGGTTGGAGTCGAAGGCGGCGCCGGCCGCCTGCGGCGTCAGGAATGAGATCTCCACGTCGTTCGGGGCGAGCCCGGCCTCCCGGAGCGCGCCGAGCAGCAGGTAGTGCCCGACGCTGCCCTTCGTGGTCGGCGAGACGGTCTTGCCCTTCAGCTCCGCCACGCTGTGGATGGGCGAGTCCTTGCTGACCAGGAGCGCGACCCCCCGCGGGGAGACTCGGGACGCGCCGACGACCTTCAGCGGCGCGCCGGAGCCGAGCGAGGACAGGACGGGCGCGTCCCCGGCGCCGCCGATGTCGGCGGCGTTCGCCCGCAGCGCCTGCAACAGGGGCGCCGCGGCGGAGAAGTCCGACCATTCGATCTTGTACGGCGCGCCCTTGAGCGCACCGGAGGCCTCGAGCACCGCCTTGTTCTGACCGACCTGGTCCGCGACCCGCAGGGTCACACCGGACAGGTCCGGCGCGGCGCCCGCCGGCGTCGCCGCCTGCGGCGCGTCGGATCCCCCGCCGCAGGCGACAGCCAACAGCAGGGCCACGAGCGCGACGACGCCGGCGAGCAGGCGGGATTTCGGACGGGTTGACAGACGTGACATCAGGCAACTCCGGTGCGCGGATCTCTGTCGTCCGCGAAGGTGAAGGAAAACGTGACGGTGGCGGGAAACAGGCCGGACGACCCCGGACAGCCCTGGCCGACGGAAACCGGCTGGACGGCGGGAACATCAGGGCCGCAGCCGGAAATCCTGGTTACGGAAAGCTACAATTCGACGGAAGACGGCCGTGCGCCGACCGGATCCGGGATGGCGGCAGCGACGAGGCCGTCATCGACAGCGGCTACTCCAGGCCCGACCGTAATCCACGCAACGACGTCGCGTCAGGACGGTCTCGGCAGGCACAAAACAGCACTCTGCGTATTTTTTGCTTGTTCAGTCAAGAAGTAGAAAAGTGACATGGATCACACAAGTTAGTCCGTTGACGCAGGTGGGAGCGTCATGCTTCCGTTGATTTCATGCTCAAGCCGGCGCTTCTGGTGACTCGGGGTCACATCGACCTTCTTCGGGTGAAGTCCGCCGCATGTCCGGCGTCCCGGCCAGGGACGTGACCTCATCTGAGGTGTGACGATCCGAAGGTGTGACGCGACGAGCGCCCGGCAGGCCCGCGCCAGGAATTTCTGATCGTCTTCGGTCGTCCACAACGGCTTGTTTTCGAATATCCGACAAACTGGCCATGTCTCCCGACGGAGCGGTCTCCCGACCGGAGCGGTCTCCCGACGGATCGCGACAGTTCCCAACAGACAGCCGGCGGATCCACCGCGATACAAGCCGTTCTTCCGGCTGGCCACCACCCGCGTCCAGCGTCCACCCGGCGGCACAGGTGAACGGTAGGGCGGCCCGTCGATCCGAGCAGCTACAGCACCAGAGCGTCCCCTGACCCCTCGCCGGCCACCACCGCCGGCAGCCAGGCACAGCACATCGACAGCGTCACCACTGACATCACCGCCGGCCTTGTGTTCCCGCCGGCTCTGTGTTCCAGCGGCCGTGCTGGCGCCGGAAACACATCCGGAGCGGAGAAATCCACAAGCGGAGAATTTGTGACGACACAGACACTCCCCGCGGGGAGGGACACGGCGCGCGCGGCCGGCCAGGACGGGGGCGCCGACGCGTCGGACAACACGCCCGCGGTGCCGGACGTCCCGCCCGGGCGCGGTGCCCCCGCGCTGACGACGGTCACCGCGTCAGCCGCCAGGCGGCGTGGCGTCCCGCGCTGGGTCCGGCGGCCGGTGGGCCCGCTGCTCCTGCTGCTGCTGTGGCAGATCGCGAGCTGGCGCGGCAGCACGTCCACCGAACTGCTCGCCTCACCATGGACGGTCGTCACCACCTTCACCGACCTCGTCGGCAGCGGCGAGCTGCCGACGGCGATCGCGGTGTCGCTGCGCCGCGCCGGCGCCGGCGTCCTGCTCGGCGGGTCTGTCGGCATCCTTCTGGCGCTGCTCGCGGGGCTGTCCCGGCTCGGCGAGGATCTCATCGACGCGTCGGTGCAGATGATCCGGACCGTGCCGTTCGTGGGCCTCATTCCCCTGTTCATCATCTGGTTCGGCATCGGCGAGACCCCGAAGATCGCCCTGGTCGCCTTCGGGGTCGCTTTCCCGCTCTACATCAACACCTACGCCGGCATCCGCAACGTCGACTCGAACCTCGTCGAGGCCGCCCGAACGGTCGGGCTGACCCGGCTGGGGCTGATCCGGCACGTCATCCTGCCCGGCGCGCTGCCGAACGTCCTGGTGGGGCTGCGCTTCTCCCTGGCCATCTCGTGGCTCGCGCTCATCTTCGCCGAGCAGATCAACGCCAACCAGGGCCTGGGGCAGCTGATGAACGACGCCCAGGAGTTCCAGCGGACCGACATCATCGTCGTCTGTCTGGTCGTCTACGCCTTTCTCGGGCTCACCGTCGACGCCATCGTCCGACTCCTCGAAAGGGGGCTGCTGTCGTGGCGACCGGCATTCAGCGGAACGTGACCACCCGGCCCGGCCCGGAAACGCCCGGGCAGTCCCCGACGCATCCAGCGGTGGACCGTCCAGCGGTCGACCGTCCAGCGGTCGACACCGCGGGCGGGCAGCCGGAGCGCGCCGACCCACCGACAGCCCCGGAAGCGGACCAGGCGCCCGCGCACCCACCGGCGGCCGGCCCGCTCCCGACCCCGGACAGCGCCCCGCTCGCCGCGACGGTCCGCGGCCTGCGGCGCGCGTTCGGCAGCAACGTCGTCATCGACGACCTCGACCTGGACGTACCGGCCGGCCAGTTCGTCGCGCTGCTCGGCGCCAGCGGCTGCGGGAAGAGCACGCTGCTGCGCATCCTCGCCGACCTCGACACCGAGATCAGCGGGCAGGTGCGGGTGGCGTCCCGGCGGGCCGTGGCCTTCCAGACACCGCGCCTGCTGCCGTGGAAACGGGTTTGGCGCAACGTCGTCCTCGGCCTTCCCGGCCGGCCCGACAGGGCCAGGGCGATCGCGGCACTGACCGAGGTGGGCCTCGCCCACCGGGCCGACGCCTGGCCGAAGACGCTCTCCGGCGGTGAGGCGCAGCGGGCCTCCCTCGCCCGCGCCCTTGTCCGCGACCCCGACCTGGTGCTGCTCGACGAGCCGTTCGGCGCCCTCGACGCACTCACCCGGATCCGGGTGCAGGGGCTGGTCGAGCAGCTGTGGCAACGTCACAGCCCGGCGATCCTGCTGGTCACCCACGACGTCGAGGAAGCCCTGCTACTCGCCGACCGGGTTCTGGTCATGAAGGACGGGGTGATCGCCCACAGCGCGACCATCGCCCTTGCCAGGCCCCGCGACGTCGGCGATCCGCGTTTCGTCGCGCTGCGTGCCGAACTGCTCGGCTGGCTTGGAGTCGGGCATGCCCGCTCCGAGGCGGCCAACGGTCGTCCGGCGCGGGACGGCGAGCCCGACCCGGCAGTCGATGTCCGAGAACCTCCACCCAGACAGAAAATCCTCTCATGACCTCTTCTCAGATACCCGCGTACTCGGACGTCGATCCGTTCCACCGCCGCCTGCACCAGATCACCCAGGACGAGCTGGACCCGGACACCGCGCAGACCTCGGGGATGCGCCGGTTCTCCGCCATCAGCGGCAAGACCGTCGGGTCGTCCAAACTGTGGATGGGGCAGGTGCACGTCGCCCCGGCCACCGCGTCCGGCAACCATCATCACGGCCGCTCCGAGACCGCCATCTACGTGGTCAGCGGCCATCCGGAGTTCGTCTTCCTCGACCAGGCGGTCGAGGGGACGGACGAGCCCGGCCCCGGCCGTGAGGTCCGGGTGCGGACCTCACCGGGTGACTTCATCTTCGTGCCGCCGTGGGTCCCGCACCGCGAGGAGAACCCCGACCCGAGCCTCGAGGCCATCGTCGTGATCGCCCGAAGCACCCAGGAGGGGATCGTGGTCAACCTCGAGGACCTGCAGTGGGCCGGGCCGGTCCTGACCAACGGATCGGATGTCGAGGGCTGTTCCTGACCGACCGTCCTGACCGACCCTGCTGACCGCTCGTTCTGACCGCTCGCTGGTCCCGTGCGGTCGCGATCCATCCCAACCTCGCACGTCATGTTCACGAGGAGCAGCGCCATGCCCGTGGAGTTCATCGGACTGATCGCAACCAACGAAGGGTCGGAAACGCATCGGAGCTCCGGAGCGGTCATCGACCCGAACTACGTCCGCCGGTTCGCCCGCGTTCACGAGGACGCCGACTTCGACCGGGTACTGATCGGCTACAGCTCCGCCTCACCCGACAACATCCAGGTCGCGGCCTATGCCGCGGCCCACACCGAGCGCCTGGGATATCTGGTCGCGCACCGGCCGGGCGTGGTCTTCCCGACGGTGGCGGCCCGCTATTTCGCCACCCTCGACCATTTCTCCGGCGGGCGGATCGCCGTCCACATCATCACCGGTGGCAGCGACGCCGAGCAGCGGCGGGACGGCGACTACCTGACCAAGGACGAACGTTACGACCGCACCGACGAATACCTCGACATCGTCCGCAGTGCATGGACGTCCACCGAGCCATTCAGCCACGAGGGGCGCTACTACAAGCTGGCGGACCATCTGGCCACCGTGCGCCCGGTCCAGCAGCCGCACATCCCGCTGTACTTCGGTGGGTCGTCACAGGCGGCCTACCGGGTCGGCGGCAGGCACGCGGACGTGTTCGCCCTGTGGGGCGAGCCGCTGGCGCAGACCGCCGAGCAGATCGCCGCGGTGAACCAGGCCGCCGAGCGGGCCGGCCGGCCCAGGCCGGGGATCAGCGTGTCGTTCCGGCCGGTCCTCGGCCCGACCGAGGACCTTGCCTGGGAGCGGGCGCACCGGATCCTCGCGGACACCCGCGCGAACCTGGCCGCGCCCGGCAGCATCTTCAGCCAGTTCCGCCACGCGTTCAGCCCTGAGCAGGCCCCGGCGAACGTCGGGTCACAGCGCCTGCTGGCCGCGGCCGCCACCGGCGAGCTGCACGACCGGGCGCTGTGGACGCCGCTGGCCGCCGCCACCGGTGCCGCGGGCAACTCGACGGCTCTGGTCGGCACCCCGGAGACGGTCGCGCAGGCGTTGCTCGACTACATCGACATCGGCGTGACCACAGTGCTGATCCGTGGTTACGACCCCTACGACGACACCGTCGACTACGGCCGTCAGCTCATCCCGCTGGTCCGTGAGGAGGTCGCCCGTCGGGACCGGGGGGAGGCCGCGAACCGCACCGCGATCGCGCCGGTACCCGCGGCACTGGCGGCCAACGGCGCGAGCGTGAACTGAACGTGAAGCAAACGTGAACCGAGTGTAAAGTCAACAGGCGGGTGGGTGTGCTACCAGTCAACCGGTCCACGCCCCTGTCCGGCGATCCCGGGGGGATCGCCGGATACCGTGTGCGCCAGGGCAAACACAACCGGCACCCGACAACGGGAAAACCCGGCACCAGGACGACGAAACACAACCTCCACGAAGCTTTCCAGCTCTGTTATCCTTCGGATGTGAATTATCACGTGGAGCCGAGACCACGCATCGCTGGTCCGCTGCACGCCGGGCTCCTTCTCGAGGCTTTCTGGCCTCCCCGTCGCGAACACGACTTCGATCAGTACTGTCCGGGCTCCCTCGCGCGCTAGAGACAAGATCAGCGCTCACCAGCCCGTTCCGCAAAATTCTTTTGGCCGTAGCGGCCGTCCGTCAGAATTTATGTGACCACTGATCGAAAACGACACAACATGTTTTCTCGCACCTGAGTACCAGTCCGGTGGAGCCGGGAGGTGTCGAGGAATCCGAAGGAGCCATTCACATGACCGCGCCACGCCCAGGTTCGTCCCACCTTGAGCAGCCCCGTCTCACGGTGACGCAGAGGGGCCGCCTGGACACCCTGACAACCGCCCGCGCAACGGTCGCCACCCCCCTCCGGCAGCAGCCGGAGCGCGATGTGGTCGTACTCGGTCGCGCCGCCTCCTGGCAGCAGCCGACCGTCCAGCCCTCGGCCGGTTCACCGATCACCGCACCGGCCGGCGCGCCGACGACCACGCCGCAGCGCCCCGAGCGCGGCGTGTGGATCGACCGTCCCACCTGGAGCGCGTTCGTCGACGGAAAGCTGCTCGACCTGACCTATCTCGAGTTCGAGTTGCTCGACTTCCTGGTGCGCCATCCGGCGCTGGTGCACTCCCGCACCGCGCTGCTGCGCTCGGTCTGGGGCTACAACCTCGACGACGACCCCCGGGCGGCCGGCCGGACCGTGGACGTACACATCACCCGGCTGCGGCGCAAGCTGGGGCCCGAGCACCGGGACCGCATCGAGACCATCCGCCGGGTCGGTTACCGCTACCGTCCCGTCTCCACGGGCCGCCAGGCGTAGGCCGGGCCCGACGGGGCTCCGGTCGCACCGACAGCGCCCGAACGACCGTCACCCAGTGGACTCAGCCTGACCGACGTCCCGGCCGCGCGGCCATCTCGAGCGTCAAGGTCACCTCGAACGTCGAGGCCGTCCCAGATGCCGGGGCGGGCCGTCGTCCGCGCGACGGGACATGTCGGTGAGTCCAGTTGCCTACCGTGCCCGCTACCGTGACGCTCGGGTATCCGAAGAATCACCGTGCGGTATGGTTCTTGAAGACTGCCATGACCACGCCAAGGAGATCATCATGCCGGGGGGCGTGACACGAGGTCAGCCGGAGCCCGGTTTCCCGATCAAGGCCGCTCCCGCGCCCGACGCCGGGCGCATCCGTCGCGACGCCAGCCAGCGGTGGGCACATACCGCTGGAAACACGTAGTTTTTCTGGTAATGAGCGCAGCGGAGAAGTACTTTGACCCGATGGACGGCGTGGCCGAAGCCCAGCTGGCATCGGTTCTCCGCCTGTCCGTGATGCGGCTGTCGCGGCGTATGCGCCAGGAGCGGTCGAACACCCTGACACCCACGCAGATCGCCACCCTCGCCACCCTGAAACGGCACGGTTCGATGACCCTCGGTGAGCTCGCCGCGCACGAGCGGGTGCAGCCGCCGTCGATGACGCGGGTGGTCGCCCACCTCGCCGAAGCGGGCCTGGTCGCCCGCGGCGCGCATCCCTCCGACGGCCGGCAGGTCATCGCGCGGATCACCGAAGCGGGCATCGACCTGCTGGAGGCCGACCGCCGGCGCCGCGACGAGTGGCTCGCCGAACGGCTGGCGTCACTGAGCCCGGACGAGATGGCCGCACTCGAGCGGGCCGCGCCCATCCTGGACACGCTGGCCGGCTCATGACGGGGCCGCCGTCGGCCCGTGACACGGCCCGCCACCACCAGTGCCGGTGCGCGCGGGCGGGCGGGGCATCCGCGTCCAGGTCGTCGACCGGGCGCCGTCTCTCCATGCCGCGCGTCATGCACCCATACCGTCCATGTAACCCATGTAATCCATGTCACCCATGCCGTCCTACAGCTCCACCCAGCCGCTGTCCTCCGCGGACGCGTCCGCGGCCGCCAGCACCCGCGCGATGGTGAGCAGGTCGTAGAAGGTCGCGCCACGGACCAGCGCGGGGTCGCCCAGCTCGGTGACCCGGACGACGTCGTAGGTCGCCTCGATCAGACCGGGACGTACGCCCGGGACCGCGCGCATCAGCAGATCGCGCGTGCCGTCCGCGTCCTGGCGCAGGACGCGGCGGCCCTGCACGACCATCCGCCCGCCGGTCCCGCAGATCGTGATCGTGGCGGTCTCCAGCCGGCCGTCGGGCCGCTCGTTGATCAGTGCTGTGGCGCCGCTGGCCGACAGCAGCGCGAAGGTGACGGGCGCGTCGGCGGTGAGCCTGGCCGCGGGCATGGCGTCCGGGCTGGCGCAGACGGCGAGCACCTCCCCGCACCAGCGGACGACCAGGTCGACGATCTCGGCTCGGCCGGACTGCCCCGCCGGGGCCCCGAGCACGGTCACCTGGGTGATCCGGCCGAGCGCGGCCATCGACGCCTGTACGTGCCAGGCCGCCGGCCAGGCCCGGCCGTCCATGGCGACGACATGCGCGAGGTCGGACTCCTCCGCCAGGTCGGCGACGACCCGCAGCGACTCCGGGTCGGCGGTTGTCGGACGAGCCAGCAGCACGTGCAGGCCGGCCTCGACGGAGCGGCGCGCGATCACGTCGGAGCCGGGCGGCCCCATCTCGATGCACACGGCCTCGATCTCGTCGGAGAGCATCGCGACCAGATCCGCGTAGGCGCGTGGTGCCTCGGCCTCCGCCGCCCAGGCCAGCGACTCCAGCGGCTCGGGCGCGAGCAGGCCGACCACGTCCACCCCCGCGTCCCGTAGCACCGGTGCGGTAGTGCGGTCGCTGCCATCCGTCGCCAGAGCCATCGCGCCGGGCAGGTCGGGCAGCAGTCGTCGGGTGTCACGTCGGCGCTCCCGCCATTCGCGCGCACCTGTCGGATCACGTTGGGCCACCAACTCGGGAACCGTTGTCACATACCGATAGTGCCCTCCAGCGCGGGGGCCTGGAGCGTTATTCATAACTACTCGGCATCAAACTCCCGACGCCAACAGGAGGAGATCTTTTTGTCCGACTTATTACCATCATTCCCATCAATGGTGAAGCCGGTGTCGGTAACCGGCGGCCGTATCATGCAGAATCCGCGGTCATGGCTCGGATGTTCGTGGCGTTGCTTCCACCGGAGGATGTCCTGCGGCCACTCGCCGATGCCGTCGAGCGGCTGCGAGCCGACCGGTCGGGGCCGGCGGTGGGGCTGCGGTGGGCTTCACCGAAGAGCTGGCACATCACGCTCGCCTTCCTCGGCGAGGTACCCGCGGGCGTCCGGCCCGCGCTGGCCCGGGCACTGGCCCGGGTGGCCGCCGAGTACCCGCCGGCACCGGTGACCATTTCTGGTGGCGGACGCTTCGGGAGCCGGGTGCTGTTCGCGGCGGTCGACGAGCGGCCGCTGGCGCCACTGGCCCGTGCGGTCGCCCAGGCGGCCAGGCAGGCCGGAGCGGACGGTCTGGACCCCCGCGAGCGGCGGGGGCACCTCACGCTCGCGACCCACCGGCCGTCCCCCCACCGGCCGTCCCCCCACCGGCAGGGCCGGCGCACCGACGCACCGGCACCGGCACCGGCACCGGCCGATCAACCGAACCTGGCGGTGTTGGTCGACAGCCTCGCCGGGGTCAGCGCCCGGCCGTGGACGGCGACCGGGTTCGCCCTCATGAGCAGCGGATCACCGCCCGGCCCCCCGTACGCGACGACGGCCACCTGGCCGCTGGCGGGCTGAGTCGCCGGCGGGCTGGGCCCGCTGGCACGCCAGGGCCCGCCACAGCGGCACGATCACCTGTCGGCCACGGCGACGGCGGGCCCGGGAGCGATCCTGTCCAGCGTGTCCAGTTCCCGCTCGCCAAGAACGATCTCCAGCGCCCGCAGCGCCGCGGTGAGCTCGTCGACACCGTGCGGGCGGATGGTCGCCGCGGTCAGCTCCGGCTGGGCGAGCAGCCAGGCGAGCGCCACGCTCGCGGGCCGCTCACCGAACGATTCGCACAGGGCCACGAACGCCTCGAACCGAGGCCGGTACCGCTCCAACCGCCGTTTCACCTGCCGCTGTTCCGGCACGCCCGCCGGCGCGTACGCTGAAACACCGTCGAGCAGCGCGTCCAGCAGCGGGCTGCGCCCGATCACGCCCACGCCGTAGGACTGGCAGACCGGCAGCACCTCCGTCTCGGCCGCACGCTCCAGCACGCTGTAGTCGCACAGGTTGCTGACAAGGCCGAGGGAACGCCGCCGCATCGCGGCCTCGTTGCCCGCCGCGATCTCCCAGCCGGCCAGGCCGGACGAACCGACATAGACGATCTTTCCCTGGGCGGCCAGCATGTCCGTGGCCTGCCAGATCTCCTCCCACGGGGTGTCCCGGGCCGGCGAGGATAGCTGAAGAAGGTCGATGTGGTCGGTGCGCAGCCGGCGCAACGACTCCTCGCAACGCCGCCGGATCTCGGGCCCGGACAGCTTCCCGTCACCCGCGGGCCGGCCCGGGCCCGGGCTGGCCGGTCCGTGCAGCCCGGTCGCCAGCACGATCTGGTCACGGCGCCCACGGTTCCTCGACAGCCAGTCGCCGACAGCGTACTCGGCGGCGCCCGCGTCGGTGTGCCCGGTGGTGCGGGTGGGCCGCCCATGGGCGTTCGCGGTGTCGAGGAAGGTGTCGAAAAAGGTGATACCGGCGTCCAGCGCCCGGTCCATGACTGCGCCGGAGAGGTCCGTGCCCACCGATGGTCCGACATTCATCACGCCCAGGCACAGCCGGGACACCCGCACTCCGGTACGGCCAAGATGCGCGTGGATCACAGAACAATCTCCCGTCATCGGCGACCGGCCCACCCGGAGCGCCCATGACCCACTATGCCGACGCGAACGCCGTCCGCCGTAAGCGGTACCCGGAAGACACCGGCGGACCCTTCCACGGAACCGTCCGCGAAGCCCCGCGGCGATGCCCGGAAGCGCCATCCACGGACGGCTCCGAATCATGGCCAACCATGCCGGAAGGAATGAGATGGAGCGCTTGCCGCCGAACCGCACGTAACGGGTGGCGTAGGACACGTCGGGCGGAAGACACCGATCACGGGCGTGTGCAGGCCACAACCGCGAGACTTGGGGACAACCGTTGCCTACCGCCGAACCGGCCCGAGCGGTCCACACCCCGACGCCGCGGCCCCGGCGTGAGCCACACCGACGTGATCGCTACAGCGAGAGGAGCCCGGCGTGACCGAGCAGGTCAGCACTTTGACCGTCACCGACAACCGCACCGGCCGGACCTATGAGATCCCGATCGAGAACGGCGCGATCCGCGCCAACACCCTGCGTTCGATAAAGCTCGACGAGAGCGACTTCGGCCTGCTGACCTATGACCCGGCTTTCACGAACACGGCGAGCTGCCGTAGCGCGATCACCTTCATTGACGGCGACGCCGGCATCCTGCGCTACCGCGGCTTTCCGATCACGGAGCTGGCCGACAAGAGCAGCTTCCTGGAGGTCGCCTACCTGCTGCTCGCCGGGGAGCTGCCCACGGCCTCGGAACTGGCGGTGTGGGAGAGCGAGATCACGCACCACACGCTCGTCCACGAATCGATCAAGAAGTTCATCGACGGCTTCTACCACGACGCGCACCCGATGGGCATCCTGCTGTCGAGCGTCGGCGCGCTGTCGACCTTCTACCCGGACGCCAAGGAGATAAGCGATCCCGGGCTGCGCCGGCTACAGATCGTCCGGCTCATCGCGAAGATCACGACGTTGGCGGCCTTCTCCTACCGGCACTCGATCGGACTGCCGTACGTCTACCCGGACAACGACCTGTCCTATGCCGGCAACTTCCTGAACATGATGTGGAAGGCCACTGAGCTCAAGTACGAGCCGGACCCGATTCTCGAGCACGCTCTCGACGTCCTGTTCATTCTGCACGCCGACCATGAGCAGAACTGTTCGACGAACGCGATGCGGGCCGTCGGGAGCTCCCAGGCCGACCCCTTCTCGGCAGCCGCCGCGGCTATTTCCGCACTGTACGGCCCGCTGCACGGCGGTGCCAACGAACAGGTGCTGCGGATGCTCACCGAAATCGGGTCGGTGGAGAACATCCCGGCCTTCATCGAGCAGGTCAAGAGTGGCAAGAAGAAGCTGATGGGATTCGGGCACCGGGTGTACAAGAACTACGACCCGCGGGCCCGGGTGATCCGGCAGATAGCCGACGAGGTGTTCAAGGTCACCGGGACGAACCCGCTGCTCGACCTGGCCCTGGAACTGGAGCGGGTCGCGCTCGAGGACGAGTACTTCATCAAGCGGAAGCTCTACCCGAACGTCGACTTCTACACCGGCATCATCTACCAGGCGATGGGTTTCCCGGTGGAGATGTTCCCGGTGCTGTTCGCGGTCGGGCGGATGCCAGGCTGGCTCGCCCAGTGGGAGGAGGGCCTGCTCGACCCGGAGCAGAAGATCGCCCGGCCGCGCCAGCTCTACGTCGGCCACGAGGAGCGTCCGTACACGCCGATCGAGGACCGCTCGCCTGACTTCGTCGGTGCCTCCGACTCGATCGCGGCGCTGGCGGCCCAGGCCGCCCCGGCCCGCCCGCGTCGGTAGAAACCGCTATACCCACGGTCCCGTGGAAAGCGCGATGAGTACTGGTCCTGGAGTGTTCCGCGGAACACTCCAGGACCAGTACCGGCACGGCGTCGGGAACGAACGGTCCGGATGCAACGGAGAAAAGCGGCCCACCGGAAAAATCCGGTGAAAAAGCTGATGGAAAAGCAGGTTGCGCGAGCTACGGCGGACTACAGACGTTCGACCACGTGGTCGATGGCGCCGGTGAGCGCCTGGATGTCGGACGGCTCGACCGCCGGGAAGCAGGCCACCCGCAACTGGTTGCGGCCGAGCTTGCGGTACGGTTCCACGTCCACGATGCCGTTGGCCCGCAGGGTGCGGGCGACCGCGGCCGCGTCCACGCCCTCGAAGTCGATCGTGACGACAACCTGGGAGCGCTGCGCCGGGTCGGCGACGAACGGCGTCGCGTAGCTCGTCTTCTCCGCCCAGGTGTAGAGAATCGACGACGACTCGGCCGTGCGGCGCACGCACCAGTCCAGGCCGCCGCCCGCGAGCATCCACTCGACCTGGTCGGCGAAGAGGAACAGCGTGGCGACCGCGGGAGTGTTGTACGTCTGGTCCTTGGCGCTGTTGCCCCGGGCGGTAGTGAGGTCCAGGAAGGGCGGGATCCAGCGGTCGGAGGCGGCGATCTCGGCCAGCCGCTCCAGCGCGGCCGGGGACAGCAGCGCCACCCACAGTCCGCCGTCGGAGGCGAAGTTCTTCTGGGGCGCGAAGTAGTAGGCGTCGGCCTGCGAGATGTCGACCGGCAGGCCGCCGGCGCCCGAGGTCGCGTCGACCAGGTGCAGCGCTCCCGCGTCCGCCCCGATCGGGCGGCGCACCGGCTTGGCCACGCCCATGGACGTCTCGTTGTGCGGCGTCGCGTACACGTCGACACCCGGCTCGGGCGCCCACTCGGGGTGACTGCCCGGTGCCGAGGAGACGACCGACGGCTCGGCCAGGAACGGCGCGCCCTTCGTCGTGTCGGCGAACTTGCCGCCGAACTCCCCGAACACCAGGTGCTGGGAGCGTTCGCGGACGAGGTTGAAGGCGGCGGCGTCCCAGAAGGCGGTGGCCCCGCCGAGGCCGAGCACCACCTCGTAGCCGTCGGGCAGCGAGAACAGCTCGGCCAGCCCGGCGCGGACCCGCCCGACCAAGGCGCGCACGGGCTTCTGCCGGTGCGACGTCCCGAGCAGCGACGTGCCGGTGGCGGCGAGCCGGGCCACCGCCTCGGGGCGGACCTTGGACGGCCCGCAGCCGAAGCGTCCGTCGACCGGACGCAGATGTTCGGGGATGACGATCTGGTCAGGCATGAACATCTCCGAGCGGCCGGGGAGCCGGGCCGACGTAGCGGGCGGACGGGCGGATGAGGCGCCCGGTGCGCTTCTGCTCCAGGATGTGGGCGCTCCACCCAGCGGTACGCGCGCAGGTGAACATGGACGTGAACATGTGCGCCGGCACCCCAGCGTAGTCGAGCACGACCGCGGACCAGAACTCGACGTTCGTCCGCAGCGGGCGGTCGGGATACCGGTTGGTGAGCTCCTCGATGGCGGCGGCCTCCAGCGCCTCGGCCGCCTCGTAGCGGTTCGAGCCGAGATCGCGCGCGGTGCGGCGCAGCACCCGGGCGCGCGGATCCTCCGCGCGGTACACGCGGTGCCCGAAGCCCATCAGCCGCTCCTTGCGGTCCAGCGCCCGGCGGACGTATCCGGCCGGGTCTCCGGTGGCCTCCACCTCGTCGAGCATCGCCAGCACCCGGGACGGGGCGCCGCCGTGCAGCGGGCCGGAGAGCGCGCCCACCGCGGAGGACAGCGAGGCCGCCGCGTCCGCGCCGGTGGAGGCCACCACCCGGGCTGTGAACGTGGATGCATTCATACCGTGCTCGGCTGCGGACACCCAGTAGGCGTCCACCGCCTGGACGTGCTTGGGATCCGGCTCACCCCGCCAACGGATCATGAAACGTTCGGTGATCGTGCGGGCCCGGTCGACATCCTTCTGCGGGACGGCGGGCTGGCCGAGGCCGCGGGCCGCCTGCGCGACGAAGGACAGCGCCACCACCGAGGCCCGGGCAAGATCGTCACGCGCCTGGGCGTCGGAGATGTCGATGAGCTGGCCGAACCCCCAGTGGGGAGCCAGCATCGCCAGCGCGCTCTGCACGTCCACCCGGATGTCGCCGGAGTGCACCGGCAGCGGGAACGGCTCCGCCGGTGGCAGGCCGGGCTCGAACGAGGAGTCGACGAGCAGCCCCCACACGTGGCCGTAGTCGACCTTACCAACAAGATCCTCGATGTCGACGCCGCGATACCGTAGCGCGCTGCCTTCCCTGTCCGGTTCGGCGATCTCGGTCTCGAAGGCGATCACGCCCTCGAGACCGGGCTTGAAATCACTCGTCTTCTCAGACATCGAAGTCCGGGGCTCCGCTTCCTGTCTCCGCCGGCCGGTCGCGTGGACGACGACGCGGGGTCTGGGCACGCCGAACGCCAGCCGATAGCTGATCTGAGCTGGTTGCATCATCGGGCAGAATTACCTGTCTGCATCCTGCCCTCTCGGCGGAAGCGGTGCCATAGCCCGGCAGGACACCGCCGGCGGCCCACGGCGAGCGCGATCGGAACTTACCCGGCAGACCGGGCCTCGCCGGCCGTGACGGCCTCACCGACGTGGCGCAGGTCACTTTCGACCCAGAAGATCACCTGTACCCGACGTCACCGGGGCGGACCTCCGGGCAGGCCTGCCCGGAGAAAGGTGACACGATCGACGGTGTGTCCACCCGCCCGAACCACGCCCGGCCGCCGGTGCCCGATCCCGCCGCCCAACGGCGCTGTTACAGCGCGGGCAGGCTGCACGAGTCCGACCTTGCCCCCACCTGGGTGGCCCAGTTCGCGCGCTGGTACGAGCAGGCGTCCGCGGTGGCCGCGGAACCGGGGTCGGCACTGCCCGAGCCGAACGCGATGGTGTTCGCGACCGCGGACGCCCGCGGCCGGCCCAGCGCCCGGACCGTTCTGCTCAAGGGATTCGACGAGCGTGGCTTCACGCTCTTCACCAACCTCGGCTCCCGCAAGGCCCGGGAGGCCACCGCGAATCCATACGGTTCGCTGGTGTTTCCCTGGCACGCCCTGCAACGACAGATCGTCGCCGTCGGCGGGCTCGAGGAGGTGTCACGCGCCGAGACCGCGGCGTACTTCCGGTCCCGGCCGCGCGGCTCACAGCTCGGGGCGTGGGCGAGTCGGCAGTCCGAGGTGATCGGTTCCCGGGACTGGCTGGACCGGCGTTGGGCCGAGCTGGACGCTCGCTGGCCGGCGCCGGAACCGGTCCCGGTGCCGGCGTTCTGGGGCGGGATAAGGCTCGTCCCGGAAACGGTCGAGTTCTGGCAGGGAGGCTCCGACCGGCTACACGACCGGCTGCGCTATCGTCGAATCGATGCCGACGACACTCCTGCCGACACTTCCGCGGACGAGGTCCGGGCTGGTGAACCGCGGTCCGGTGAACGCGGTACCGGCGGACACGGCCAGTCACACGCGGATGGCCGCTGGATCGTCGAGCGCCTGTCACCATGAGACGCGGCACGTTGGGAAATTCTTATGCGCCAGCGCCTTTGCGGCAGGCCGCGACAAGGTCGCTTCGCAAATATGACACAATCGTCAATCAAGCCGGCCGGTCGAATCGAATAATCTACGGAAACACAATTCCGTCACATGCGGTTACGCTTTTGATCACAACTGGCACATCCGCGTGCGAGTTGCGCAAGCCCATTGGTAGCATCCCTCGCAACATGCTGCTGTGACAGCGGCCACAGGCCCGCTTCCGGCATGTCAAAAGCCTTGAGGGGGCAAACACAATGCGTTTAGGCAGGACGCGGCTAACTCTAGCCGGCGTAATCGGATCAATGCTGATCGGGTTGACCGCCCCGGCCGCATGGGCAGACGACACAACGTCGGCTCCTGACCCGGGCACCGCGGCGAAGACGGTCCAGCAGGTGCCGGCGCAGTCGGGTCTCCCACTCAGCCTCCCGGCCAACCTTCCCGCCAACCTCCCGGCCAACCTTCCCGCCAACCTCCCGGCGGACATCACGCAGCTCTCCCCGGACGTGCTGCACAACCTGCTCAGTCTCGTTCCCGGCCTGCCGGTGGACATCCAGGGCCTGCTCGACCTGAGCAAAGTGGGCAACCTGCTGGCCCAGCCGCTGGCGCTTCTGCACTCCTGCGGCCCCGACGGGGGCAAGTGGCAGCTGAAGAACACCTCCGACAAGCCCTTCGGGTTCGGCTGGTATGACACCAAGGGCAAGGGCGGCACCGGCGAGATCCCGCCGGGCGGACTGATCACTCTCGTCACCCACGTGCTCGACGCCGTCCTGGCCATTCCGTTCGACCTGCTGTCAGGCAGCCTGCTCAAGGCGATCCCGGCCATCGGTGTTGCCAACTGCCCCGGCGCGGACAACGGCGGAGGTGGCGCGGATCAGCAGCAGGACGTCGACACCGTACCGGTCTCCACACCGGCGAACGCCGTGGTCACGGACCGGGTCTACTACACAGGATGATGGTCCTGGGTTCGAGTGTGTGCCGTCGCCCCGCCTCCGGGGTGGCGGCACACGCCGTTTCGTCCACCGGTATGCCCGCTGGTTCCGCGCCCACCGGAGGCACGCCCACATCCACATCCACATCCGTGTCGGCGGCGGCAGCGGCAGGAAACACACCGCCTCCACGGCGGCTGTCCCCGCGGCGCGCGGGAATCCCGTCGCTCGTTCTCGCCGGGCTGATTACCTTCACCGGTTGCGGCGGAGGATCGGCGGACTCGCCGACGGGCACCCAGCCGACGGCGCCGACGAGCACGGCCGTCCCGCAGGCGGCGCACAGCGAACTGGCCGCCGCGGCATCGGTCAACCAGGACGGGACGTCCACCATCGTCACCGCCGTCGTCCCGAAGGTGGACATCTACAAGTCGCCGATCGCCGCGAGCGTGGTCTCCCAGCTGAGCAACCCGAACGAAGCGGGCGCCCCGCGGGTCTTCCTGGTGGTGGCGAAGCTCCCCGGCTGGTGGCAGGTGCTGCTGCCGGTCCAGCCCGCCGGCACCACCGGCTGGGTGAAGGACGCCCAGGTGAAGGCCAGCCAGACCAGCTACCGGGTAGAGGTCGCCCGCAAGGAGCACCGGTTGCGGGTCTATGACAAGCAGCAGGTCGTTGTCGACGAGCCGACCGCCGTCGGGACGGGTGACACTCCGACCCCGGGCGGCAAGTTCTACCTGACCGAACTGCTCCAGCCCCGCAACCCGGCCGGCGCGTACGGGCCGTACGCGTTCGGGCTGAGCGGCTTCTCGACCACCCTCGACTCCTTCGAGGGACGAGCGCCGGTAATCGGTATTCACGGGACGAACCAGCCGAACCTGCTCGGCCAGGATGTCAGCCATGGCTGCATCCGGGTGAGCAACGAGACCATCACCCGGCTCGCGCGCCTGCTCCCGCTGGGCACGCCAGTGGAGATCGTCGCCTGATCCAGGACGCCGGGCGCCCGTCGGTACCACCCACGGGCGCCCGGTGTCGTTTCCGGCGGGCGTCGGCCGCCTCCCGCGGCCGGTCCCGGACTCGCGCCGGCAGACCGGCCGGCGGTCCGGCGGTCAGCCCGTCATGCCGGCCAGGGTGCGTTCAGCGAGTTCCAGATCATGGACGAAGCCGGCGTAGACCTCGTCCCGGGTGGTCGGCTCGACCCGCAGCACCGCGCTCGGGTGCAACGTGGCGATCAGCTGGGCGTCCGATCCGGGCGGCCCGGGCAGCAACCGGCCGCGCATCTTCGTCACCCGGAACGACGGCCCGAGCAGCGCCTGCCCCGCGGTCGCGCCGAGCAGGACGACCAGCCGCGGCCTGATCCGGTTCAGTTCGGCCGCGAGCCATGGCCGGCAGGCCGTGACCTGCCGGGCGTCCGGTGTCTGGTGGATACGCCGCGGCCCGCCGTTGCGGCGGTACCTGAAATGCTTGACCGCGTTTGTGACATACGCCTCGGCCCGGTCGATCCCGGCGTCCGCGAGCGCCCGGTCGAGCAGCTTGCCGGCGGGCCCGACGAACGGCCGGCCACGCCGGTCCTCGACATCACCGGGCTGTTCGCCGACGAGGACCAGGCGCGCACGCGGATTCCCCTCCCCGAAGACGGTCCGGGTATCGGGCAGGTCCGCCAGCTCACAGCCCCGGCAGGACGCGGCGGCCGCGGCCAGCCCGGCAAGGTCGGCATCCGGCGGGACGAAGGGCAGGGCACCGCCCCCGCCACGGACACCGGTGCCGGCACCGGTGCCGGCGGGAAAAGAGTCGTTCGTCACGGTCGCATCCTCACATCCCCCACGGTGGGGCTGATGTCGCCACCCACCCGGTAGCGGGCATGGCCCCGGACAGCCGTAGCGGTAATATTACTCCATGCAATCAGTGCATACTGGACTAATCGGGAACCCACCGAACGCTCCACCGCAGCCAGGGGGTACTAAGATCATGGCGACGTCCCAGCCTGCGCGGCGCTCTCGCATCCGAATGCTCGGCCTCACTCTCGTGGGTGTTCTGCTGGCGCTCGCCAGCGGCTCCTGCGGCGGGTCACGGCAGCCCGCCGGCAACACGACGCCGGAACAGCCGGTGGTCCCGGTCGCGTCGGCAGCCGCCCGGACGAACCTGCACGCGGGGGACTACGTGCTGACCCAGGGGCCAGAAACCACCGGCTTCAACGCGAGCACGTCCCTGGACAACCGTGGAGCCCTCTCCGTAGCCGCGATGACCGGCTTCGCGGCGTGTGTCGGGAGGTCGGGAGCCGATCCGAAGATCGAGCCGCTGGACTCGGCCAAGGGACCCTACTTCGCCACGAACGACAACCTGGTCTTCATGGGTTCGGTGGCGGCGGTCTACCCGGCCGAGGTGATAACGGAGGCGGTCCGGATCGCGGCCGATCCGTCCTTCCCCTCCTGCGTCGGTGACCTGCTCAAACGCGGGTACACCGAGGCCGCCGACCTGCCCGAGGGCAGCACTTTCACGATCCTGTCGACGACGAAACGCACGCCCCCGGCCGGTGTCACCGCGCTGACCAGGGTGAAGGCGTCGATGACCCTCGACGGGCCGGCGGTGCCGATGACGTTCGACGTGATGTTCGTCTTCGCCGGCCAGGTGCAGAGCTCCTTCCTGGTCGGCCGGGTGTTCGACGCACCCGACCAGGCCGTCGTGAACCGGATCGCCAAGCAGATCGTCCGAAAGACCGCCAACCAGTAGGCGGCACGCCGGCCAGGAGAGGATCGCCTCCCCGGCGGTGGCCGGAGAGGCGGGGCCGACGGGCCTGGTCTACCGCCACCTCGCGGCGCTGTTATGCCTGGCAGCGCCGTTGTGCCTGGCAGCGCTCCACCTCGGGGCGCTGCCATCTCGCTGGCAACCAGACGTCCCTTTTGTTCGGGGCATCCATGGACGGACTACACGAAAGCTACTTTCAGAGACCGTGTGGCAACATGGCGTGATCGCTATATATGAGGTGTTCTGTTAGCGGCCACCCCTGTGGGGACCTACGGCATGTTCCAGGCGTCTCCAGACGTCGTCGTTCGACACCGATCCGGTGCGCAACCCCGGGCGCGAAACACACGGTCGCGTCGTCCTCGGCCCTGCCATGGCCCGGGGAGCCGGGCCACGGCAGCGGGAGACAAGCACGATCACGCCGCCTCTGGCCCCTAGACGGAGGAGGACTATTGGTACCGCAGGCTGCCGGCTGGGACCAGGGTGTCCGGGACGCGTGGACATCCGTCATCCAGAGCGTGCCGAAGATCGGGGCGTTCGTGCTCATCCTGCTCGCCGGCGGCCTGGCGGCTCGTGGCATCGTCAGCGCCGTCAACCGTCTCCTGGTCCGTGCCGGCGCCGACAACCTGCTCGACCGCAGCGGGCTGGCCCGCATGCTCCGTCGCCCCGCGGCCGATCTGCGCGCCGACCTCATGCGGATCACGTTCGCCATCGCCGCGCTGGCGCTTCTCCAGCTGGCACTCGGCGTGTTCGGGGTCAACCCGGTCAGCATCCTCGTTCACGATCTCATCGTCATGTTGGCACGAGCCGTGCTCGCCTGCGTCGTCCTCGTGATCGGCGCCACCCTGGCGTCCGCCGCGCGCGGCTACGTCGGCAACGCGCTCAGCGGCCTGCCTTACGCCGGGGCAGCGGGGGTCGTCAGCGCCACCATCATCATGATCGGTTTTGGCAAGGCCGCCCTGGACGAACTCGGCCTTGCCACATCCGTGACAACACCGATGCTCTACGCTGTTCTCGCAACCATCACCGGAGTGACGATCGTGGGGGTGGGCGGCGGGCTCATCCGTCCCATGCAACAGCGTTGGGAGGAGGCCCTGCGCCGCGGCGGACAGGAGCTGACCAGCGCCCGGTCGACGTGGCACGGCAACCGGGCACGCTCCGCGGCCGAGGAGCCGATGGTGGTCTCCGTGAGTGACCTGGTCGCCTCCGGTCGCACCGGCAGACGGCCGGACACCCCGCCGGATCCGCTCCCCCCGCAGCAGGAGACAGGCGAACCCGGCGGCCACGCCGGACCCACCCGGCAGCCATGACCTTCCAGTCACGGGAGCGGCCGGCGTCCGGGGCCTGTGGCGGCGCCGGCCGCCACACCAACGAAGCCGCCTGTGGCGGCGCTGGCCGCCACACCAGCAAGCCACCGTGTGGGGCGGCGCCAGCCGCCACACCAACAGCCACCGCAATAGCGACAACGGTCCAGAACGGCCGCAACGGACACGTGTCCGTTCCACGAACTGACGCGCGCGACAGGAGTGGGTAAGGCACTCTGGTACGACAGCGAGTCGCAACCAACGACAGCCAAGGCCACTTACGGGGCACATCACTACGGAGCACGTCACGCAGCACGCGGGAAGTGGGGAGACATCTCGGTGGACACGCCATCAGACCTGGAGCGCTCCCGGCTGCTCCTGGTCTGGCTACAGGCCCGTCGCGCCGTCGACCGCTGCCTGTCGGACCTGCTTGCGGCCGGGCCGGCCGGCGAACGCCGCGTACGCGAACAGCTCGAGCTGGTCAACGACCTGGAAAGCCGCGCGCGGGAGGCGTTCGTGCAGTACCGCTCCGCGGTACTGCAGCCCCTGCCGGACACCGACCCGGCGGACGCGCTGGACACGGCGGGCAGTGCGGACGCTGCGGGCGTAGTGGGCTGGACCGTTCCCCTGGACGCGGCGGGGCGTCCGCGCCTGGGCGTGGTACGGACGGACCAGCCTGGTCCGGATCCGGAGCGGGACCAGGTCACGGGAACAGCCCCGAGCACCGTCGACCCCGGCCCGGTGCCCGGCACCGGCACCGACCTGGGCCGCTCCGCATCCAGATCCGGAAAAGATCTTGGTCGCACGGCGTCCGGATCCACATCCACCACCAGGACAGGACCGCCCACGGATTCGGCCTGCCCCGGAAGTCCAGCGGCCACCGCACCCGCTGGCGGGACCAGCGGGCCTCCCACCGGATCCCCTACCGGGATCACCGGAGCGACCGGGACCGCCGCGGGCCGTCCTTCTTCCGCGCCCTCTGTGCCTCCCGCACCGCCCGCCCGCCCCAGCGGCTCATTACCGTCCGCGCCACTGCCGTCCGCGAGAGTCATTCCGTTCGCCGGCCGGGACCGTGAAACGGACATCACGCGCAGAACTCGAGCCATCCGGGGGAGTCAACGCCGGCACCGGTGACGGACTTCTGTCACCAACAGGACAAAATATGTGTGATGCCGCCCTCCCGCCTGGCCCGCGCGCTGCTGTCCCAGCGCCGCCGCCGTAGCTCGCCTCGCCGCCGTGGCCTGCCACGGCGTGACGTGCTGGTCTGCTGCGCCGTGTTCACGTCCGTGCTGGCCCTGTGTGCCGGGGGATGCGCGGCTCTGTACGACCGCGTCCTGCCAACCCCCTCCCCGACCACGCTCATGATCACCGTGTCCACCCCGACAACCGGGCCGGACGCGTACGAACGATCAGGACGCACGACACAGTTACGCCTGACGCTGCCGGCCATCACGATCACCCGGCCCTTCCCGCTCGTCATCGCGTTGCACAGCCTGAACAACGACAGCTCGGAGCCACAGTCGCTGTGGGGCTTCGACGTGCTCGTGGGCACCGCCGGGTTCGCCGTGGCCTACCCCGACGCGCTCAACACCTCCTGGAACGCGGGCACCTGCTGCGGGCAGTCCGCGGCCGCGCAGGTCGACGACGTCGGATGGTTACGGGCGCTCATCTCGCATCTGGAGCAGCACTATCCGATCGACCGGCAACGGGTGTTCCTTGTCGGTTTCTCCAACGGCGGCATGATCGCCTACCGTTACGCCTGCGAGCACGCCGACGAGATCGCCGGGATCGCGGTGGTCGCGGCCAGCCTGCAGACGGCCGGCTGCGCGCCGGCGAAACCGGTGACCGTGGTGGCCATCCACGGCCAGCTCGACAAACGCGTCCCATACGCCGGCGAGGCCTGGTCCGAGGCGCTCGGGACGCCCCTGCGGTCGGCGCGGGAGAGCCTGTCGCCCTTCCGGGCCAGTGCCGGCTGCGCCGAACCGTCGCTGCCGCAGGACACCTTCACGGTCGGCAGCGACGGTGGCGCCATCGGGAACGCGGCCGGCGGCCAACTCGTCGGCCTCGACGAGGACGGGGCCGCGGGCCCGGCCAGCCGTGGCGGGGGCGCGCAACAGGCGGCGCCCGGCCAGGCCGTCGCTGCTCTCGCCCCACCGGCTGGCGCCGGGGGCCGCACCGCGACGAGTGGTCCTGGGGTCGGCGCCGCGTTAGCCGCCCGCGACGGATACACGGCGATCAGGCAGGAGACGGTGTGCTCGTCCGGCAAGCGGATCGTGGAGTTCCTGCTTCCCGGCCTCGCCCACGGTTGGCCACCCGCCACCGGCCCGAAACGCTTCGACACCGCCGCGGTGATCTGGCGGCTGCTCGCCCCGATGCGCTCACCCGCTCCCGGACCCGACCTGTAGGCCAGCCCTACGGCCACCGGCCGATGCGGGCGGGTGCTCCAGGCAGCGCCGCCTGCGTGGAACAGGGCCGTGGAACAGGGCCACGGAACAGGTCTAGCGCCCGTATAAAACAACGGAATAAAAATTCCGCAACAATAAAAATCATCAACAGAAGGCCAATGACGGCAGAGGCCCCCCGTCGGACCGGAGATCCATACCATCGCGCGGCGACAGCACGCACGGCAACAGACGAAGCGTCGATCAGGTAATGCGGCCCGGTTCCGGCGCCATCAGAGCATCGAAACAAGAAGCAAACAGTTGTTGTAACAGCTGTTCGTTTCTTGCTCCCTCATCCAGCAAAGTCAAGTGTTACTGCTGGTAGCCGGTATATAAGAGCGCTCCGGCCTGCCCGGTGCAGCCCGGGCGCCCCAGACTGCCCGTCCAGACAGCTCGTCCCGTACCGCCGGGGTCATGCCGGGCGGAAGGAGGCGCGCAGGCTCTCCAGCAGCGTGGTCGCGGTCGCTGCCGACTGCGCCGACGAGCGGGCGATCAGGACATAGACCGCGTCCCCGGCCGGCACCGCCCGCATCACGTAGGTGGCCCGCTGCCCTTCGCGCAGGTACGAGCCAACCCACTCCTGGACCCGCGCGCCGCCGGGATCCGCCACCGTCCGGGTGGTCTCCCTGGTCACGCCGGGCTGGATGGTGAACTCCGAATCCTGGACGGCGGTGAGCGCGGCCGCCTGGTCCGTCCCGGCGACCCGGGCGACACCGACCATCTGCGGGCCGCCGGACCGCGCGTTCCCCACCGGCGGCTCGACGAAGAAGACCGCGGTCTTGTCCCGGCGCTGCTGCCAGGCCGCCGGATGGGAGAACGCCGCCTTCTGCTGCGCGTCGGTGACGGCGACCCAGTCGGCCGGGACGGTCGCCGGGGGCGCCGCGTGGCCGGCGGCTGGCTCGCGGACGCTCCGGGTCCCGCGGTGGCGCCGGCCGGGTCGCCGGACGCCGCGGAGGGCCGGGCCGTGACGGCGGCCGCACCGCCGCCCCCACCACCGCTGATCTTCTGCCACACGAACCCGGCCCCACCCCCGACAGCGAAGGCAACACCGAGGATCACCACCGCGTACACGAGTCGACGCAGCAGCCAGGGGAGCCCGGCGGCATCCCGGGGACGGTTCCGGCGCGTTCCGGCGTCCCCTGTGGACCTGTCTGTGGACCGCTCCGTGGACCGCTCCGTGGAGCGGCTCGCAGACCGGTCCGGTGACCGGGGGTCGCCCCGGTCATCCCGACGCCGGCCCGACTCGGCCCGGAGCGTGCCGACCTGCTCACCGGTGGTGTCCTGCTCGGCGGCCGACGGGCTCGCTCGGCGGTCGTCGGAATGGTCCGGCCCCGGCCGGCGGGATGCCGATGTCGACATGTCGGCGCCGACCTGCCTGGTCCGGGGCGGGGGAACACCGTCCGGGCGTCCGGGACGGTCGCTGCCCTTCCTGGGCCGCAGGTCCGTGAAGACCGTCATTTCGCCGGCTGCCGGCCCATCGAGCGGCAGCGGATCCGGCGGATACCGGGCCGGCTGTGACGCGGGGGGCGCGGCCACCGCCGCGATGTCCTGGCTGGCTGCCGCCTCCCCGCCGGCGGCGTAACCCGTCCCGAAACCCGTCGCCGGTGCCTGGTAGGCGCCGGGCCCGGACGGATTCGCCGGATACCCGACGCCGTCCGGCGGGTAAAGCGCGCCGGGCTGGTAGCGGCCTGCCTGCCGTGAGCCGGCGGCCCCGGGCTGGGGGCCACCGGAAGCGCCGGGGGGAGCCTGCGGGCGGGGTGCCTCCCGGTACGGCTCCCCCGCGCGCGGGGCGGAATCGACCGGCGACGGCCCGAAGGGCCTCGCCCCCGGTGCGAGCCGGGTCTGCTCCCCGTAGAAATCGGGGGCGCCGGCCTGGGGAGCGCCTGTCAGGGGATATCCGGCCGCCGGAGCGTACCCGCCGGGCGCGGGGGCGGGCTCGGCACGATAGCCCGCCGGGGGCCCGTAGCCGGCGTCCGGCTCGTCCCGGGCGTAGCCGGCCCGCGGCGGTACGCCCTGCCGCTGGGGCAGGCCAGGTGACCGCGAGTCCGGATACGCTCCCGGTCCTGGCGGGGGATAACCGCCGGGCGGCTGATATCCCCCGGCCCCCGGCTGGGGGCCCACGGGCACCTGGGGAGAAAAAGACCCCTGGCGAGAATCAGGAGACCGGTACGAACCAGGATCCTGATACTGGCGGGCGTTGTAGTAGCGCTCAGCATCCTGGTTCTGGTATGAACTCGGAGGGTAGTCGCCATGGCCACTGGGAACCGACTCCGTGTCGGGACGGTCCGCCGTTGCCGGCACGCCGTCCGCGGCTGTGGCTCGACGTGGGTTCGACGCGTCAGATCGTCGCATATCATCCGCCACCGACCAACCTCCTCACGATCCGCGCCCACGTCATATGTCCCCCCATCGGTGTACCACGGCGTTGCGCTGGCGTTGCGCGCGCCCAGTTGACAAACGCCGGATCGCGGGATCCTCATCGTGACCAGACGCTGGACGGGCACTCCGGGTTGTGGACGCCGCGGAAACCACGACCGCGCACTCCTCGATCAACTGGGCTTTCGCGGTCATCTGAGGCTTTCGATCGCCTGGCAGCGCCGGTCACGCGGGGCGGGTGCCAGCCGCGAACGCCGATCCGGAGCATGATCCAGACGGGCGTGTCGCCAAGTACGCTTCTCGGCGGAACGAGCGTACCCGACGGCACGCTCGCGCCGATCTTCCCTGATGGCCGGCGCCCGGCACCGGACACCACCGCCGATATGGCTACACATGGTCGCACAGCTGGCGCGCTATGACTTCGGGACCCGGCACACCCGCTCGAGCAGGAGGCCACTGACAAGGAGCACCAGCGCCGCCGCGACCCCGAGACCAGCGGTGACCGCGTCGGTGTCAGCGGTACCGAACTCGTCCAGACGTGGCAGCGCGTAACCGAGCAGCGCCGCCCACGCCCCCATGAGCGCGGCCCCGGCCAGGCTGCTCGCCTTCGCCAGCGCCGCCAGCCGGGCGACGGTCAACGGCAGGATCGGCCTCGTGCCCGGACGTCCCTGCAGCCGGCGCCGGGTGATGGCGGCGGTCTGTGCCTCCGCCAGCCCGACGATCAGCAGCGACAGCGGTGCCGTCCGCGGGAACCGTGGCAGGTCCCGATAGGTGAAGGCCAGCAACACGTACGCCAGCACGCCGACCACCACGGCCGCCGCCACCAGTTCCCGCGCCCGCGTCGGCCTCACCCGGACAGACTCCACGGCGTCCGGCGGACCCCGGAGGTGTCCAGCGCGGCCACCAGTTCCTCGACCCGGCCGTGCCCGGGCAGCGCCGCGTCCGGGTCGACGTCCAGCCACGGGACGCAGACGAACGCGCGCAGGTGGGCGCGTGGATGCGGGATCAGGATGTCCGGGTCGTCGCTGACCAGATCGCCACAGGCGATCACGTCGACGTCCAGGGTGCGCGGGCCCCAGCGGACGGTTCGTGCCCGGTGGGCCGCCCGCTCGGCCGACCGGGCCGCGGCGAGCAGGTCCCGCGGCGGCGCCGCCGGGACCAGTACCACCGCGTTGAGGTAGTCGTCCTGGTCGGGCCCGCCGACGGGCGCGGTCTCGTACACCGGTGACACCGCCACGGACCCCAGCAGGCGGGTGGCGGCACGCAGCTGGGCGAGGCGGTCGCCGAGGTTCGAGCCCAGCGCCAGCACCGCCGGCGCCTGGCCTGCCGGCGTCGGTCGCCGCGCGAGACTCCCCGGCCGTCGGCGCCCCGGCGACGGACGCCCCGGCGGCCGCTGCTCCTGCGGCCGAGGCTGCGGTCCGGGCCCGGAGGCGTCCTGGGGCCGGTGCGGGCCCGTGGCCCCGCTCATGCCCGCCGACTCCGGGTGACGGTGACCGCGACGTCGGTGAACGGCAGCGGGATCGGCGCGGCCGGCTTGTGCACGGTCACCTCCGCCCGCAGGACCCGGTCGTCGGCCAGGCACGCGTCGGCCAGCCGGTGGGCGAGCGTCTCGATCAGATTGACGGGCTCCCCGGCGACGATCCCGGCCAGCGTCTGTGCCAACGTCCCGTAGTCGACGGTGGCGGCGACGTCGTCGCTGGCGGCGGCCGGCCGAGTGTCCAGCCACACCGCGGCGTCCACCACGAACTCCTGGCCGAGCTCGCACTCCGCCGGTAACACACCGTGATGACCCCGGACTCGCAGTCCGGTCACGGCAATCCGGCCGGACGCGACGAGCGCCGCGGCAGGAGACACGGCGGCCGTGGCGGAGGACGCCGTGAGAGACGTACCGGCAGACGTGTCAGGAGACGTGCTGGTCATACCGCACTCGTGGGCGGGAGCCGGAACGCGCCACGGGCCGACACGCCAGGATCCGTGACGCCAGGATCCGACGTCCCAGGATTCGACCTCCCCGGGTCCGACACGGCGGAATCCGGCCTGGCGGGTGTCCGCTCCGCCGGCGCGGGCCCGCCGCCAGCCGGCCAGGCCCGCCGCTCGCGGGCCTCCCGCCATGCCTGGACGACCCGCACCGCGTCGGCCGCGGCCCGCACCGCGTGCACCCGGACCGCCCACACCCCGTCGGCCGCCAGCAGGGCGGTCGTCGCCTGGGTCGCGTCGTCGCGCTCCCCGGCCGGGCGGGGACGCTCGTCGGCGTCCGCGAGCAGGCTGCCCAGGAAGGACTTGCGTGACGTGCCGACCAGCAGCGGATGCCCCAGCGCGGCAATGGCGTCGAGGTGAGCCAGCAATGTCCAGTTGTGCCCGCTCTCCTTCGCGAAACCGATCCCCGGGTCGACGATCACCCGTTCGGGCGCGATCCCGGCGGCGAACACGGCATCGAGGCGCTCACGCAGCTCGGCGACGACCTCGGACACGACATCACCGTAGACCGCGCGGGTGGCCATGTCCGCGCTCACACCTCTGGTGTGCATCAGAACGTAGGGGACCGCCCGCTCGGCGGCCACCGCCAGCAGGTCACGGTCGGCGGCGCCCGACACGTCGTTGATGACCGCGGCGCCCGCGGCCAGCGCGGCCTCGGCGACGGCCGGACGGGTCGTGTCGACGCTCACCGCGACACCCGCCGCGGCCAGCTCCGTCACCACCGGCAGCACCCGGCGCAGCTCCTCGGCCGGATCGACCCGCCCCGCGCCCGGCCGGGTCGACTCGCCCCCGACGTCGACGATGTCGGCGCCCTCGGCAGCCATCGCCAGACCGGCCCGCACCGCGTCGACCGCGGTCGGATAGGCGCCCCCGTCGGAGAACGAGTCCGGTGTCACATTGACCACACCCATCACGCGGGTACGACCCAGCGGCTCCAGAAGACCACGGCTGGCCTGCACGGACGTCATGCCCCCTACGCTAGGCCGTGTCCGGTGGACGCTGGTCAACGCGGGCGGTACCCCGGGCGGCCTGCCGTGAGGTGTAAGGACGGCTGGCTCTTCGCGCGGGCTGGCCGGGCGGTCGTGCCGGCGGTGCCGCACGGCCGCTGGCGCCGGCCGCTCACCCGCTGACGCCGGGAGCCGCGGCGGTGTGCAGCCGGCGGTAGGAGTAGCGGTAGACCGGGCGGAAACCGATGGCGGCATACAGCCGACGGGCCGCCGTACTCGTCTGTTCGACCTGCAGGTAGGCACGGGACGCGCCCGCTTCGGCCGCCCAGGCCGCCAGCCTGGCGAGAACCGCGTGGGCGGCTCCCCGGCCGCGCGCGGCCGGCACGGTCGCCATGCTGTAGATCCCCAGCCAGTCGCCGTCCACGGTGCCGCGGCCGACGGCCACCGGCACGCCGTCCAGCACGCACAGGACGTATGCCGCGGGCACGGTGAGGTTCGCCAGCACCCCCAGCGTGCCGGCCCGCTGGCCGGCGAAGGTCGCCAGCACCTGGCCTGCGACGTCCAGCCAGACATCACCGACGGTGTCGAGCAGGATCGCCCGGTGACCGTCGGCGTCGGCGGACGGGGAGCCGCCGGCGCCGACGGGGACGTGGCCGGTGGGCCCGGCAGCCAGCCGTTCGCGGATCTCCTCGAGGTCGGCGACGCAGACGTCGGTCGGCCCGGTGTCGTCGAAACCGGCCACGTCCAGCGCCTCGTGGATGTCCGCGGGCAGGGACACCGGCGTGATCTGGAGTGTCGGCGGCAGACCGGCGGTGGCGTAGAACTCACCGACCGCGTTCAGGGCGCCGGCGATGTCACCGACGTCGCCGCGGGCCCACACGGAGTTACCGCGCCGGGAGGAGCCGGCCGACTCCCGCAGCACCCAGCCGCCCAGCCGCCGCTCGCGCAGGGGCGGCCACGCACGATGAGCCAGATCCTCGAGCTCACGGCTGAGGTCGCCGTCAACCGGTTCGCCCACCGTGGGCGCCACCAGCGCGTCCGGGGCGGCCGCGGGCTGGCCGGGATCGCCGACCGGTTCAGCGGCCATACTGTGATCGCCATCTGCCGCCCGGGAACAAACCCGTACTGACCACCCGTCCGAGGCTACCGGGTGAAGCACGCGGGCGGACCGGATTCCAGCCTCCAGCGACCTTCTCCAACCGATCTCCGGACCGGAGCCGGACGGTCGGTCCAACCTGGTACACGCCCCGCCGTAGCGACAGCCGCGGGCGACAACCGCGGGCGTGTCCGGTCCAGCCTGCCCGGCTCTCCGCTCCCCGCTGGTGTTACGCCGGCCGTCCCGACCGACTCCACGAGCCGTCCTCACCATGCGCGGCCGTACCGGATGCACAGCGCCGGGATATTGATGCGCTCGGGGTACGTACCGGTCACCGCGGCCGGCTATTCAATGCATTAGCGTGACAGCCCCGGCGTGACGGCATTAGCGTGACGGCATTGGCATGACAGTGCACGGCCTGCCGGGACATCACCGGAAGCGGTGACTTTGTTACCTCGCCGTAACGGACGCTCAACCCGACGGGAACACCGAGGTTCTACGTTTCTTACAGTAAGATTCGGACGTATCGCTGCCCGACAAAGGGGCCGGGCTCCTCCACAGGGGGCATGGAGTCGGAAATGTTGGTGAACCCGCCACGCAAGGCCGTTTCGGCAGGTGCATCACGTGAGGCGATCCCGCCGCACAGCGTGCTGACTGAGTGGAAATCGCTTCACGACCGAGAGTCGTTGGAGGTCTACTCATGAGCAGACTGGTCACCCTTGTCGCCGCTGTCGATGCTCAGCCGACCCTGGAACAGACGGATTCGATGCTGATCGAACTCGGTCAGATGCCTCGTAACGCCGTCGTCCTGGGGCTGATCGATGCCCTACTCGAGTACCGGACGCTCCTGGTGAGCCTTACCTCCTGAGCGTCCACTCCTCACGCAGGCCGCGCTGGCCTGAGATTCTCCGCGGACCAGGATTCCCCAGAACGCGCGAAGAAGCGCGGCCGCGGGCTCTTCGTCCAGCCAGTCAGGTGGTCTCCTGTTACATGGCGACGAGACCACCTGACTGGTTGGCACACTGTAACTAGTCAGGTAGTTTTTGATCTTGAGTTAGCTGATCGCGGGCATCCAGGGACGGCCCTCGGCAAGTTGGACGAGAGCGTCGAACAGGCTGATGCCGTGTTTGGTGGCGGTGGACAGGTAGCTGCGGATCGCGCAGAACTGGCGGGCGCCGGTGAGCGTGCGTAGGCAGCCGGATACCTTCTGCCGTAGTTTGATCATGCGGATGTCGCGTTCGGAGCCGTTGTTGTCCGCGGGAACCCGCCAGTCGCGGGTGAACCGAAGGTAGTCGGCTTCGCGGTCGACGAGCCGGCAGGCCAGGGCATGGCGGGCGGCCATGAGTTTCGTGCCGCGCGGCGAGGTCTGGCTGATCCCGATGTGAGCGGCGTGGCGCAGCTGCCGGGTCTGGGTGGCCGGTGCCTGCTCGTCGATGGTGACGCCGGTAGTGGCGGCGTCGACGGCGAGGCGGTGCAGGGCGACGAGCGCGTCGCCTGCCTGGGCGGCCCAGCACCAGGTTCCCGTCGGGGCCGCGTCGACGACGGCCTGTAGTTCGCGCAGCACGTGAGCGACGCACAGCTGGTGGGTGGCGCCGGTGTAGCTGTCGTAGGGGGCCCAGGCGTCGTGGACCACCACCCCACCGAAGGCGGGAAGCACCCCGAGGGCGTCGATCCCGCCGCTGCCGCGGGTGGCATGGCAGTCGATCAGCGTGTACTTGTCGGTGCGGGCGCAGTGCACCCAGTGCAGTTTCCCGGCGACCCGCAGCCCCGTCTCATCGGCCCCGATCACGTCGGCGGCGGCCAGCAGACCCCGGACGGTGTCACGGAAGCCGTCGAGTCCGGCGGCGGCACGGGCGGTCATCGCACCGACCGTGCCCGCCGAGATCGGGATCCCAACCAGCTCGGCCAGCGCGGTCGCGGTCCGCTCCTGCGACAGGAACTGACCGGAATACAGGTAGACCACCGCCGCGGCCACCCGCGGCCCGTACTGCACCGGCGCGTCCACCCCGGCCGGTGCCGCCGCCTTCGTCCGCGTCCCGCAGCCGCACTCCCGCTCGATGAGCTGATGTTCGACCACATGCGGACGTAGTTCGGGCAGGTCGAACACCTGCCGCCGTTCGGTCCGGGTCACAGGCCGGCCCGCAAGCCCCGCCCCGCACCCCGCACACGGCCCCGGCTCATGCCGCAGGCGCACATCAGGCTCAGCGAGCATCCGCAGCGTCGATCCCGGATGCCCGCCCTGCCCACCGGGCCTGCGGCCGGTCTTCTTCCGCAGCGACTTCGGTGGCGGTTTCGCCAGCCCGTCCGAACTCGGTGGCTTCGCCGAGTTCCGCGAGTTCTTCGCGACCTGAGCTTCCAGCTCGGCGATCCGCACCCGCGCCTGTTCCAACGCCGCAGCGGTCTCGACCAGCTGCGCCCGCAGACTCACCACCAGCGCCGCGAGCTCGTCATACGACGGCACCGGCGGCGACGCGGGCGGACCATCCGACACACCCGGACCCTACGGCCCGATCAACCACACAGCACCAACGACCCGGGCCTTCAGGCCATCGAGGAGTCCCAGCCAGCCGGGAAACCAAAAACAAACGATCTACCAGACCTGACCAGTTACGGCACACTTACCACCGGGAGATCCCGGACGGCTGCTTTTCAGCGACCGAACACCAGCACGAGACGGTCACCGTACGCGCCGTGCCATGGAAAACTCCGCGACACGTACCCAGCCATGTCACGGAGCTCCGCAGCACACACCGGCGGCCGACCGCCGGGATACCACCGTGTTACGTGGTAACTACCGACCGAAGCGCTGGCCCTGCTGGCCCTGCTGCTGGCCGAAGCCGCCCTGCTGCTGGCCGCGCTGCCCGGCGGCACCCACACCGACGAGCTCCTGCAGGCGGGTCTCCACGTAGCGCTCGCTGTGGTGGGTCTTGTCCGCGATCCGCTGCACGAGGTCGTTGACATCGCGGGCGGCGTCCAGGTCCGCGGTGCCGACCTGACCGAATTCGTCGAGCAGACGGTAGCGGATCTGCTGCCAGTTCTGGCGAAGCTCCTGCTCGATCTGCTGCTGTTGCTGCTGCTGTGCCATTACGTTTTTCCTCTCGTCGTATACCGACCGAACGAGAAGTGACACTACCCCACCGGGTACTCGCTCGGTCAACCCCAACAGCCAACTTCGCAGGTTGTAATTCCGCCGGTTTCCCGAGGGTAAAATGGCGGCATTCCGTCAAAAGAAGAAAAATAGCCGGGAAAGAAGATCCGGGTCACCCGACACCACAAGCGGGACGCTCCCCGCCAAAAGTCGGGCAAATATCGGATGGCAGCCCGGCCGCGCGGTCACCCTGGGCCGGGCAGCCGCCACGCCAGGCAGCCATGCGGCACCGGTACCGGTCACTCCCGCAGTGCGCGCCAAGCGTTGGCCGTACCATAAGAAGCCATCCGACCGAGGTGTCCGGTCGTCATTTAGAAAACCTTCAACAAGCAGGTCCCAACGGATATATCATGGTCCACTGAAAGCTCCCTTGAGCTCCTTCTGCCCCAGCTCTCACAGCATTACCAAAAAATACCCAGGAAGGCGGAACAGCAGGCACGGGAACCGGCGGGCGAACAACATGTCCATATCATTTGTTCGTCCCATCGGCAGTCGGGTGCGCACAGCCGACCAGGTCCGTCCGCCCCAGCCGACGACCGTCCGAAAGAAGGCGATCACGGGTATTTCGGCGCGCTGCGAGCCATTACACCACGGCTGACACCGATACCGTCCGCGCCAGCGGGCAGCATGATTCCGCGATCTCGCGGGCGGATGGCCGCATCTCTCCTTGGACGGCTCTCCTTGGACGAACGACGTGACGGCCGCGGCCAACCAGCCGCGGAGGGAACGGCACACGGGCTGGGCGAGGCACACAGGCTGGGCGGAGGCGGCCAGCGAGCCGGTCCGGACAGGTCCGCAGGCGCCCCGCGAACGACGGGAGACGGCGGGAGTTCGTCCGGCGTGGCAGTGATCTCAGGCAGCGATCTCGGGCTGTGGATCGACGTGACGAACGCCTTGCCCCGCCGGCACGGTACCGGTACCGGTACCGGCTTCTCCCGGCTCCGCGAGCCGGGCTGGAACAACCCGCTGTGGCAAGCTGCCCGCCAGGACGGGAACCGACAGGCAACGGCGAATCCGGGATGCCTGGACGGCCGGCGGCCGGAACCGTCCGTTGCCCCGCCGACCCGGACGTTGTGCCCGAGCCGGCCGCCGGATGGTGGGCACAATCACGGCACTTCCCCGGAACATCCACCAACAGCCATCCGATAACATGACGACATCGAATGGTGGATTCATCCACGTACCCGCACCGGGGGCAAACTCGAAGGAGGCGGTCCCGGAGGGAGCATGGCCGGCGGCGGACAAATGTTCCCGCGAAGACGACACCTTCGAAGAAGGACGGTGTTCCCTGCGAGAACAGCGTGGCCAGATCGGTCACAGCAGGCTGACAGTTCGTCAGAACCATGACGACAGTCAGGATCCTGACGTTTTCCCAGGGCCGGACGTACTCTCAGGAATAGGGCATCCATCGGACGGTCTCGTCCTGGTAACGCAGGCTGGCGAGACGGACCGCGAACTGCGCGGCCACCCGCGGATTGCTCGCGAGGACCGGCACCACGCTCGTCACCAGCTTCAGCTCCCGCACCGCCCGTAACACCTCGAAACCCGGCCAGCGCATGACGTCGAAACCGTACGTGGCGGCGAGCGTCGCGTGCTGCTCCGGCGGATAGCCGAACCGCAGCCGCCCGACGGCCAGCGGGATCAGATCCCATTCGGGCGGCCCGTGGCAGGCGGCGTCGAAATCACATATCAGCACCTCGCCGTCACGAGCTCTGACGAGATTTCCCAGATGGGCGTCGCCGTGGATGATCCCGGCCGGCAGGGCGTACACCACGCGTTCCAGCGCGGCCTCGCAACGGGCGGTCAGCCGTTGCAGAAACGCGAGGTCGGCGGCGGGCAGCCCCTCGGCGTCGGCGAGACGTAACCGGACGTCGGCGAGCGGGTCAAAACGGGGCAGGGGAATGTCCGGCAGCGGCAGGGCGTGCAGCTGGCGCAGCGCGACAGCAAGATCACGTTCCGTCGGCGGGCCGTCGGTCCGTGACACCCCGCCCGCCGTGGCCGCCCATCCGGGCGCCGGACGACCCCTCGCCGCGTGCTCCGACGCCGACCGCCCGGTCGCCGCCCGCCCGGTCACCGGACGCATCGTCGTGCCACGCGGCGGCACGACCCGCCCCTGCGCCGCATGCCTGGCCGTGGGCCCGTGCCCGGCCGCCGGCCCACGGGCCCCGGTAGGCGGCTGGACGTCCCCGCCCACGGCCGGCGAGGGGATCCCGGCGGCCGGCTCCGGCGGCTCTCCCGGCCCCACCGGACCCTCGCGGCCGGCGTCGATCCACAGGGTGGCCACGGTGTCCGCGATCCGCAGCGGTGCCGGCAGGCCCGGCGCCAGGCGCACGGCCGGGACGTCGTGGCGGGCCAGCCAGCGAGCGACCTGGACGACCTTGTCCGCCCGGTGCGCCATCGCCCGCGACCCGGATATCCGGACGACCACCCCGGCCCGGGGCAGCCGGAAGATCGCGTTCGCCGCGATTTTGATCATTTCCGCGTCCTGGCCGTCCAACCCGGCCGCCGCGCAGATCTCCCAAAGAACTTCCCAGGCCCGGGCGACGGTGAAACGCCCGCCACCGGCGACCGGGCCACCCGCCGGCCTTCGCACGTCGTTCAAGTGATTCACGTGATATGCACCGTCCGTTGTTGTTCCGCTACGGAGGTTGCGTGGGGCCGGCGTCGGCCATGGCTCACCGCTCGTGCCCCGCGGGGGCCTTCGTCGCGGCAGCCACCGCTCCGGCAGCCTGCGTGCTGGCAGCCTGCGTGCTGGCAGCGTCCGCTCTGGCGACAGCCGCGTCCGGGCCGGCTGGCTGTCGCTGGCCTTCCCGCTGCCACCCCCGGACGTACGCGGCGAGTTCCCGGACCTCCCGGACCTCCCCGTGCGCCCGGGTCACCGCGAGCAGCTGGTCGGCCCGATTCGACACCGACGCCACCGCGCGTCCCCAAGAGATCGAGATCGCCTCGGTGGCCAGTGCGCACACCCGGTCGAGCTCGAGACGGCCCTGGCAGGCCAGCGCCAACGCCAGATCGAGACGGATCACCGACCGGAACCCGGGCGCGTTCATCGCGTCCAGCCGCGGGATGGCGAACTGCGCGTGTTCCTCGGCGGCGCGGGACCGTCCGAGCAGGCACAGCGCCGTGGTCGCGTTGTAGGCGACCTCGACCGGGTGAAAGGTGTCGAAACCCGGCCCCGGAGATCCCCACTGTTCCACGGGAATCATGTCGGCGAACTCGTAGGCCAGGTCGAGCGCCCGCGCGGCGCCCCGGACGTCACCGAGCGCGGCCAGCGCGCGGGCTTCCTGGCAGACCAGCCGAGCCCGCACCGGCCCCGCGCTGACATACCGCAGCCCGTCCCGGGCGAGTCGCAGGGCCACGTCCGGACGACCGCCGTAGAACTCGGCGACCGCCCCGATCTCACGCGCGGACCCTCGCAACGGGCCGTCCCCGGCCCACTCCCCGGCCGCGAAACCAGCGGCGGCCAGGGCCCCCGCGACCTCGGGCTCACCCAGCTTGAAAGCGGCGTCGGCGTGCAGGACAGTGGCCCGGCCAGCGGCGATGCGCAGCCGGCGGGCATCCGAGGCGGTCAGTTGACGCTGGGCGAGCTGGTCCAGGTAGTGCCGCAGCCGGAGCGTCTCGGTGATCACCTGGGCGGGCGAGGTCTGCTCGTGGGTACCGAGCAGTTCGGTCAGTTGTCCCTCAGCATGGGCGATCGCGGCCTGTGCGGTCGTGCCGTGCACGTCAACGAGATCCGCGAGCTGCGTGTCAGGGAGGAGCGCGCCCACCATGGCGGCGCCGGCATACAGGTGGAACTGCCTGCGGTCGGACATCGGCGGGCCCGCGGCTGCCACCGGCTCGGGCAGCGGAGGCTGCCCGTCCGCGGGGGAGTCCCCGGAAAACCCGGCAGCCAGCTCGTCCGGCGAGCTCGTGTGGCCTGGCGGCTCCGGTACCGCGCGGGTATCCAAATGATCATCTGGAGGAGTGCGGGCCGCTGGAATCGCGACCGGCATGACCGGCAGGGTGGACGGAGCGAGCCGCGCGGTGTCCAGCACCGCTGGCCACGTGCCGGCCGGGCCGGCCGGCAGACTGGAAGCGGTCCGACCGGGCCCCTGCCGCGGCTCTTCGCGCGACAGCTCCTCCCGCGGCTGCCCTTCGTGCGGCTGTTCGCGGGACTTCCCGCTCGGCAGAAATTCCCGCCGGACCGGCTCCACCGATCCGGTTGGCCCGGTTGGCCCGGGCTCCCGGGGTACTGGCAGGAACAGCTCGCCAGTATTGGTCATGATTATCGCACTCCCTGGCCTCCCTGTCGGTGAGGCAACTCGTTCGCCCACCCGGACGAACTCTCCTGGTAGCGAGAATGTAACTCAAGGTAACACAAAAAAGTGTCGAAGTGTCGCGACCCGACAGAGAAGCGGGAGAGAACACGCGCGGACCACGGCACAAGCGATCACCATCCGGGCCAATCAGACGTCACAGAAAGTAATCATTCTCGGTCCGGTCCCGGACAACCCACCATGACGATCCGGAGATGACGTGTCACTTCGGATCCACAGGCCACCAGGAAGCCGACCAAGCAACGCGAACCCGTCCCGCAACCGATCAAAAACGCGTGACCGAGCACTGTAGAAGCACTGTCGAATCATGCGAGTAAGGGAACAAACCGCTGCCACCGCAGCCATTTCCACCCTCGTTTTCCTGGTCAGGGCAGGGCGCGTGGTTGACCGGCCGTCATTCCTGGCGGGCCTCAGGATCCGTCGGTGCTTCGGGCACGGGTATCCCCGCGCAGACCGGACAGCCAGACCGCCGCCTCGTGGAAGGCATCGTCGGACGTGCTCGGCCGCACCACCCCGGCCCGTCCGTCCGCCCGCGAATAACTGCCCAGGAACCGGACCTCGGCGCAGACGCGGTGCAGTGCCGACAACGCCTCCCCGACCCGCGCCTCGGACACGTGCCCCTCGCAGTCGACCGAAAAGGAGTACCGGCCCAGCCCCGCGCCGGTCGGCCGGGACTCCAGCCGGGTCAGGTTGACCCCCCGGACTGCGAACTCGGTCAGTATCTCCAGCAGCGCGCCGGGATGGTCGTCCCGCTCGAACAACACCACCGTGGTGCGGTCGGACCCGGTGGGCGACGGAGGCGGCCCCGGGCGGGTGACCAGCACGAACCGCGTCTGCGCCCCGTCGACGTCCTGAACGTCGTCGGCCAGCACCGACAGTCCGTAGCGGGGGGCGGCGAAGGCGCCGGCGAGCGCGGCGTCGACCTCCCCGGCCTGCACCCGGCGCGCCGCCTCGGAGTTGCTGAACGACGGTTCCCACCGCGCGTCGGGCAGGTTCTTGGCCAGCCACCGGCGGCACTGCGGCTGGGCGTGCGGATGGCTGGAAACCGTGCGAACCGCATCGATCACAGTCCCGGGCCGGACCAGCAGAGCGAACCGGATCAGGAGCACGACCTCGGCGGTGACCTGGAGCAGATCACCGCTGGCCAGTTCGTCCAGGGTGGTCGACACCGAGCCCTCGACCGAGTTCTCGAACGGGACGAGCGCCCCGTCGGCGTCCCCCTGACGGACCGCGTCCAGCGCTGCCGCCACGTTCGGCAGCGGGTCGAGCTGGGCCCTGTCGGCGATCGGAAGGGTCATCAGCGCCGCTTCGGAGAACGTGCCGGGCGGCCCCAGATAGACCAGACGCGTCGTTGACGTCATACCGACGACCTTCCGGATGTCATGCCGACAGCCTTCCACTTGGACGGGGTGGGACCGCCGGAGCGGGCAGCGTCCCCGGGGCGGAGCCGGTCACCGGGGCAACGGACATCGCGACAGCCCCGACCGTGCCCGAGGGGGAACCCGGTCGTACCCGGGAGGAGAAGAGCCCGGACGCGTCCCCAGCGGATCTCCCAACGGTACGGGGTCTCGGACACCGGATGAGCGGACACCCGGTATCCGAGACCGGGCCCATCGCCAGCTCCGCCAGCTCCGCGCGTCTCACCTCGACGATCCTACGATCCGGTGACGGATCGCATCCGCGGGCCCCGCTCCGCCGGCACCCAACCGCCCCAGCGCCCGACCGCTCCAGCGGACCGGACAGCGGCGGCATGGGCGAGCCGTCGGCGCGAGGAGGCGGCGGCGCGAGGAGGCGGCGGAGATCAGGCGGCGGACCCGTAGGGTCGGCAGTATGGATACGGAGGATGTGCGGCTCCTGCTGGACGCCGTGGCCTCCGGCACGGTCGGGCCGGACGACGCCCTGGCGCGCCTGGCCGCGGGCCCGCTCGGTGACGGCAGCGGCTGGACCGACCTCGGATACGCCCGTGTCGACACCCACCGCGGACTCCGCACCGGCGACCCGGAAGTCGTCTACGCCGCCGGCAAGACCCCGGCGCAGACAGTCGGCATCGTCGCCGAACTGCGGCGGACCGCTGGCCCCGGCCGTCCGACGCTGGTCACGCGGGCCGACGCCGCCACCGTCACGGCGCTGCGGGCCCGCTGGCCGGACGAGCTCACGACGTCCGCGCAGACACCGGCCGAGGCACCCGGCGGAGCTTTCGCCGCGCTCTCCGCCACAGCCGGCCACACCGCTGCTGCCACCACCGGCCACGCCAACACCGCCAACCACACCGCCGGTCACGCCGCCGCCAACCACCCGGTCGGCCACGCCAGCCACTCCGTCTTCGCTGGTCATGCGGCCGGTACCGCGCAGGCCGCGGCCACGGTTGCCATCGGTCCGCTGCCCGCGGCCCACGGCCGGGTCGTCGTCGTCTGCGCCGGGACGTCGGACGCCCCGGTCGCCGCGGAGGCCGCGCTGACCACCCGCGCGTCCGGGGTGGGCGTTGAGACGATCATGGATGTGGGGGTCGCCGGGCTGCATCGCGTCCTCGCCGTCCGTGACCGGCTGGCCGAGGCCGACTGCCTGATCGTCATCGCCGGCATGGAGGGAGCCCTGCCGAGTGTGATCGGCGGACTGGTCGGCACACCGGTCGTGGCCGTCCCGACCAGCGTCGGTTACGGCGCGTCCTTCGGCGGGCTCACCGCACTGCTCGCCATGCTTACCTCATGCGCTCCCGGCATCGCTGTGTGCAACATAGACAACGGTTTCGGCGCGGGCATCTTCGCCGCCCGTGTCGCCCGCCGTTCGGCAGCGGCCAGCGCCCCCCAGCCACAGCCGTAGGCAGAAACCGTTGTCATGACGACCCTTTCCACCTACGGCTTCCGCGCCTGTAGGTGAAAAATGTTGTCATGACGACGGAAACCACCTACGGCTGACGGCTGGAATCCGTCGGAGGCCATCCACGGCTACGGCCTACGGCCTACGGCCAGCAGCCGTAGGCCGTAGGCCGTAGGCGGAAAGCACCTGTGCGTCGCCGACGTTGACCGGCGACGCACAGGTGAAAACAATCACAAGAGGGTTGTTGTAACGGCTGTTCTTATCGCTGGCTTCGGTTGATGGCTCTGATGAGGTCGGCCTTGCGCATCGTCGAGCGGCCGGGGATGTCGAGTTCGCGGGCCACCTCGCGCAGGTGCCGCACCGGGGCGTTCTCATCCACGGCCCCGATGGTCAGCCTGGTCCCGCCCGGGGCCGGGGCCCGCTTCGCCGTCCGATGGCCTGACGGGTGACCTCCTGGCGAGTGGCCTGACAAACCGGTGTCCCTGCTCGAGGCCGAGGCATGCTTCACCGGCCGCTGGCCCGAAGGGCCGGCGTCGTGCTTCGGCTCCCAGCGGTTGCCGACCTTCTCGTGGGTGCGCCTGAGCGTGGCGAACGCCGTCCGGTGCGCCCGCGCCCCCTCGCCGTAGGTCCCGACCGCGCTGTCATGGGTCTCCTTCCATGTGCGCACCGCCTTGTCGTCAGATCGGGCAACCGTCGAGGGCACGTCCCGTCGCATCTCGTCGATGTTCTTTCCTGTCATGTCCGGTACCGGTCCTCACGTACTCCGTCTTGTTCGGGCTCGCTGTCGTGTTCGGGTCTGCTGTTCGGGCTCCTGTTGCTCAGGTCCGCTGTCGGTTCGGATGGGTGTCTCGCCCGGATCGCTTCCGGGCTCCTGGGGTGTTCCTGGGTGTTCGGAACGGGCTCACGCGAGCCGGCGGGGTTCCGTCCGGGCCGCGTCGCGGCCGCGCGCCGGTCAGTGCTCCCGGCGGTGGGAATCCCGACGGGCGGGAACGCGGCGGCCACCGGCACCGCCGCGGCGCAGGCCGGTCCCCCGGTCGACCCGGCGCACCGCGTCGCCGCCTTCGGCCCGGTGCCGTTCCTGGCTGATCCGGTCCCTGATCAGATCCAGCGCCCGGTCACGGTCGCCTTCGTCGAGTCCGTGCATGAGACTGTCGAAAACACTCAAGAGTTCTCCCCGGAGCGAAGATTGCGGAAAATGTCCCGCTTTTTCTCGTTGCAAGAACTTCTTTGTCCGTCTCCTCTGCCTGTCTCCCTTCGGCTCGGCTATGGGCCGGCTATGGCCGGGGTGCGGTGTGTTCGGCGGTAGCCCCGGGGTGCGCCGGGTTTCCCCACCCGGCCGCGGACGGGATTCGCGCGGTCCCGTCGGCCAGCGGGCGGCCCCGGTCTCGCGGGCGACCCCGGTCCGCCGTGCCGGGAAGGGGCGGGCGGTGGCAGGCCGAGCCCGTGCGGGCCAAGCCTGGAGCGACGGTAGAACCGGGGGCCGCGTCGACGGTCATGTCGACAGGCCACATGTCGACGGGCCACGTCGGCAAGCGGGCCAGTTGGCCGACAGCGTCCCCCGCGCCCGGCCCCCGCAGAGAAAGCGCCTCGGATGTATCCGTGGCCGGCCCCGTGACCGGTCAGCGCGACGGCCGGCGCCCCGGGGCGCGCCGCCGCCGGCGGGACCGAGCCCGACGATGTCCAGACCCGGTATCCAGACCCGGCGGAACAGGTGCACACTGGTTCCGCACCGCGCGAACATGCTCGGGGAACCTTCCCCGGGCAACGCCGTCGAAAACCGCAACGTCGCCGAAAACCGTCACCGAAGACCGTTGTCGAAGACGGCGGGACCGGTGAAAACCGCCGGCCGGCCCGCTGCCGCGGCCGCGGCAGCGGGCCGTCATACACCGCTCCCGCAGCCTCCCCTGTGGCCCCTTTCGACCGGTATACACGCAACCGAGGGGGATCCGACAAGAACAGAAAGAGCGAGAAGCCGAACGGAAGATGGCTTTCGCCCGGTTCCGGACGGGGCGACATCCCAAAAGATCGACACTCTGAGTAATAATAGTTTCCATCGCTATTCTCGGGGAAACTCCGGACGCATGGCCACGTCACCATGCGAACCATTTATGACCCTGGGTGATAATCAGTGCGTTCCTGATCCTGGACACCCCGGACCGGTCCCCGCGGGGACGCTTCCCGATCGGGACGGAGCCGATCGGGACGGAGCATCGTGCGTCCAACCATCCCCATCACTGGAGAACCCCTACCTGTGACCAGTCGTGACAGTGGTCGTTACCGGTTGTCCCGCTACCGCCCAGCCGGTGGCCGCGGCCCGGCCGGGACAGTCGTCGCGCTGCGCGCCCTCGGCCTCAGCGACCTGCTGACCGTCCTGCCCGCCCTGCGCGGCCTGCGCCGAGCCCGGCCGGACGCGCGAATCCTGCTTGCCACGCCACGCTGGCTGGAACCGGTGGCGCTGCTGTCCGGGGCGGTCGACGGTGTCGTGGACACACCGAAACTCGGCCCGGTGGCCGTTCAGCGGCCGGCACTGGCGGTGAACCTGCACGGCCGGGGACCGGCCTCGACGCAGGTGCTGCGCGCGACGGCGCCAGCGGAGCTGTGGGCCTTCGACCTGGCGGGCGGGGTGTCCTGGGATCGGGACGAACATCGAGCCGGCAACAGGCAGCACGCCCCGCGGGAACACCACGGCGACCCGCGAGAGCGACAGGCCGGGGAGGAACGCGAGGTGGCGCGATGGTGCCGGCTGCTGGAGGCACACGGGGTCGCGTGCGATCCAGACGATCTTTCCCTACCCCGGCCGACCGTCCCCCCGGTCGTCGGTGGTGCGACGATCGTGCATCCAGGTGGCGCGCACCCGGTCCGTCGATGGCAGGCGCGGCTGTGGGCGCAGGTGGCGCGGGCACTCGCCACCAGCAGCCACCGGGTGGTCGTGACGGGCGGGCCGGAGGAGACAGAGCTGGCGCGGACGGTGGCGCGGGAGGCCGGCCTGCCCCCGGCGGCAGTGCTCGCCGGATCGATCGACCTGCCCGAACTGTGCGCGCTGGTGGCCGCCGGGTCGCTGCTGCTCGCGGCCAACACCGGGATAGGCCACCTCGCGACCGCCTACGGGACGCCGTCCGTACTGCTGTTCGGACCGGTGTCACCGGCCCGGTGGGGACCACCGCCCGACCGCGGCCAACATGTCGCGCTGTGGTCCGGGGAGCGGGGAGCCGCGGACCGGAACGGTTCCGCCGCGGCCGGCACCGAGCAGGGCCTCGCCTCGATAACGCCAGCGGACGTCCTGCGCGTGGTGGCCACGTTGCCCGGAGGGCATCCTCCAAGCCCACCCCCCAGCCCGTGAAGGACCGGATTCCACCGGACGTCTTCGGGGTTCGGGGGTTGGGGACCCGCAGGTGCTGTTGGCCCGCCCTGCGAGTCGTCGACCGGCCCGGGATCTTCAGATCACGCGGATCGGCGCTCGGACGGCCGCCTGTGTCGAGTCAGCGCCCACCGGGCAACAGCGCCCACCGGGCAATGATCTGAACGAGTAATCCGAACAAACGATCCGGAAAATGTAACTGGTCAGGTCCCGTAGATCGTTTGTTTTGGTTCCTCGGCTGGCCGGGTGTTGCCGGTGACACGGCGAGCCGGGCTATTGGCGGGCTGTGGTTGACCAGGTCGTAGGGTCCGGGTGTGTCCGATGATCCGCCCTCGTCGCCGCCGGTGCCGTCGTATGACGAGCTCGCGGCGCTGGTGGTGAGCTTGCAGGCGGATCTCGCGCGGGCGCTGGAGCGGATCGCCGAGCTGGAGACGCAGCTTCAGAAGACGTCGCGGAGCTCGGCGAAGCCGCCGAGCTCGGACGGGCTGGCGAAACCACCGCCGAAGTCGCTGCGGACGAAGACCGGCCGGCGGCCCGGTGGGCAGGACGGGCATCCGGGATCGACGCTACGGATGGTCGCCGAGCCTGACGTGCGCCTGCGGCACGAGCCGGGCCGTGTGCGGGGTGCGGGACGTCGCTTGCGGGCCGGCCGGTGACCCGGAGCGAACGCCGGCAGGTGTTCGACCTGCCCGAGCTACGCCCGCACGTGGTCGAACACGAGCTGGTCGAGCGGGAGTGCGGCTGCGGGGCACGGACAAGGGCGGCGGCGCCGGCGGGGGTGGACGCCCCGGTCCAGTACGGGCCGCGGGTCACCGCTGCGGCGGTCTACCTCTATTCCGGCCAGTTCCTGTCGAAGGACCGGACCGCGACCGCGTTGGCCGAACTGGTCGGGATACCCCTGTCGGCGGGCACCGTCGGCGCGATGACCGCCCGCGCCGCCGCCGGACTGGACGGCTTCCGTGACACCGTCCGGGGTCTGCTGGCCGCCGCCGACGTGATCGGGGCCGATGAGACGGGGCTGCGGGTCGCCGGGAAACTGCACTGGGTGCACTGCGCCCGCACCGACAAGTACACGCTGATCGACTGCCACCCCCACCGGGGGACCGCAGGCATCGACGCGCTCGGGGTGCTACCCGGCTTCGACGGGGTGATCGTCCACGACGCCTGGGCACCCTACGACAGCTATACCGCCGCCACCCACCAGCTCTGCCTCGCCCACGTGCTACGCGAACTCCAGGCTGTGGTCGACACCGCTCCGGCCGGGACCTGGTGCTGGGCCGCCCAGGCCGCCGACGCTCTCGTCGCCCTACACCGGCTGGCAGGCGACGCCGCCGCGACCGGCACCCCGGTCGACAAGCAGGACCTGGCCACCCAGACTCGGCTGCTCCGCCACGCCGCCCACATCGGGATCAGCCAGACCTCCCCCCGGAGCACGACGCTCATGGCCGCCCGCCACGCCCTGGCCTGCCGGCTCGTCGACCGCGAAACCGACTACCTGCGTTTCACCCGTAACACGCGGATACCGGCGGACAACAACGGCTCCGAACGCGACATCCGTATGATCAAACTACGGCAGAAGGTATCCGGCTGCCTCCGCACCCTCACCGGCGCCCGCCAGTTCTGCGCGATCCGAAGCTACCTGTCCACCGCCACCAAACACGGCATCCCCCTGTTCGACGCCCTCGTCCAACTCGCCGAGGGCCGTCCCTGGATGCCCGCAACCAGCTACACGTAACTCAAGATCAAAAACTACCTGACCAGTTACCATCCGATCTCGTTCGCGAAGATGGTGCGGCGGATGCCTGCCGCGCCCAGGTGGTGTGCGAGTTGTCGCTCCGATCAGATGTGCTCGAGCCGCTCCGCGACGTACTCGCGCTCCCACGACGCCGGACGTCCACCACCTCCGCTCACCCGCCATCGCAGGACATCCAGCGCCCGCAACCCGGTTATGTAGTAGTGGCAGGAGAAGAACTCCAGCACCACCGCGCCATCCTCCCGACGGGCAGCCGGTGCAGCCACCAGCGCGGCATCCACCCACGGATAGTCAGCCGCGAACGCGTTCACATCCCGCACTAACTCACCCGCCCGGTGCAGCGTCGTAGCCGCATTCGGCAACACCACCGGCTCGTCGATTAGCTTGACCGAGTAGAGCTCACTCAACAACTCGGCATAAGCCAGCGGATCAAGATCCACATCCAGCCGGCGACCCAATTCCCGTATCGTCGCCACATCATTAAGGAACAACACCTCGCCACCGTGAGCGAAGAGCAAGCCGTACGTGTAGGCGTCGTTGTCAGCGAAAGTGCGACTTACGACCACCTGCACCGCGTACTCGACCCATGATTCCCAACCGATCAGCCAATCCGCCAGCCGCGCCGAGTAGTAGTGGCGCCCAGCGTGAAAGACGACGGCATCAGGCCAGTCTCGCCGAGATTCGATCTCCTCGCCCGACTGGAACACATAGCGCTCGATCGCGGCAACAACCCGATCCGCCTCCACACCGACCCCTTCCCCAGCCAACCGGCACGACCTAAGCGTCGCCCACCGACGAAATGCCGCTCACGTTCTGGCCGTCGGCACCACCGCTGGTCCAGCGTCGTGCTCGCCACGTTGTCAGCCGATCCAATCCGGCGAACAGCTTCCGTGTCCGTTCCTGATCCTCCCGGCGCCGCGCGTAGACCGGCACTCCCCGATCGGCTCCGACATGAAGTTCACTACCGACTGTCCGAGGCCACGGTAAGTGTCCAGAGTCGGCGTTCGCTTCCTACATACACTATCCCGTCCGGGCTCACGACGGGCAGGTGTGAGATCGGCCCAGGGGCATACCAGGTCCAGCGGGCTGAGCCGTCCGGCTCCAGGCAGCGGACGAAAGTCTGATCGGACAGATCGTGCCACTTATGGTAATCGTCCCATTGTTTCCTCGATGGTGATGCGATGACCAGAAGCGTCCCACCGGGTCCTGGGACCAGGCACAGCGGAGGCGCATGAAGCTGGTGACGCCACAGCGGCGTGCCGCCCAGATCCAGCATGATAACCTGCCAGTTCCACTCCATCGGGCGGATTTCGATCCTAGGTCCAAGCATGGCCACACGGACACCGTTATCGGAGTCGGCCAGCACCGTGAGCGGCGATCCAAGCGGAACCGAGCTCTCGAATCGCCTAATCTGGTGGCCAGCTGTGTCCACGAGGAAGAATCCGCTCCCCGCGTACCACTCCATGGTAACGAACAGCGTCGTATCGCCCACCACCGTCGGTCTCCGACCCAGGATCCCGCCTGAAACCGGTGGGCCGTCCGGCGGCGGAAGGTCGCAACCGGACAGGACAAAGGCCCTGTGGTCAAACGACCACAGACGAACCCCATCATGGCCGAGGCCGTGGACGAATCCCTGCTCGACGACGAGGATGACGTCGCCGAAAACGAACGGTGCCGTACCCCCCCGTTTACTCAGGTGGAACGACCAGCGCGGCTCCCCCTGGACAGTCGTGCATCGCAGCTCCGCCGAATGGTCGGCGAGCACCTGATAGAAAAGAAGGTCACCCCGTGGCATAGCCGTGAGCTCGGAAACTCGCGATACCGGGAACAAGCGCGACACCGCCCCGGACCTGCCGCTCCTGACTACGACCGATCCGCCCTCGATCCGTGCCAGACCACCGTCAGGAAGCATCGTTGGCTGTTCATACGAGACTCCTTCCCCGGCTACTTCCCAGAGAATCTTCCTGTCCCCGCCCACCAACACCAGAGACTGGGCAAACGTGACGACACAGCTGCCATCCCGAGTCATCGCCAATGCTCCACCGCCAACTGCGGGCAGTGCGACCGACCCGAGTACCCGAGCCGCCGTTCGGCTCGGGTCATTGTCAAACGATCGTCTGGTACCCGTCATTCCTCCCAGCCCAATGACTTCTTCAAGAGATCGATCTCCGCTTCGAGCTCCCTTTCGAACTTCCGTTTCATCTCTATCGTACCGTGTTCAGTAGCAATGGAGTCGGGATGATTGAAAGAGGTCAGACTCTCGACAATTTGAAGGAGTTTGTTCAGGACGCTGCGCGCTCCGAACATTCTCATGGTTCCGTCGTGCAGGGTCGACCCACCCGCCTCCCGATATGATACGCGAAAGTGTTCCAGCAACATCTTCGTTTCGGCTGGACTGAAGGAAAACTGGCGGCTGTAGTATGCGAGGCGCTGCTCGAAGTTTGATACGTCGCGTTCAGGGGAGGCTATGGGTTCGCCATGGTGATTCATCGAGTAGTGGAATGTCGGTGTGTCAATGAACGTGACGCCGCGAGCCCGATCCCAGAAAAAGTTGCCGGGGTGGGCATCTCCATGAACCAATGCTGATTTGCCGGGATAGCGCCGGGCTGCGTCGATCGCCTCATCGAGGCGTCGACTGAGTTCGTGCACGTCCAAGCCGTGCTGCTCGACCAGGTCGGCTCGGGCACTCACTTGGCTGGTGAGCCGGCGAGCGAGACCGGTATGGAAATCTAAGTAGTCTTGGGCGACCGGCCTGCCCGAACTCACAGGCCTCGTATGCAACTCCGCGAGGGCCGCGGCGGTGTCACTGACGGCGGTCTTCAGCTCCTCCATCGCCCGCAGCCTGTTCTCGGGGGACGCTTCGTGGACAGCTGCCATAATGTCGTCGATTGCGCGTCCGGATGCGACGGAGGACAGGAGGACGCCAGCCGGTGCGTCACCGTGCAGGATAACCGCCACACCCCGGACCTCAGGAACCCGCAGGCGCGTAAACTCGTCCGACCTGAGACGTTCGATTGACGACAGCTCACGTACGAACTCCTCCATCCTCGGGAACACCTTAACCACGGCTACGACCGCACCCGACGGATCTCGTATGAGGAAGACCGGCGCGCCGGAGTGCCCCTTCGCACCTTCGCCGCCAACTCGTTGTAGCGAAGCGTCACCGAATCCCAGCGCCTCACCAGCCATCTCGGTGAGGGCCGGAACGACGTCGCCGCCTTCGGCCTCAAGTCTAGGCAGTTGGTCAGCAAGTCGGGACACCGCATCGTTGTCGACCAGCCCGGTCGGGGTACGGCTTTCGGTAGCTTGCTCCAAGACTGCGTCGTGTAGCCCTTGTGCGCCATCCCGTCCGGCTGCTTGCCATGCCGAGAAATCCGGGCCTGCCCGCTCCTCGTCTACGCGAGGTCCGCCGTCGTGACCAAACTCTCCGGCCGAGAGTACTTCGGGGACCGGCAGCACGTCAGAAGCCAACAACATATAGGGAGTCGGCGGGGCTGGTGGCGGTGCATCACGTAGGGCTGGGAACAAGAGCTCACTCTGGCGTTGCCGTACTCCGTCAAGGTCCAGGCCATACGTATCGACAACGTGCCGCATGATCGGTCCGTGGAGGCTGCCGTACTGACGCTCGGTGGGTATAGGATGCGTTGCGTCTATGATGGCCGAACGAGCTTGCTGGACGATGCTCTCCGGGATGAGCGCCGGGTACCAGACGAGGATGCCGCCGAATTCATTGTCTAACCGTTGCGGGATGTATCTGTCCAGCACCATGTTCCGGAGCTGCTCGGGAGTCATGGCGGCCAATTCGCGGTACCCATCGGAGTTTGGGATCCGCGGATCATCGGTGGGGTCGAGCGAACGGTGGCCGGCTAGGCCGCGGAGGAACTCCTGCTGGACAGCGAAGCCCTGGTACTCCCGCTCAAACGTGAGCTGATTGTGCACTCGGGCCGCCATGCCACGCGGAAGGCTCGTTTCGATGGCGCCTCCCAGCAGCGCCCTGCTTGGCTGCAGTGCGTGCATGCCCTCGTGTACAACAGTGGCCGCGAGAGCGCCAAGCGACCGGGGACCATCGCCAGCCTGGGGATTAACGAATGTGACACCCACCTCCGGGTCGTAGAACCCACGCGGACGTTCTACAGTAACCTGACGTTCGATGCGGAAAGTAGCCGTACCGTCTGGAAGCAGGGCCCGCACGGAGTCCATATCCATCGGGATTGTGCGTTCGAAGGTCCACGCCGCGTGCGCCTCGAATTCGGGACCCAGAATGTCGCCGATCTTCGCAACCACAATGGCTTGATCGATTACGTGAAACCGGTATGTGGCGGGGTCGACGCTCACGACCCGGTTCGCCATCTCAACCGAGTTGAGCGGGTCGACACCGTCAAGATCCCGCCATCCGGGATCAGCGAACTCACCACCCCGGTCGAAATCACGCCAGTTACGGTAGGTGTCGGCGTACTCCCCGACCCTGACACTCAGATCACGTATCCCCTGCACAAGAGCGCGCAGGTCGCCACTTGCCCGCGCCCGGTCGGCCAAGCTCTGCACCCGGTCGGCCAGGCCCGCGATCACGTCGAGGTCGTGGATACGCTCGGCGACGACCTGCTCGGGGTACTTGTCGAGCAGGTTCGCCTTGGCTCGGCCCACCAGCTCGTGCACCTGGCTGGGCAGGTCGGCACCGGTACGGATAAGTTCGGGCGGAAAGTTGACGCTCGGTGCGAGCTCCTGCGACATATGGTCGATCGGCGTCAGGCCCGACGTCTTCTCGACAGCCGGTGGGGCGTCCGGAGCGGGCACCGAGCGCGCGGCCACGGCTTGGGCCGCCTCGGCCTGGAGACGGGCGACGGTCTCGTCGATCTCCGCCGCCGACTTCGGCACCATCGTGCCGTCTTCGCCCGGCCCGGTGAGGTGCTCCCGCACCCACCGCACAACCTGCTCGGGCGTCTTCGGGGCGGCGAGGATGTCCCGCACCCATTCAGGGGTCAGCGCCTGCGATTCGGCCGGCTGCGCCGGCACCACATCACTGAAACCGACCTGGTCCACGCCCACAACCGGCACATCCGCGCCGATAGGCTCCTCCAACGGCACCAGCCCGGCCGGATCCCGCGGCAGCTGAGACGGTACGGCAGGGCCGCCCCCGGATGGGAGCGCCGCATCCGGGGGCGATACCGGAACCACCCCGTCCGGGATGCGCCCCGCACCCCGCGGCAGACCCTCTACGCCGCGTACGAACCCTTCGCCGGCCAGACCGCCCCACCGCGATGGGCCCGCAAGATCTTGACGAACACCGCCGCGAAATCCCCGTCCCTGTTCCCGTCCTGCGGACTCCCCTGCTCCGACTCCTTGTCGATGATCAGACGGCGGTCCATCCTCGGGTACCCGAAGATGTACTCGACCTCCCGTCTGTCTTCCCGGACCTTCTCGAAACCCACCAGAATCGCCATCGGCAATCCCCCGTCCCCATAAGGTGTCAAGATTCTCGCCAGTACGGCCCGGCCGTACATCCTGCCAGTTGTAAACACTATTGGCGTATCCATGCGCCTGCGGATACGTCGCGTCAGGATACCCCCGCAGATAGTCGGACTCGGCGAGCTCATGCTCGAGAAGACCGAGATCTTCACTGAGATGACGGCCCTCACGCAACCGAATCCACGCCTCGGCTATGTCGGGGTCCGCGTCGAACCGCTGGCGTATGAAACCACCCTCATAGTCGCTGACAAGATGTTCGTCGACCATGAGATGGCGCTTGATCTGACCGATCTCCTCGGGCGTGAACCCGATCCTGCCGCCCGGGCGCTCCACCGCCGCCAGGCTGCCGGCGATGTCCGCGATGTCGGCGTCACCCGCCCGGAACCGGTCGTAGGCGCTGTCCGCCCACTCCCAGGCCGCCACCTCGTCGCGGGGCCTGATCGACGCGCCGGTCATCGCGTCCGCCAGCGGCGCATGGTCCGCATGGCCGGAGTGCGCGGGCTCGACGTGGCGGGACGCCCCGGCATGGCCGGACGTGACCTCCGGGTGCGGATATGGGTGCGCAGAGCGAGGGCCGGCGGGCCCGTCGTAGGCCGCGGCCGTGGGCCGGTCGGGTGGTCCGGCCGGTGGATGATCCGAGCGGATCGGACGTTCCGGCGGAACGGTCCGCTCCCCGGGCGCCGGAGGCCGCTCCCCCGGCCGCTCGGGCGTCCCACCCGGCGGGCTGTGCTCGGTGGGCGCCGGTGAGGCGACGTCGGAGCGCGCAGGAGGGCTGTTGTCGGGGCGTACCTCCGGGGTGTGGTCGAAGCCGGCGAGCTCGACGTGGCGGGGGGACGTGTCAGGGTACGCGGGGTGCGTATCGACCGGAGGCCGGCCGTGGGGTGGCGTGCCGTCCCCCGCGCCATCCGGGCCGCCGCCACGCGGGAAGCCGTCCTGCGGAAAGCCGTCCTGCGGAAAGCCGTCCTGCGGGCCGCCGTCACGCGGGAGACCAGCACGCGGGCCGGCTCCACCGTGCGGGCCGCCACCGCGCAGGGCGCCGTCGCGCGAACCTCCGTCACGCAAACCGCCGTCGCGCAAACCGCCGTCGCGCGGACCGGCGTCGCGCGGACCGGCGTCGCGCGGACCGGCGTCACGCGAACCGGCATCACGCGAACCGGTGCCGGACGGCGACGGTCGGCCGTCCGGGTTCGTGCCGGGCGGAAGCTCGCGGACGGGCGCGTCGAGCGACGGCAGCTCGGCGGCCGGCTGCCGCGGCCCGTGGGGACCGGTGAACGGGTCGGTGAACGCCGGCTCTCCCCGCGTGGCGTCCGGCCTCGGGGTGGAGACGTCACCGGGGAGACGCCCGATGACATTGCCCTCCGCGTCCATCCGGACGATCTCCGTCGGTTTGAAGCCCTCCCCGCCGAACCGCGCGCCGAACGTGTCCCGGCCGGCGACGTCGACACCGACCGCGGTGTGTGCCCCCGCGTCGTGCGCCAGCATGCCGATACGGCCGTGCTCGCCGGGGACGGCCACGACCTCCTGCCCGATCTTCAACGGCAGCGGCCGCACGGACGTCTGAACGTGGTTCAACGTGCCGAAGAGCGCCCCCGCGGCAGCGCCGTGACCTGCGCCCGCCGCCACGTCACTCCAGCTGAACGCCTCTCCTTTGACGAAGTGGTCGTAGGTCTGCGTGCCCAGCGCCAGGGTCCCGCCGGCGACCCCGCCGCCGAGGATGTGACCCAGCGGGCTGCCCCACATGCCCGCGCCGAACGCCGCACCCGATACCGCGGACAGGCCCGCCTCACCGAAGTCGACCGCGCCGGGAGCCCGGTGACCGTCGGCGACCTGGAGGAACTGACCGAGGAGGTTCCCGCCGCCCATGATGCCGGCGCCCATGGCCATCCGGGTGCCGAGATACCGGGCGAGCTCGTCGCGGAACGAGACGTTCGCGGCCATGCCCGCGGCCTCGCGGCCGAGGGTGGCCCTCGTGACCTGCTGGGCCAGCTCTCCCGCGGCCAGGCGAGCCACGTGCGACTCGGCTGAGCGCGCCGCGACCCTGGCGCCGAAGTTCCTGGCCAGCTGCTCTTCGAGCTCGCGGGCCAGTTGCTGCTGGATGAGCGCCCGCCCCTGTCGGGTGAGCGCCTTGGCGCCGACCTCCCGCTCGAGTGAGCGGAGCAGGCTTCGTCCGACCATGTCCCGCAGCGCCTCGGCGGCCATCCGGTCGGCGACGCCGCGGGCGATGACGTTCCTGGGCAGGATCCCCCGCAGCAGGTTGGCCGGCAGGTCGCGGAGGAGGTTGAGCGCCTCCCGCCCCAGCGCGGGGAACGCCGTACGCAGGACGTCCGGCAGCGCCGAGCGGGCCGCGATCGGGGCCGTTTCCCGGGCGAGGGCGAGCGTGCCTTCGTCGACCGCCGAGGGCAACGCCCGGACGAGGAACGCGGGCAGCGCGTCGAGCATCGCGCGGATGGAGATGCTGCTGATGGCCTTCATGATGGCGGCGCGGGCCGCCTGGATACCGGCCTGGGCGGCGCCGACGGCTGCCGGGACACCGCCCGCCGAGGCGCCGAACGAAGGGATCAGAGCAATTATGATCATGACGAGGCTGATGGCGAGGATCATCAGGTTGATCCCCACCATGAACTTCATGAGTTCGACCTGGAGGGCGAAGCCGTTGACGCCCTCCTGCAGGGCGCCCATGCTCTCGGCGGTGCTTCTCAGGCTCTCCAGATACTGGTACCAGCGTTCGGGGAACTTCTCCGCGGCGCCGCCGCCGCGCCAGTTCTCGAGGATGCCGTCGGCGGCTTTCCCCAGCTCCTGGTGGGAGTTGGCCAGCAACTCGGCCGCCGCACCGTACGCCTTCGCCAGCTCGTAGAGCTTGCCCTCGTCGGCCTCGGGAACCTCCCCGTAGAGGATGTTGCCGACCAACGTACCGGTGCCGGGCAGGTACGGCTCGACCTCGTCCGCGAGCCATGTCATGAACTCGAGGATCCAGTCCGAACTGCCGGACAACCGTCGTCCTCCCCCGCTGTGACCCGCCGACGGGTGACCCGGACCGGCTCGTCAGTACCCGTCAGAGGCTGGTCGCGCCATAACCGCCCGCCTCTTTGATCTCCGTGGCGCCCTGCTCGTCGGCACGCTGGTAGTTCAGCATCGCGTCCGTGACGAAGTCGGCGATGGCTGTCAGCCCCGCACCGAACTGCCCGGCCTGGTGCTTCACCGCCGTGTTGGCCGGCATGGCCCCGTCCCCACCCGCGTCGACCTGCTTGTGGTAGGTCCGCAGGAACTCGTTGGTGAAGTGGTCCGGCGGGAACATCGCCGGGACGTCCAGGTTGTTGATCGCGGCGAGCGCGCTGTTCACCGAGTTCGTCAGGTTCTCGCCCTCGGTCCGCAGGCCGTCGGCGACGTCGAGGATGTCCGGGATGCTGCTCGTGATGTCGAGGGGGTTGTCACCGCCCACGTTCTTCGTCCGTCCTCTTCCGTGGCAGGTCGCCGTCGTGGCCGTACGCCAGCTCGTCGATGTCCATGCCACCGATGCTGCTCAGGCGCATGTCACTGGGCAGACTCCCGTCGACGATCTCCTTGGTCTGCCGTTTCGCGTCCTCCGTCGCGGACCGCACGGTCGCCACGATGGTGGCAGCCAGCGCCTTCGAGTCGGGCCTGCGGTAGACACGCGGGTCGATCTCAAGCTCGATCAGGTGCCCACGCGCCCCGACCACGGCCTTGATCATCCGGTCGTCGGACCACGCCTGCCCGGTGACCTCGAGCATGCGCCGCTGCAGGTTGGGGAGCTCGGACCAGGTGCGCTTGAGGTCGCTGAACATCTCCCCGAGCGCGGTCCAGTCGGGCCGCTCCCCCTCGAACCTCGACAGGTCCACGACGACCCTCCTCCTGTCGTCCGGTCCGTTCGCCGCAGCAAACGGCGGCTGCGGCGAACGGCCGTTGCCCGGCGGAGGTCGAACCGCCCGCCGGGCAACCCTGGCTTGGCTGCCTGACCTAGTAGACTGTCGCTGCTTAGTTCTGGTGTGTCTTGTGTCTGGGTGAGAGGGTTGGGTCTGGCAGGTCTCCCCGTCCCTCTGCCGGTCAGGACTGTGTCGTGGGTTCGCAGAAGAAGTGGCCGGTCACCTTGACCGAGGCTGATCGTGACGAGTTGGTTCGGGTGACCTCGACGGGGGTTCATCCGGCGTCGATGATCCGGCGGGCGCGGGTCCTGCTCGCGTTGGACACCTCGGTCGGCCCGGTTGCCTCCCAAGAAGAACTCGTGGTCCGGGTCGGGGTCTCGGGTGAGACGCTGCGGCTGGTCGCGAAGCGGTTCACCGAGACCGGTGGGGATGTGGGGGCCACGATCGGTCGGAAGGCACGGGAGCTTCCCCCGGTGCCTTCCCCGGTGACCGGCGAGGTTGAGGCCAGACTGATCGCGCTGGCATGCTCGCAGCCACCGGCTGGTTATGCACGCTGGTCGCTGCGGCTGTTGGAAAAGCACGTCGCGCTGGTCGCCGACATCCCGGACCTGGACCATTCCACCATCGGCCGGGTCTTAAAAAAACGAGGTTGCGTCCTCATCTGAGGAAGTGCTGGACCATCCCACCGAGGGCGAACGCGCAGTTCGCCGCGCGGATGGAAGACGTTCTGGCGGTCTACGCCCGGCCCCACAACCCGGGCGTGCCCGTGGTGTGCATGGACGAGAAGCCCTACCAGCTGTTGGCCCACGCCCGCGACCCGATCCCCGCCACGCCAGGGCGTGACCGGCGCGAGGACTCCGAGTACGTGCGCCACGGAACCTGCTCGATCTTCTGCTGGGTCGAGCCACTCGCCGGCTGGCGCCGCGTCCAGGCCACCCCACGGCGCACCAGGATCGACTGGGCACACCACGTCAGGCGCCTGCTCACCCTCGACTACCCCGACGCCGAACGGGTCGTGCTGGTCATGGACAACCTCAACACCCACGACATCTCCTCGCTCTACGAGGCCTTCGACCCGGCCGTCGCGTTCGCACTCGCGCAACGACTCGAGATCCACCACACCCCCAAACACGGCTCCTGGCTCAACATCGCCGAAATCGAACTCGCCGCCCTGACCCGCCAATGCCTCGACCGCCGCATCGACACCCTCGACGTCCTGAACACCGAACTCGACGCCTGGCAGACAGCCGTCAACGCCAACCAGCGCCAAGTCAACTGGCACTTCACCACCGATGACGCCCGCACCAAACTCCGCCACCTATACCCCACACATTAGCGGCGACAGTCTACTAGATGCCGGCCGCGATCGCCCTGTCGACCGACTGCATGCGCTCGCCGGAGGCGCCCAGCTTGATCCCGACCTGGGTGAGCGCGGCCTTGATCTCGCTCGCGCCCTGGTTCCACTTCTGCCGCGCCAGATCGCACGCCTGCCCGGCCTCGCCCTGCCAGTCGGCGGCGAAGAGCTGCGTGAACTGGGTGTAGAGGTCCTCCAGGGAGCCCTCCAGCGCGCCCGTATAGGTACCGATCGCGGCCGCGACGTCCGCGATCTGCCCGAAGTTGTAGGTAATGGTGCCGTCGGCGCCGTAACTCGCTCCGCTCATCGGATTCCCGCCTCTCGAAGGTCTCGTCGTCGTCAGCCGCGCAGCACGCTGATGACGGTGCTGTTCCCGGTAGCGGCCGCGGCGGCTCGGATCTCCTGGGCGGCGTCCTCGTCGTTGACGCCGTATCGCGTCGAGGCGTCGCCTATCTTGCCGGCGAGCTCGTCCAGCGCATTCAGGATCTTGGTCAGGCCGTCGTTGAGCTGGATCGACGACCCCTGCAGCGCGGAGTTGGCCGTGCCGGCCATGCCCGCACCGCTCAACCCCTGGATCCGGTCGAGGAGCTGCGCCATGCCGGTCGCGATGCTTTCACGCGTCTCCAGACATTTCTGCACCATCGTGTTCAGCTGCTGCTGGGTCGCGTGGACCGTGCCTATGCCTGTCAAGGTGGTCTCACCCCGTCCTCTGCTCCGCCCCTCGAGCGGAGGTCTGCCCGATATCCGAGTTGCACCATGTCCGGCCGAGCTGCGGGTAGCGTCCGCAGTTGCCCTGATCAACTCATGTCACGCCTACCATGAACGGATCGCTACGTTTGCTCTCGATACACAGTAGACGACATTTGGTGACAAATTATGGCGTTGTCACCGAATTGTGGAGCCGTCCGGCTACTCTCGTGACTGGACCTGGGCAGACTCGGACGTGAGCCCGCCGGAGCAGACGGGGAGGGGTCGTGGCACCACCGTACAAACCGCCCGCTAACCCGTATCAGGAGCAGACCGACCACAACACGGGCGCGGCCTGGCTCGACGGCCACAAGCCCGTCGACGTCGACATCGACGGGATGGTCGACTTCGCCAGGAACATGGCGACCGTCAAGGACAACCTCGACGGGAGCACCGGCTACCTGGACCTGCTCGGCTCCCTGCCGACCCAGGCCTGGGATGGCGGCGCCCTGGGCGAGGCGATGTACGTCGCCCAGATGATGGGCTTCCACTACTCCGAGTTCCGGCAGTACTTCGCGTTCCTGTCGCAGGGGCTCAACAACATCGGCATGGCCGCCCAGACCGTCGCCGACGCGTTCCAGGGGACCGACGGATGGTCGGCGGCCACGCTCGACGCGGTCGAGTTCGCCTACGGTGACACCGGCGAGGGCAAGCCACCGGGGCTGCCCCCGGGCTTCCCGGTGAGGACCTGGCAGCAGGCGTTCGACGAGAACGTGGCGAAGGGGAACGGCGCCGCCTCGGGCCAGCTCGACCACTGGACGCTCCAGAGCACTGTCAGTGCCGGGCTCACCACGGTCAAGACGTACGTCAACCAGGACGGCATGACGCGGACGGACACCTCGCCTTCCGGGTCTTCCGGGTCTTCCGGCACGACGACCACCACGCTCAGGGACGCCGACGGCAACGTGATCAGTAGCAGCAGTCAGGCGTCACGCACCGACGTCATCGGCGACACCGTGGTTACCACGACGACGTCCTACGACGGCAACAACCACAGGACCGGTTCACGCACCGAGGAGACCACGTACAGCGGCGACGAAGTCACGAAGCGGAGCACGCAGACCCGTGGCCCCGACGACAAGGTGACCGGCACGACAACGACCGAGACCAACAGCGACGGTACGCAGACCATCACCACGACGAGCGGCAACAACAAGCGGGTGGTCGAGATCGGCGAGGAGACCGAGGGCGAGACGTCCGGTTCGCTGGACAGTCCGGCCCGGGACGCCATGGACGACATCAAGACCCATAATTACCCGATCGCGCCCTGGGCACTCGGGTAGGACGGGACGCGGAGGACCTGGCATGGCGGAGGGTGACTGGAGGAACCTCCCCGTCTACCACGGCGGCGGCCCGAACGGCAGCGGGATGTGGTATGAGGAGCCCGGCTACAGCACCGTCGAGTTCACCCCGGCGGCGAGCGGCGACGGCAGCGACGGGGAGCCGATCGAGGTCATCCGCCGCCGGATCATGAACCAGCACCCGGAGGACATCTCGGCGCTGGCCGACCAGTGGCAGAACGCGTACAACCTGCTGTCCAGCATCAGGCAGCAGCTGCTCGACCAGAGCAACATCCTCTACGAGCAGGCCTGGCGGTCCGCGCGGGCCCGGGACGCCTTCATGGAGAAGGACCCCGGCGAGGCACTCGCGTACCTCCAGGACTGGATGGACGCCGCACTGGACAACGTCAACGGTCTGCGCGCGCTGGTGGACATCGCCCAGCGGTCGCGCGCGGACATGGAGAACCTCTGGAACCGGTACCAGTCCGAGATCGAGGACGCCTCGAACGCGGATGGTTGGACGAGATTCGGGCAGGGCTTCCTGACCGGGGCGTCGCTGGGATTTTACGACGGCGAGGCGGGCGTCCAGAAATCGGAGCAGGAAGCCGTCCGGAAGAAGCAGCAGGAGTTCAACAAGCTGGCCCAGGAACTCGCCTTCAACGTCGGCAACCAGTACGGCGAGACGTTCTCGACGCTGGGCGGCGGGCACGGGGCGCTGTTCAGGCCGATGAACGCCGTGTTGAACACGGTGGGCCACCCGCCGTTCCCCACGATCGGCGCCGGCCCGTCCTCGCTCGGCGGGCCGGCGGGCGGGCCGGGTGCCGCACCCACCATCACCCCGCCGAACGCGCTGTCCAACCCGCCGCTCCCGACGCCGGGCGCCCCACCGTTCCAGCCGGCCGACGTGACCCCGCCGGTAGCCCCGGGGCAGGTTCCCGTGCCGACCGGCCAGCTCAACTCGCAACCGGATGTCGCACCTCCGCCGGCGGTCAACCCGGTGTTCGGTCCGGTGGCGCTGCCGGCAGCTCTGGTCGCGCCCCCGCCGGCGGCCAACCGGGCGTCACCAGGGCTGCCCGCCGCCGCTGCCGCGCCCGCGGCGGCGAGGGCAGCACCGAACGCGGCGAACGCGGCCCTGCCTCACCAGGCTGAGCACGGACGCCAGGATCAACGCCAACGGCCTGAACAGCGGCCTGATCCAGGCCAGGGGCTCCGGGGCGCCGACCGCTGGGGCGACGCCGGGTGCGCTGCGTTCCCCGGCAGCCGCGCCGCCGCCGACAGGGGGCCGGGGGCAGCGGGAGAAGCAGCCGCCAGGTGCCTCGAGGCGGGAACCGCAGGGGCCGGGCGTCAAGGGCCCCCTCGAGGAACCGTTCAGCGGTACACCGGCGGGCACGGCCCCGCCGGTACTGAACAATCAGCGCCCTGCCGGGCAGCGCCGACCAGGCAGCCGCGGGGAACCGCACCCGACGGCGCGGGCCCGGCCCGCTACCCCGGCTCCGCCGCGGCCCGCCGGTGCGGCGCCGCCGGTGTTGAGCAGCCCGGGCAGCAGTCCGACGCACGCGCCGCCTCCCGCGCCGACCAGGCCGAACAGGCCGGGACGAGCCGCGCCCGCGCGGCCGGGGCTACCGGGTCAGCCCGGCAGACCCGCGCCGGGCTCCGAGTGGGCCGGTGCGCAGGATGCGCGAGCGGACGCGTCCGCGCCTGTCCTCGACGCGCCTGTGTCGCCACCCACCGGCGCGGCCGTGTCCGGGCTGGAGGAGACCAGGCTGCGCGGCCGCACCGCCACTACGCCGCCGGTCAGATCCCGCCCGGGGTCCGCGGTCGCGCCGGAGCTGACCGCGCGTCGGGCCAGGCCCGTCGGTACGGCCCCGGCACAGGGCCAGGACGCGCATGCGGACAAGGATCAGCGGATCGTCACCGACGATGAAGCGTTCAGCGTGGACACTCCGGGCGGCAGCGTGGTGACCAAGAAACCCGAGGACAGGTCGTACCGCGCGGAGCCGCCCTCGGCCCTCGGCCGGGGCGGCTAGCCCCGGCGGGCCACCCGCGTCCGGGGCCGGCTGGAGGGCCAGCGGAAGCACGATCATGTTCTTCGTGCCGCCGGCGGCCCGGATCCTGCCGGCGGCCCGGATCCCTGAGTCGCTAGCCGGCCCCGGACGCCAGGCCGAGCATGACGGCGTCCCGCGGCAGCAGCCACGGTGACGCCAGCACCCGCCGTTCGACGAAGCCGACGACGTCGTATCCGCGCAGGGTGGACACGGTCTTCCTGGCGTAGAAGTCGTCTTCGTTCATCTCGGAGAGCCGGACGAGGTCGACGGCGTACCGCGCGAAGTCGCTGGGCGTGACGTAGAACACCACGCCGCTGGTCGAGCCGAACTCACTGTTCTGCCCCCACTCGAAACGCTCCTCGCCGTCGGCGCGTGTCTCGTTGGGGGTCACGACGTACGACCCGAGAATGGCGCTGACGAGTCTCGCCTGCACCCCGGAGGCGATCTCATCGAAATCGGCCGGCAACAGATGGTCATCCCACGGTGGTGCGGCGGCGCTGACGTCCGGCACGAAAGTGACGTTCACAACGTAGTTGAGGAGCATGGCGAAGACGCCTTCGTAGAGGTCCGCGACAGGCGGTTCGTGCTCCCGCGGCTCGTGGACCACCTTGACCGGGTAGTCGGCCTTCGGGCTGACCTTCATCCTGCGCAACCTCCGATCGGGCTCATCGCGTCGCGGCGAGCAGGTCGTCGAGCACGAGCGTACGGAGGTCGTCGCGGCCGGGCACCCGGCCCAGTGCCCGCAACCGGCCGGACTGCGCCTTGCGCATGCCCTCCAGCAGTTTGCGCGCCTCGCGCGCGTTGCCGAAGTTCTGGTCGCGTTCAATCTGGCTGAACCACTCGAAGAGAGCGTCGTCGACGCCTGATGCGAGCATGTAGTCGTCGTTCCGTGCGATGCGGTCGGCGATGAGCACCAGTTCCTGCGGCGAGTAGTTCTCGAACTCCAGTGTCTTGGCGAACCGGGAGGCGAGACCGGCGTTGGCGTCCAGGAAGTCCGCCATTTCGGCGGTGTAGCCAGCCACGATTACGGCCGCCTGGTCACGGTGGTCCTCCATGAGCTTGACGAGCGTGTCGATGGCCTCCTGACCGAAGTCGGCGCTGGCGCCGCTGGAGCGGGACAGGGTGTATGCCTCGTCGATGAAGAGGACGCCGCCCATGGCCTCCTCAAAAACCGACGTGGTCTTCTCGGCGGTGTGACCGATGTACTGGCCGACCAGGTCCCGCCGGGCAACCTCCTTGAACTTGCCGTTGGGCAGCACCCCCAGTGCCTTGAGCAGCTGGCCGTAGAGCCGGGCGACCGTGGTCTTGCCGGTGCCCGGGGCGCCGGTGAAGACGAGGTGGTTGCTGACCGCGCCGACGGCCAGGCCGGCGTCACGCCGCCACTCGTTGACCTGGATTTCGTCGATCAGTGCCCGCACCTCGGCCTTGACTCCACCCAGTCCGATCATCGAGTCCAGTTCGGCGAGCAGCTTGTCGACCTTCTCCGCGTCCTGGCCGGTCGCCCCCTCGATGGCGCTGACGCCGACCTTGGGTCTGTGCGCGGTGTCGTCGGCCTCACGGATGACCGGTGTGGCGCCCTCATCCACGTGGATGCCGGGCACGGCCGTGTCCTCGACCCGGGTGCCTTCAACGATGCCGCCGCACCCGCGGCCGAACATGATGCCGACACCGTGGGTGTCGTGCACCCAGCTGTTGGTGATGGTCGGTGAACTCTGGTGCGCGACCGAGATGCCCACGTCCCCGGTCCCGGAGATGTCACACCGCTCGATCGTCGGCCGCGCCGCCTGGTACACGTAGACCCCACGGAAGCCGCAGCCCTCGATCGTGCAGTTGCGGATGGTCGGGTCCGCGCCGAGGCGCACGATGATCCCGTCGTCCGCGATGTTGCGCACCTCGCACTTGTCCAGGATGCCGCCGGCGTCCTCGATGACGATGCCGTACTGCCCCTGAACGACCTTGACGTCAGAGGCTTGGACGTGGGCACCGTCGCTCACGCTGACCCCGGCCGCGTACCCGGCGCTGACCTGACATGCGTCGATCTGGAGTCGGCCGCCGGCCGCGGCCACCGCCGGATAGTCGCCGGCCGCCAGAACCAGCCCGCGCAGCGTCACCTCCGCGCTGTCGCAGGCCACCGCGGAGCCATCCGCGGCCGTCGCGTCGATCGTCACCGATCCCGGGTCGGCCGCCGCCGTCAGGGTCAGCCGCCGCCCCCGCAGCCGAAGGGCTTCGGAGTAGACGCCGGGTTCGATGGAGATCACAGCGCCGTCCGTCGCGATCTCCAAGGCGTCCTGGATTGTCGGATACGCCCCGGTCCGTCGCGGGGACACCATCACTGTTTGTGCCATAGCTCCGCCCGGTCCGGCGCCAAGAGGACGCCCCGAGAGTATCCGGCACCAAACGGGACCACCGGGAGCTGGAGCGCTCATCGTCCGGTGGTGCTCGTGGGGTCCTCCGGAGTGGGCAGGTCCTCGATCCCGTGTGCCGGGCTGCTGGCCGGTCTCGACCACCGGCACGAGGCGGATCTGGGCGAGTCCCTGGCCGGCCGGTGCCGCTGCCCACGCCGGGAGCCCAACCACTGCGGGCAGGCGTCATTTCGGCTCGCGGACCGGCCCGCACACCGTCAGTGACAGCGCTGGGACGGTAGACGCCGAGCGCGCCCTGCGCCGCCAGGGGTCTGACCCCCGAACCCGCGGATTGAGAGGCACCGGCAGTGCATCCGCAGATGTCCGCCAGCATCGGCCGCACGGGCATCCGTCGTTCGCGCACGTCCACCAACGTCCGCCAACGTTTTCGTCACTCACCGCTGTCAGGCAGACACCCCTAGCCTCTACACTCGTAGTGTTGAACGCTGTGAGTACCGAAGATCTCACCAGCGATGAACAGTTCCGGGGGGAGCAAGGCAATCATGCCCACAGCGATGATCATCGGTGCCGGGATCGCCGGCCCGGTCGCCGCGATGGCCCTGCAGCGAGCCGGGATCGACGTCATCGTGCACGAGGCGTACCCGGCCCCGACCGCGGAGGTCGGTTCGTGGATCGGCCTGCAGACCAACGGCCTGGACGCGCTGCGGGCGATCGGCGCCGACCGTACCGTCCGCGAGCTTGCCGTCCCGACACCGTCGATCGCCTTCCGGACCAGCACCGGCCGGGTGCTCGGCGAGATCCCGACCGGCCGGCCGCTGCCGGGCGGGACCACGGGGGTGTCGATAAAGCGCTCCGACCTGCACCGCGCCCTGCGGGACGAGACATCCCGCAGGGGCATCGAGATCCAGCACGGCCGGCGCCTGGCGGGCGTGGCCAGCGGCGCCGACGGGGTCGTCGCCACCTTCGCCGACGGCGGCACGGCCACGGGCGACCTGCTCGTCGGCTGCGACGGCATCCACTCCCGGGTGCGGGAGTCGCTGAACCCGTCCGGCCCGCGGGCACGCTACGTCCCGATACTGAATGTCGGCGGCTACGCCAACGTCACACCGCCAGGTGACCGCCCCGGCGTGCTGACGATGACGTTCGGCAGGCGGGCGTTCTCCGGCCGCCTCGTCACCCCCACCGGGCAGACGTGGTGGTTCGCCAACCCGCCGCGGCGGGACGAACCGGCCGACGGCGAACTGGGGCGGATCAGCGACGCGCAGTGGCGGGACTCGCTGCGCCAGCTCTACGGGCTCGACCGGTCCCCCATCATGGATCTGATCGCCGCCACCCCCGGGCCGCTGACCGGCTGGACAACGTACGACCTGCCCACCGTCCCGGTCTGGCACGACGACCGGACCATACTGATCGGCGACGCCGCGCACGCCACCTCACCCTCGTCCGGCCAGGGTGCGTCGATGGCGATCGAGGACGCGGTCATACTCGGACAGTGCCTGCGCGACCTGCCGGTGCCACGGGCGTTCGCCCGGTTCGAAGCGCTGCGCCGACCCCGGGCGGAGCGGGTCGTCGCCGAGGGCCGGAAGTCCAGCCGGCTGCGCTCGGTCGGGCCGGTCGGCCGGCTGGCCCGCGGCCTCGTGCTGCCGCTGGTGCTCAGGCACGCCGCCGGCAGCGGCGCCGAGTCACTCGCCTGGATGCACCAGCATCACATCGACTGGGACGCGCCGGTGACGACCGCTGGCGTCCCGGCCCCGACTCCCGCGAAAGACGTCCCGACGAACCTGCCCGGCTGACGTCCACCGGCCGCGGTCACCGCCAGGCCGATCCCACCGATCCCACCAGGTCGCCCCGGCCGCGGACGCCCGACCGCCACAATCGTGATCATGCGTCCGCACGGCCGGGGACGGACGCGTCGCCGGCCGCGGCCTGGCCGACACATCGTCCCGTCCGACGCCTTGCCCAGCCCGGCGGCAACGGCTAACGTACAACCCGATGGTTGTACATCAGGAGTCCGCCGAACGCGCCAATCGCCTCTTCCATGCCCTGGCTGACGCGACGCGGCGTGAGATCGTGACCCTCACCCTGACCGGTGAGCAGTCGGTCTCTCAGCTCGCCCGGCGGTTCCCGATGAGTTTCGCGGCCGTCCAGAAACACGTGGCGGTGCTGGAACGCGCCGGGCTGGTCACCAAGCAGCGACAGGGCCGGGAGCAGCGGGTACGAGGCAACGCGGACGCCCTGCGCGAGGCCCGTCGGCTGCTGGACCAACTGGCGGACGTATGGCGGGGGCGTATCGACCGGATCGACGCGATCCTCGCCGGCCCCGGCCCCGGCCCCGGCCCCGGCCCCGGCCCCGGCCCCGGCCCCGGCCCCGGCCCCGGCCCCGGCCCCGGCCCCGGAAACAGCGAAAACAGTGGGGAGCACGCACATGCCAGTGATCGACATCCAGAAGAACCCTGAAGCCCTCACGCTGACGCTCACCGCGCGGTTCGACGCGCCGCCGCCGCGGGTGTGGCAGGTCTGGCAGGACCCCCGTCAGCTCGAGCACTGGTGGGGCCCGTCGACCTACCCCGCTACCGTCGTCGACCATGACCTGGCACCCGGCGGTACGGTCACCTACTTCATGACCGGACCGGAGGGCGAGAAATACCACGGCTGGTGGCGCGTCCTGTCCGTCGACGCCCCGCACCGGCTGGAGTTCACCGACGGCTTCGCCGACGACTCCGGCCGCCCCAACCCCGACATGCCCGTCACGGCCGTCCGCGTACAGCTCACCGCGGACGGCGAGGCCGCCACCGTGATGACGATCGAGAGCGTCTTCCCCACGCTTGCGGCGATGGAACAGTTGGTGTCCATGGGCATGGTCGAGGGCATCTCCGCGGCCGTGGGTCAGATCGACACGCTGCTGGGCTCCCTCACCGTCTGACAAGGGCCGTCACCGTGACCGCGGCCTCGTACCGTCCACGGCTCCCCGTCCACGGCTCCGCCTGTCGGCCTGTCCACCCGTCCACCGGACAGGCCGACAGGCCGACGGCCTCGGACCAGACCGCGACCGGCCGGTGAAGGGCAGCTGACCCAGGAAGGACTGGTGCCAGCCGTCGTGGTCAGCGGGCCGGCAGCGACCATCCCGCCGTGGCGGCCCATGTCCGCGCCCTGCTCATGATGTCGGCGATGAGCGGCGGCTTGGCATCGGCGTAGGCGTTCATGTCCGGCCAGTCGCGGGCGGCGAGTTCCTGCTTGAGGGCCTGGTAGGCGGCGCGGTCGGCCGTGTCGTGCCGTAGCCAGTCACGGAAGAGCAGGTGTCGACGCTCCCACGGGCTGCCCACCGGGCAGATATGGACATGGACCGTGAGATCCGGGGTGCGGACCATGCGATGCTCCGCGTCCCGGACCCGCAGCCTGTACCCGGCCTCTTCAAGCGGCGTCACATAGTGTGGCTCGTCCTCCAGATCCGGCACGCTGACCTGGATATCCACGATCGGCTTGGCGGCGAGACCCGGGACGGATGTGGAGCCGATGTGCGCGATGCGCCGGGCCCGCGAGCCGATGGCCGCTTCTATCCGGCCTCGTTCCGCCTGGAACCGCCCAGGCCATGCCGGGTCGTAGTCGACGATCCGGATAACGCGGTGCTCCACCCCACCGATCAGCTCAGGACCTCCAGCCACCGTTCCATCCTGCCCGGGACGCGGCAGTTTCCGACGAACCAGGCCGTCGATCTCCAGGTATGGCATGACCTCCAGGTATGGCATGGCCTGGTTTCTCTCCGCCATCAGGTGATCTGCCGCGCGTGGGCGCCGAGCTCCTCGACTAGCCCGCAGGCCGGGCGCCGTCCCGCGGAAAGATCCGCCCACGCGGGCGGGCGTCGTCCATCCCAGCCACGGAGCGCGCCGGCAGAGGAGCGGGGACGGACGAGGCAGAAAACTTCGGAAAGTAGTCAAATAGATCCTTTCGCGAAATAGATCGTTTCCGTAGATACGGAAGAAGAAGGAAAAATGATCTATATTTGCGGTATATAATTCCTGATAAATCCGTATTAGCAGATCTAAGTGCAACGTCGCGCGCCCTCGCTCACACCCAGAGATCGGTCACCTGGCGTGCATGCGAGCGCTGCCGCTCGCGCCGTACACCCTCACCACGAAGGACGACGTGCGCACACATCCCCTCCATCCACACCCCGCTCCCCGGGACGGCGCGGCACCGTCCCGCCCCCGGCTAGACGCCTCGGCACGGGCGTCCCAGGCCATCCCTGAGCACCGCCCACCCGGCCCGTCCGAACTGACCAGATGACGTTCGACCCCACCGCCGTGACGAAACTCGGCCCGCCGGCAGGAGCGGAGATCCACAACCTGGACCTGCGCGTACCGCTGTCCCGGGGTGAGCTGGCCGCTCTGACCGAGCTGCTCGACGTCCACAAGCTGCTGCTCTTCCGTGGCCAGTCCCTCGACAGCCAGCGGTACGTCGGCTTCTGTCGCAACTTCGGCTCGGTCGTTCTGAGCTGGCCGGCGGGGGATGTCGCCATCTGGGACAACCGCGTCCTGCTGCACTACGGAGTCCGCGGCCACGGCTCCTTTCCACGCGAACTCGAACGGGTACTCGTCGCCCGCCCGTCGCCACTAGTCGAAAAACTTGTCTGAGGATTTCAACCACATGTCAGAGAAACCTTTCCCGCCGCGACGCGTCGCCGCGGCCATGGTCGCCGCGCTGCTCGCGTTGCTGGCGCTCGTCGCCTGCGGCGGCGCCACCACCGGGCCGTCCAGAAACACCACCGGATCGTCCGCGAGCCCGGCCGGGCCGACCACCCGCACGGTCGTCGACATGGCCGGCAACAGCGTCACGATACCGGCGCGCCCGGAGCGGATCGTCACCAACTATCCGGCGGTGACGCAGATCGTGTTCATGCTCGGCGGGATCAGAAGAATGGCCGGCGTCCCCCTGAGCAACCTGACGACCCTGCCGCTGTTCAAGAAGATCTACCCACCGCTCGCCGACCTGCCCGCGGCGTTCGGCTCCGACACCACCAGCGTGAACGCCGAGACGTTGCTCGCCCAGAAACCGGACCTGGTGCTGCTGTCGGCCGGAAACAGCTCCCTGACCAAGAAAATCATCGACCTGGGAATCCCCGCGGTCCAGATCGCCGGGTTCTCGAACGCCGAGCAGCTCAAGAGCGGCGTCACCCTCATCGCCAGCGTCCTCGGCGACCAGGATGCCGCCAACCGGGCCAAACAGTACGTCGACTACTACGACGACGCGGTCAGAAGAGCCCAGGACGGCACCAGGGACCTCACCGACGCCCAGCGGCCGAAGGTCTACTACACCGCCAACAATCCACTGAACACCGAGGGCAAAGGGTCAATCATCGACTCCTGGGCCAGAACCGGCGGTGGAAGGAACATCGCCGCCGACAACGGCGTCCAGGGCACCTTCAAGGACGTCGCGCTGGAGACGATAGCGTCCTGGAACCCGGATGTGATCGTCTGCCGGGATCCGTCGACCTGCAACGAGATCCGCAAGGATGATCGCTGGTCCACGGTGGCCGCCGTGCGGAACAACCGTGTGCTCCCCAACCCGCGGGGCGTGTTCGTCTGGGCCGCCCGCAGCGCTGAGGCCGCCCTGCAACCGCTCTGGGTCGCCAAGACCCTCCACCCCGACCGCTTCCAGGACGTTGACATCAGCCACGAGGTGAAGACCTTCTACAGCACCTTCTACTCCTACAACCTGACCGACGCCGAGGTGAACGAGATCCTCAACCCCGTGGTGTCCTGACACCGCAGCCCCAGCCACACCCCACCGTCCCTCGCCCTCCCACCCGCGCTCGCGACGGGAGGGCTGGAGTGATCCCGCTTCCGTGGACAGCGAACCTGAGGTTCACTGTCCATAGGGAAGGAGCGTCATGGGTCAGCTCGCCGGAAGTTCACCCAGGAGTACAAATCCGAGGCAGTAAGGTTGGTGCTCGACTCGGGCCGGTCGGTGACCGAGGTCGCGAAGAGTCTGGGTATCCACGAGACCACGTTGGGAAACTGGGTGAAGAAGGCGAAGGAGAACGGCGAGACCGAGGAGCGGCCGCTGTCGGTGTCGGAGCGCGCGGAACTTGAGGAGCTCCGGAAGAAGTACGCGCAGGCGCAGATGGACATCGCCTTCCTAAAAAAAGCGGCGAGCTTCTTCGCGAGCGAGCAGAAGTAAAGTTCGAGTTCATCTCGATACACGCTCCGAAGAAGCCTGTGTCCGCCGACGGCGCGAACACCTTTCCCGTCGACTACATGTGCAAGAAACTCGACCTGTCCCGACAGGGCTACTATGCGTGGAAGAAACGCGGCCCGTCTCGGAGGGAGAAGGACGACGCCACCTTGTCGACCATGATCAGAGCTGTTTTCGACCGTCACGAGGGGCGGTACGGCGTGCGGCGGATCTTCCACGAGATCCGCCGCCAGGGCGTCGCCGTCGCCTACAAGCGGGTCCAGCGGCTGATGGCGACGATGGGCCTGGTCAGCGTGCATCCGCGTCCCCGCCGGCCGGTGACGACGGTGCAGGCCGCGGACTCCTCATCGCTGCCTGATCTTGTCGGCCAAGACTTCGCCGCGTCCGCACCGAACCAGTTGTGGTACGGCGACATAACATATATTCGCACCTGGGATGGCTGGGTGTACATGGCCTCCGTCATCGACGCGTTCTCTCGGAAGATCGTCGGCTGGGCGGTCGCCGATCACATGCGCACCGAACTCGTTCTCGACGCGCTTCGTATGGCCGTCACCCGCCGGCGGCCACCCGGCGGCGTCATATTCCACGCCGACCGAGGCGGTCAGTACACCAGCCGTGAGTTCGTCGCCTTCTGTCGCGACAACAACGTCCGAAACTCCGTCGGCCGTACCGGGATCTGTTTCGACAACGCCGCGGCGGAGTCCTTCTGGGCCACCCTCAAGAAGGAGTTCGTCCACCTCCACCCGTTCGATACCATAGACCGCGTCCGGGCGGGGATCTTCGAATATGTCGAGATCTACTACAACCGGCAGCGGTTGCACTCCTCGATCGGCTATCTCACGCCTGTCGAGTTCGAGGAAGAATTTGACGGACAAACACTTCGTGCTGCATAGTTAGGACTGTCCACGAAAGTGGGAACCCTCCAGGCGGGGCGGGCGCCCGTGAGGGCGGTGGTGAGTTGGTCGGTGGTGGTGACCTCGATGGTGCGCAGCGGGGGTGGGACGGACGGGAGTGCGGCGAGGACCGCGGCCGGCACCGGCGCGGCGGGGACGGCCGGCTTGGCAGCCGCGGCCGGCGCGGCCGGTTTCGACACGCCCGCGGCGGCCGGCGCACCCGCCGCGCCCACGGCCGCGGCCAGGGGCGTTGACGTGCCGGATGCCGCTGGAAGCGTCGGTGCCGTTCCGTCGGTTACGGAGGGTTGGGGTCGCGGGTAGCCGCTGGTCGGTGACGCGGTACCGGTGGCCAGCTCCATCAGATCGGACTTGGCCGGATTGCATGCGGTGAGCCCACCGGCCAGCAGAACAGCAGCGGAAAGCGTGAGAACCACCGGCAGCCGGCCGGCGACCGGGCGGAGCGCGGCCCCGTCCCGCCCAGAACGGTCGGCCGTGTCGGTCGTCCGGCGGCGGGGCAAAAGAGCTGTGTCCGTTACTGACGATCGCGCTGGAGCACCCCACCGTAAGCTGTCTCTGATCATCATTGGCCCTGCTGCTCCTTCCACAGGTTCCGATCTTCGTGAACCCCCCCGAGAAGGACAAATTGGAGTATAGGGCTGACTTCGATGCTTTCGGTCGCGTGTCCGGTACACGTTGGCATGCGGTGGGCCCGCCGCAGGCCTGCCGTGGGCATCTGGGCATATCGCGGGCATATCGTGACGGGATGACGGCCGCCCGGCCCGTCAACGACGCGTTGGCCTCCCGGCGCGGCCCGCCACCGCGTTGGACCCGGACACGACCCGGACGCGGCCCCGGCAGGGCGTCACAGCCGTCGTTACCAGGCCGGCGTCGCGGCTGAATACCGCGCGCCGGGGTGACCTCTCACGTGCGGGCCGGTTGATGCAAGACTTGCCCACATGCCGAACAGACCCCGAACCCGTGCAACCCGGATCGTCGTGACGGGGGTCGGGCTGCTGTTTCTCGCTGGTGCCGCCGCCTGTGGCTCCGACGGCGGGACGCCGGCACCCGGGACGTCGTCGGGGCCGCCGCGCCGCTTGGCGCGGAGGCCGGCACCAGGGTGCAGACCGGCAGCGACGGTTCCTCCTCGCGTCCGCCGGCCGGCCCCGGCGGCCAGCTGAGCCCGGCGCCCGGATCGCCACCGGTGTGTACCGAGGCGCGTCTGCGGGTGGCCGTGGGCGCGTCCGCGGGTAATCCGTCCGCCGAGCGCCAGGGGTTCGTCGTCGTTCTCACCAACACCTCGGACCAGCCGTGCTCGGCGATCGGCTATCCGTCCGTGGCCGCCACGGACGACAACGGACGACAGGAACGGCCGGCGGCCCGCTCCGAGGGCGGCAACCTGTTTCGGGTGGGCCCGCCCGAAACGGTGGTCCTCCAGCCGCAGGGCACCGCGTCGTTCGGTGTCGAGTGGACGGCTGTACGGTCCGGCGACGATTCCGCCTGCCTGCCCTACGAGCAGTTCGTGGTCATTCCGCCGCACCAGACCCGCGGCCAGGTACTGGAGCGCCAGACAACCATCTGCGACGCGTTCCAGGTGCATCCCGTTGTGGCCGGAACCTCCGGGACGCGGCCCCGGTAGCCGGCATTCGTGCCTGTCGGCACAGCCAGCCAGCTCCGGCGGACGCGTGAATTCCGCACGAACTCAGGCAGTACGGCGGTAGGACGGTAGGACGGTAGGACGGTAGGACGGTAGGACGGTAGGACGGTAGGACGGTAGGACGGTAGGACGGTAGGACGGTAGGACGGTAGGACGGTAGGACGGTAGGACGGTAGGACGGTAGGACGGTAGGACGGTAGGACGGTAGGACGGTAGGACGGTAGGACGGTAGGACGGTAGGACGGTAGGACGGTAGGACGGTAGAGCCGACAGCGCTATGGCAGTGGCCGTAGCGGATCTGATGGTGTCGTAGCTCCACAACGCCACATATTCGTCGCGTCCTGGTTTTTCACGCCACGATTTTGTTGCACGACGCTTTCGTCATGCCATGGTGTCATGACCTTACGAGGATGCCCGCACGCCCGAGATGGCCCGTAGCCGGGGCACCGCGCACAGTCGTTGCGGGTTCCATCCCAACTCTGAGTACACGTCGTTGTCCTGCCAACGGGCCAACGCCTCCCGGTCGAGAGCCGCCAGGGATTCCGGCAGCGTGTTCAGGTGATGCCACTGCAGGCGGCTTACCCGGGGGTCCGTGCCCGGTGTGGGTATCCCGCTCCAGTGGGTCAGCCGGAAGAACAGCCCCAGTCGTTCGCCGCCGCCGACGGACCGATGATGGGCTACGTGCGCCAGCCACACATGGGTCGCCATTGTCATCACCGACAGGGTCTCGTCGGCTATCCGTAGCACGGCTTCGATCGCGGGTTCCCCACTACCAAGTTCAGACCACGGTAACTGCCATGGTGAATCCGACTCGGCGCCACGACAGAGCAGTACCGATCCGTCCACGCGCCACATCAGCACATGAACGTCGACCGGCAACCCCGTGCCCGGGCCGGCATTGTCGACCATCACCACTCCCACCCTCGGCGGGTGCCGCCAGCAGTGGCACCAGGCCACGGATGCGCCCACACCCTGTTCCAGAGGAGCCGCCCCGCGACCGCCCTGCCATCCCCTTGCAGCCAGCTGGCCATCCCGCCGACATCGTCGTCCGTCCGTCCGCCCCGGGGATCGACGATCCTCCGGTGCCCGGATTCACACCACATGGCGGGAAGACATTCCGCGCCAGGGCCGGCGACCCGGAAAGGCGACCGTGAATGCCTCATTGGCATGTCCGGGTACCGGTCCGCCGACCGGTACCCGATCGCATTGCCGCGCTGTCGGCGGTGAACCGTCGTGGCCCCGGAACACCGGACAGCCATGACGACGGGCACTGTTCCGGTGATCGGTGACGGCGTCATCGGCGTCGTCGAACACCGGGTGTGTCCGTGGGTTGTCATCACGGCCTCCCCGGAACCCCCTGTGTGCGTGACATCAGCACAGCTGCCTGCACATCATGGCGTTCGTTGCGTGCAAATGCAAGGCGCGGGTGCACGTGCAGAAGGTGTCGGAACCTGTCAGGTCATGAAGATCGGATGTCATACTCTTGTGATCAGACGACGGTGAAGGGGGCGGGTTGTGACGGCGCTTGAGTCCGGTGGGGGTCCCACCGTGCGCCGGATTCTCCTCGGCTCCCTGTTGCGGCGGCTGCGCGAGGAGAAGGGCATCAGCCGCGAGGACGCCGGGTACAGCATTCGAGGCTCCGAATCCAAGATCAGTCGTTTGGAGCTGGGGCGGGTCAGCTTCAAAGAGCGGGACGTGGCCGATCTGCTCACCCTCTACGGCGTCACAGACGATGCCGAGCGAGCGCCGCTGATGGAACTGGTCCGGGAAGCCAACACGCCGGGCTGGTGGCAGAATTTCACCGACGTCCTCCCGAGCTGGTTTCAGTCGTACCTGGGCCTGGAAGAGGCCGCGACGTTGATCCGGACCTACGAGGTGCAGTTCATCCCGGGTCTGCTCCAGACCGAGGACTATGCGCGCGCTGTCATGAAGCTCGGCAACAGCGGGGCCCGGCCCAAGGACATCGAGCGTCGGATCAGCGTGCGGATGAACCGTCAGAAGCTGCTTGCCAGACCGTCGCATCCCAGATTGTGGGTTGTGATCGACGAGGCCGCGCTGCGGCGTCCACTTGGCGGCCCCGCAGTGATGCGCGCTCAGCTGGAACATCTGATCAAGCTGGCGAGTCAGCCCAATCTCAGCCTGCAGATCATGCCTTTCCGCTTTGGTGGGCATGCGGCCGAGGGCGGTGCCTTCTCCATCCTGCGTTTTCCCGAAGCGGACCTGCCGGACATCGTCTACATCGAGCAACTCGCCGGCGCGGTCTACCTGGACAAGCGGGAGGACGTGGACCGCTACATGGAAGCGATGGATCGTCTCTGCGTCGACAGCGTGCCTCCCGCCGCCAGTATCGAGGCGCTGAACAAGATCATAAACGAGCTCTGATCGGGGGGAGGCCCGCACCGGGCGGGCTGAAGCAGGCGGACTACCCCAGCCCCCGCGCGGACGGTACAGCTCGGGCCCCGGCGGACCAGCGCTACCGCAGGAATTCGTCGAAGTCGCCGTCCCTGGCCCCGAGGATGAGCGCCTCGATCTCGGCCTGGGTGTAGATCAGGGCCGGGCCGTTCGGGTCCCTGGAGTTGCGGACCGCGATGATCTCCGACGACAGCCTTGCCAGCTCGACACAGTTTCCCTGGGAGTTGCTGCGCCGGCTTTTCTTCCAGGCGACCGCTGGTAACGCGGTTGTGGAAATCCCGTTGTAGATCTCGGGCAAGTTGGCCTCCTTCGTGTGACGGGACTGAAAACAATATGATCATGGTTTCCGGCATCCGGGATGCCGCTCGGATCCGGGTGCGGCAGTAGGTCCGGAAGGCTCAGCCTGTCCGGGCCGCCGCTGGAAGCCGGTCCCGGGCGCTCGGTAGGTATCTCGGGCTCGACCTCGGGACCGTAGTGATCGCGACACGAAATACGACCTGATCCAGTACCGCGGATGCTGCTTGGCTCCGGCTCCGGCTCCGGGGCCGGAGCCGGGGGTGGCGACCCCGCCTCCTGTGTGGACCACGTTCCCTCCCCCTCTGCCGATGAGCAACTGGGCGGTCGAGCATTAGCGCGTGTGCATATGCACGTACTTCGTGGGAAGGATACAGCACGGTCATTCGCACGTGCATATGCGAGACCTGCTCCGGGGCATGGTTGCCGGGCGCGTACTTCGGCCGATCTGCCGGCCGGCATCCCTCCATCCGGCCCAGGCGTACCGACGCGGACGGGGAATTGTGATCATTCTCATTGTTCGGGTGTTGGTTGCCTTCTGATCGTCGGCATCATGCCGCTTCTCGGCGGGCGTGGAGTGCTTCCCGGCCGTCCGGGCGTCGATGTCCGGAGTGTGGGGCCCGGCGCGTGGAGGGCCGACCGGGATGTGGCGACTTTCGCCGGCAGCATGTGTTGCGGATGGCTCCGATCCACTAGTATTCTTACTATCTGTAATACGGTTAATTCTCGTCGTTATCGCCGCGTACGGTTTGCCCGCTGCGGGGCACCACCGCTTGGCCAACCTGGGGGACGGTCATGCTGCTGGGAGGGGTCGAGCGGGTCGAACGGGTCGTCGAGCAGGACACGGTGGTTGAGCAGGTCACAGCCGAAGCCAGCCTGCGTGCGTTGCGCAACCAGTGGGACGAGGTCGGGCAGCAGCTTCTTGACCTGCTGAGAACCCCCGAACTGCTGCGGATCACCGAACTGGATCGTCGGCTCACCAGTTTCGACATCGCAGCCTTCCGTTCCGCGAGCACACGCGTCGAGCGGGACCAGCGTGTCGAGGAGTTCGTTGCCGCCCGCGACAGCGCCAAACGCCGGTTGTGGGAGGCCGAGCGGGTCCGTGACAGTTGCCGGTCGGCTGCCAGCGACGCGGCCGCAGCCCTCGCCGCGGTCGAGCGGGCACGTTCTGATCTCACCGAGGCCATCCGGTTACGTGCCGAGGTTCAGCGGTTGGAGGCCAGGGCCGCGCACACCGCCTCCATGGCACTCTTCGCCGAGAGGCGGCTACGGGACGCCCGCAGACAGCGGACCAGACTTGCCAACGACTGGCGGAGCGACCGGTTCGGCAACCGCAACGAGCGATCGCGTCTCGGTGGCCTCATGTCGCGGCGGCAGGCCGAGTTCGGCGCGGCCGTGACGGCAGCCGCCGAGGCGGACCGTCTGCTCTGCCAGCACCGCGCACGTGTCGAGCCACTGATAGCCGTTCATGAACGGGCCGCCACGTCGGTGACCGTCGAGGAGATCGCCCGCCGGGACGCCGCCGCGGGCCAGGCATGGTCGGCGCTTGCGGAGGCGAACCGGGCGTGTCGTGCTGTCGCCGAGGAAGCCGATCGTTGTGAGGCGGCCCTCTGGCCGAGGCGGCCCGACAGCCAGGTGCGACCGATGAGGACCGGAAAACGGTCGAGGACGCGGAACGCGCAGGCTGTCCGGCGCTTGTCCGTGAGCGGGAGCGCCTGGTGGAGCTCGTCGCCCCACTGCTCGCCCGCCGCAGGGAACTGGAACGGCGCTACGAGCGACTGCTCGCCGATACGGCGAGATATCCATCGGAGGAAGCCTGCTGACCGGCCGACGAACTGACGGGAGACGGCGCGGACCGGCAAGAAGGCAGGGCAGAGGGTCCAGGAAAGGACGTAACGGGGCCGCTGGCCCTGCCTGCCATACGGCCAGTCAGGTCCTGGCCGGCCGGGGAATCGAAAACAAAAATCTACAGGATTTTGTCAAATGCAAAACAAGAACTCGAAGGAAGGGGCGGGAAAGATCGGAAGGAAGGCGTGAAGGGCCGAGGACCGCTCCGGGCCCCGTCTGTACGACCAGCTGGATCGTGGCGTGGTCGCAGGTCGGAGAGCTGCTATAGATCTTGGCTGGAGAGTTCCGCGTAACCCGCACCGGTGACGCCGTGGCGTTGTCGTGTCGCTTCGGCTCCGACAACGCCACGGACAGGACCTCTACCTCTGTCGTGTCTGCCCTCCTGCTTGCCTATCTGGCTCGCCAGGGGCCGGTGATCGCGATGGTCAGGCCGTCGACCTGGGCGTTGGCATACAGCCATGTGCCGTCCGGGGAGAACGTCACACCGGCCCACTCGCCGTCGGAGTGGGCGTTGCGTGCCAGCGGGTAGACGGTGCCGTCGTCACCCACGACGGTCAGGTAGTTCTCACCGTCGCCGTCCTCGGCGAGCACGATACTGCTGCCGTAGGGAGAGATGGTGATGTTGTCAGGGCCGTCGAAACGCCCGCCCGGGGCGATCCTGACCACCAGTTCGATGGTCGACTTCCGCGGGTTGAACTCCCAGACCTGCCCCTCGTGCACACCTGCCAGTCCGGAGCTGGCCTTGGCATAGCTGGAGACGATGTAGGCGCTTGTCCGCTCCCAGAAGATTCCCTCGGCCTTGGATACGCGGGTGACCGCGTTGCCGGCGAACTGCTTGCGGACCGACGTGGTCGTCGCGTCCGGATCGGGCACGTCGACCCAGGTGACCGGCAGTGTGGTGCCGAGTTCGGTGAACACGGAGAGATCGGGTACGCCGGCCACCGCGAGCGCCTGCAGCTTCCCGCCCGCCCGCAGGCTGCCCGGGCCGCCCAGCGGCTTCGCAGGCAGGAACCGGTAGATCAGCCCGAGCGGCGAGCCCGCGTCCTCGGTGAGATACAGGATCCCGGTCTTGGGGTCGACCGCGACCGCCTCGTGCGCAAAGCGTCCGAGCGCTTTCAACGGGACGGCCTCGGCGTCGTTTAGGCGGCCCTGGGGGTCCACTTCGAAAACGTAACCGTGCCTCTTGGTCAGGCGGGCGTCATCGGCCGGAGTCAGTTCGGTCTCCTCGCACGACAGCCATGTTCCCCAGGGGGTGTTGCCGCCGGCGCAGTTACGGATCGTTCCGGCGAGGCTCGCCACCTGCGAGAGCAGTTGGCCGCCCTCGACCGTGACGGTGGTGGTGCCACCCGCGGCACCCGGGTCGTAGACGATCCCGGGCAGGTGCGGAACCGGGTCCGTCGCACCCGGGGAAAGCTCGTGGTTACGTACCAGTACCGCATTGTTGCGCTTGCGTCCGGGAAAGGCGAACGAGCCGTCCGGGAGTCCCGGAAGTTTCTCGCCCGTCTGCAGCGTGTCCACACCGGCTCGGGAGAGAACCTTGTACTGGAAGCCCTTGGGGAGATCGACGATTTTTGCGGGGTCGGGGATGAGCTCCCCATAGCCGTGGAACCCGTTCGGCGCCGCGGCCGAGGCAGTCCCACCGAAGATCGAACCGACCGCTCCTGACAACACGAATCCCAGACCCGCCGTTCCGGTACCGGCGATGACCTGGCGACGACTTACAGACATGGGTACTTGTCCCCTCTTTGAAACACCGGGTCCGCACGTTTGCAGACCCATATGGCCACGAGGCGACACCCAGCCGAACGGCAGTCGACCACTTGATCGATGTATTCCGCCGGATACTGATTGTAGGGGTGGTTTGGTGTTATCAGAAGTTCATCGGAAATTCTGCTTTTCGGGAATGTCGGATTCTGTTCGCGACCCGCCGGGGGGCCACCGGACCCGCTCCTTCCGCGGACGATGCCTGCCATGAACCTGCCATGAACCTGCCACGAACTCCTGCTCGGATCGTCCCGCTCCGCATGTGCGGCCGCCGGTCAGGTCCGGACGGATGCGACCGGAAACGCGATCGTCCACGCTCCGCACGCGCGGGCCGCCGGGGCCGTGCCCTCGCGACCGCTGTGTCGGTCGTCATGTGGTTTTCCGCGCTTCGTGGTCGAAACGAGGCCTTCGGGCCTGCCAGTGCGATGATGGCGCTGGCGGTCGCCCCGTTCGCCAGGATGATCGTCATTTCGTTGGTGAGCAGGCCATAGCTCAGCCACAGAGTCACCCCCAGCCCGAGGATGCCCAGATAGGTCCAGGAGATATCCCTGGCGGACCGTGTCCGCCAGGACCGCAGAAGCTGTGGCAGCCAGCATCCCGTCGTCAAGGCGCCTGCCAGCAGACCCAGTATCGTCATCCGCGTCCCCTCCCGTTGTTCCGGTCGAGGATATAGGGGCCTGCTGGACGTGCTCTAAAAGAAAGGTGTTCACTGGCTGACTGCCCCCTGACCGTGCTGGTCGTGCTGTGGCCTGACCTGCGGCTGTGTTGTTTGTGCGCTCGAGGAGCGGGCGTCCTGTGATGCTTGTCATAGCGCTCCATACGCGCTCTTGTGCCGACGCGCGGACGAATCCGTGTACCCGCGGTAGCCGATATCTCGATGTCGTCAACGCCGAATGTCCGCTGCCTGTCCGCTGTGCGGGATGCTGTCGTCGAGTGTACCCGAGCGGCTTCGCCGTGACCATTCGGTGGAGCCATGAACATTTGGCAGGGGTCGCCAAATGTTTTGGCATGAAATCCTTGGCGGAGGGGTGCGCGCGGCCGGTTCTCGCGTTACCGTTCATATGTCCACGTTGGTCGCCTGGCTTCGCCCCTGACCCGCCGGAGTGATGGGCATGTACGTGCAGATCGACTGGCCGTTTACAGACTGCTGCAACTGGCCCGCATATTCTTCTGGTCGTGGGTCGAAATGAGTCGGCCCGTGGGCTGGGACGTTCTCGGCCTGGACGCCGATCCGGCGCCGGGTGACCCCTTTGCCGTGTGGGATCTCGAGCGCCGGCTCCTGGAGTTCGCCGCGGACGTAGAATGTGCCCGCGGCCAGGTCGTTACGCTGACCGCTGACGGGGCGGCGCGGTCCTGGCTGGGGCGGGCCGGCGACGCCTACCGAGACGAGCACGGTGAACTCCCCGGGCAGTTGCGCACGCTCGAGATGTCCCACCGCATGGTCGGGGACGCACTGAACGCCTACAGGCCGGTCCTGGAGACGGCACAGGCACAGGCGGATGCCGCGCTCGCGAGAGGCCGGGACGCCCATGCCCGCCGGGACCAGGCCCGGGCGCTGGCCGCTCTGGCACGGAGCACGCTGATTTCCGCGTCGCCCGTGCTGGCCATACCTGCCCCTGTATCTGACCCTGTCATACCTGGCGTGTCCGGCGCGGTCGCCCCGAGCCTCCTCACAGGCCCGGTCGAAGTGCCTCCACCTGATCCGGCCCGGGTCGCGCGGGCGATCCGTGACCGTGACGTGGCCGTGGCCCATCTCGAGCAGGCGAGAAAATCCTTCCAGGACGCGCAGGCCGACCTGGATATGGCCTGCCGCCTCGCCTCGTCCGCGCGGCAGATGCGGGAGGATGCCGCGACGATCTGCGCGGCCGCGATCCGTGCAGCTTCCCGGGCGGGAATCCGGAACAGGCCCCGGCATTTCTGGGAGGCTCTGACAGAACGGGCCGGGCGGTTCTGGAACGCGGCTGTCCGGGTCGCGAAAATCACCGTTGCCGTCCTGGGCGTGGTCGCGCTCGTCATCGGTGGGCCGGCCGCGTGGGTGGTGCTCGCCGCCGCGCTCGTGGTCCTTGCCGACACCCTCGCCCGGTATGGTGCCGGCCGGGCGTCCCTGGGGGATGTCGGGCTCGCGTTGCTCGACTGCGTTCCCGGCAGCAGAGGGCTTGTCACGCTCGGCGGACTCGCTCGCGGCGTCCGTGGCGCCGGCCAGGTCCTGCGCGGGGGCCGGCTCCTCACACGCTCCACGCCGGCAGCCAGCGGTACTCGCCTTACGTCGTTGGCCGCCGAGATCCGAGGCTCCGGGGCACGCACCAGTAGGTCGGCACGGAAATTTCCGGCCCGGAATCCGTCGGCGGGTGAGGGCACCGCGGATGCTGGCAGCGTGCTGCCCACCGTCGACGGCGCGGTCACCGGTCGGGCGGGTGCGGTGGGGTGGGCCGGCGACGGAGGGCTCACGCTCACCGCTGAACAGAACGCCGCCGTGGATCGTTTCCTGGCTCAGGCCGCCGGGGCGGAACCAGATATTCGTGTGCCATTATCATTACTGGTGGCACGTCAACCAGACGCCGAGCTGGTGGGTCTTGACCAGGCGTTGAAATTCGCCGACTCCCTGAAACGGAAGGCCGCCGTCACATTGCTCAACGCCCCCAACGTCTCGATCGGCGAGGCACTCGCCCGTATCCGGGACTCGATCCGCTACACCGTCCGCCTACCCGCGGACACCTACAGCGGAGCGGTGCGTGACATCGTGACGAGCCTGCGTTCCCATGGTTTCGAGCAGATCGACTTCAAGAACGGATGGGGAGGCGACGGCTATCAGGGGATCAATTCGACCTGGCGCGATCCGGGATCCGGCCGGGCATTCGAGCTGCAGCTGCACACCGCTGACAGTTTCGACGCAAAAACGATCACGCATGCACTGTACGAGCAGGCCCGGTTACCCGGCACCAGCGCGGCGCGTCGAAGCGAACTGGACGCGGAACAGAACGCGGTCTTCGCCCGGGTACCTGTTCCGGCCGGCGCCGTGGATCTGACGTAGGGAGTGGAGACGCAGGGAGTGGATCTGACGTAAGGAGCCACGGTGAGCCGGACGACATACTATTTCGCGACCAATCCGCTGATTCCAGGAAAAGGGGTGATAAGCATCTTCCGTCGCCGGAACGGTACGCTGCCCGCGGACGAGGTGTTCTCCCGGGACGGACGATGGCACACGACCGACTACCTTCGTCTCTACCGGCTCGGGCATGATGACGACGACCTTGTCGAGGTTTCCGAGGCGGACGCGAACACCCTCATCGACACGTGGACGCGCGCGTGGGGACTCGTCGACAGGGAGCGGACATGACATCCGATTTCCCAGCCCCAGCCGGGACGTCCGATCCTGGGCCGGACGCTTCCGTCGGGACGGCTGGGGAGGGCGCCCGCGGTACCAGCCTGATCGCCCCGGACGCCACCTTCGAGCGGATTCAGCTGGATGACCGTTCCTGGATCGACGTGGCGCGTAACTGGATGACCGGCGCGGAGCAGCTCTACGCCGAACTGGCCCGCACCCTGCCGTGGAAACAGGGCAGCGTGTGGCGTTATGAGCGCTACCTGGAGGAACCGCGGCTCACCGCGTGGATCGCCCGTGGCCGGGTGGTGCCCTCTCCTGCCCTGCTTGAGGCCTACCGCGCGTTGCGCCGGCGCTACCAGGTTGATTTCGACGGGTTCGGATTGTCCTGGTACCGGGACGGCAACGACAGCGTCGGTTTTCATCGGGACCGGGAGATGCGCTGGCTCGACAACACGGTGATCGCGATACTCACGACGGGTGCTCGCCGGCCGTTCCTGGTGAAGTCCCGCCATGTGCCTGCCGGGCGGCGGATTCTGAACGACGACAGCGACGCCCGTGATCTCGCTCCGGGTCCGGGTGACCTACTTGTTCTCGGCGGACGTTGCCAGGCCGACTGGCTGCACGCCGTACCCAAGGTGCCCGAGGTGGTGGAGGGGCGGATCTCTGTCCAGTGGCGGTGGACGTCCCGGACAGGCCCACCGGAGCGAGGCCCCGGCTACGGGGCGCCGCGTACCTTCTCCCGCCCCCGATGACCTCCCGCCCCCGATGGACCTGCCCGTTCCCGCCGGCTGCCGGACGGGAACCGCCGCCTGATTACGATCAGCGCTGTGCTTCCCGACCTCGGGTGGCCTGGCCTCGACCGGGCGCATGCGCTGGCCGAGCGGGCGCTCACCTCATATGATCTTGGTTCTGCTCCTACCGTCAGTTTGCTGGGAGTTTCGGAGAACATCACATACCAGGTGGACGACCTGGCCGGGGGCCGCCGATGGGCGTTACGGCTGTACCGGCCCGGCTACCATCCGCTTGAGGAGATCATTTCGGAGCTGGCCTGGATCCAGGCGCTGCGTCACGACGGTGTCATCCGTACACCGCCGGTGGTCCCGAGCCGGGACGGAGAACTGGTGACGGTGATCGCATATGATCCATCCGTTCTGGGAGCACGGTCAGCTGGTTTTGGTGAGCCGCGCTATGCGGCGCTCTTCGAGTGGGTGCGGGGATCCTCGCCGCACCCGTCGGACGCCGTGGGTCTCCTACGTGGGTTCAGCGCGCTGGGTGAGATCACGGCGCGGCTACACCAGCATGCCCGCGCCTGGCGGCCTCCGGCTGGCTTCACCCGGTTCGCCTGGACATGGCGGACGACCCTCGGATCGCAGGGTCGGTGGGGGAGCTGGCAGGACGGGATCCGTATCGTCGCCAACGGCGATCAGAACGGGCTGAAGGTGATCGACAGTGACGGGATCGCCGTCCTGACGCGGGCGGTCGAGGAGATCCGCCGCAGGATCGAGCGGTTCGGTACCGGCCCGGACCGGTTCGGTCTCGTCCACGCGGACATGCGCCTGGCGAACCTGCTGGTCAACGGGCGGTCGGAGGAACCCACGGTCATCGACTTCGACGACTGCGGGTTCAGCTGGTACCTCTTCGACCTGGCCGCATCCCTGTCCTTCATCGAGCATCGGCCCGAGGTGGGTGACCTCGTCGAGGCCTGGCTCGCCTCCTACCGACGGCACGTGCCCGTGTCGGCCGAGGAGGAGAGCATGATCGCAACGTTCGTCCTGTTGCGCAGGCTGCTGCTGGTGGCCTGGCTGGGCTCCCATCCGGAGGCGGACGCGGTTGCCAGCGTTGCCGAGTACGCGACGACGTCCTGCGATCTTGCGGATGACTACCTGAGTGGATCATGTTCATCGCTTCTTCGGCCATGAGCATGCGATCTTCGCACACATCCCGTGCTGTTGTGACCCAGTCGTTTCCCCCTGTAGTAGCCGAACGGTAGCGTCAGTCCCCGTGGAGGGCGTTACCCGATATGCAAGGATGGGCTCCCCGTTGGGGCCGTTGCTGCTCGCTGGTGATGATGTTGGCCTGCGCGCGATCCACATGGGGGAGCCAACAGCGGGGTCCCGGTGGCCGGATGCCATCGAGCCGGATCCGGCGTCCCTGCGGGACGTGATCGAACAGCTTGAGGCGTATTTCATCGGTGATCTGCTTACCTTCGACGTCCCACTGCATCCGGTCGGCACACCGTTCCAGCGCGCGGTGTGGGAGGCGGTGGCGGCCATCCCCTACGGCGCGACCAGCAGCTACGCGGAGATCGCCAAGGCCGTCGGACGGCCGTCGGCCTTCCGCGCGGTGGGGCTCGCCAACGGCCGCAACCCGATCCCGATCATCATTCCGTGCCATCGCGTGATCGGTTCCAGCGGCTCTCTGACGGGTTACGCCGGTGGCATCGGCCGTAAGCGGCACCTTCTCGATCTCGAACGTCGCACCCTTGGCCGCGGCTACCAGGCTGATCTCGGGCTCGCTACTCTCGATTCCGGAGATCTCGACTCCGCCGAGCTCGGGCCGCGTCGGTCAGCCTCGGAAGAATCGATCATGGCTGTCCCGTCGCCTCGGACCGCGACGTAAACGGTTGTGCGTCAGGGCTGGGCGGCAGGACCCGACAGCCGCTGAATCGATCATATTTTCGTTGTGTAGCGTTTTGTTTTGTACTTCTACAGGATGCGGTTGAGATATTGTGCGGCTCGCTCCGACCCTTGGCGCGTCCGATTCGTCGATCTTTGGGGTTCGTGACCCGATCGCTCGATGTATCCTTTTGGGTATCCGATGATTTTGTGGTGTTCGGGACGCTTCGTCGCCGACAGGGGATCGTCTCGACAGGCGCTGCTATCCGCCTCCCTCTTTGCGTGGATGGTTGGGATGACCGCCAAAAGAAATGAATCAGTTACCCAATTTTGACACAACGACTTCGTGAAGTTGTGTTGTCCTCGTGTGGCGATGGTGGCCGGCGGGCACCTCGTCGTTCTTGCTGACGGAGTACCTTGCTTGAACGCGGATCGAACGATGTCGGCGGGTCCGACAATAGGATCTTGGATCGAGGAATGAGGGTGGGGGCGTGCATCCGGGCCCACCGGATCAGCTTCCGGGCCGCTGGATCAGCGTGACTGATCCAGTAGGAACCCCGGAATCGGTGGGAACCCCGGAGGCACCGGTAAATATGATCGTGTCACTTCTGACCCGACGGTGACGGAGGAATCCGGGCCGTCGGTGGCGCACCGGGAACGCGATCGTTCCGTCTTTGGCCCGGGGCGTATCTGATGGATGTTGGTCGTCTGGGCGCCGCTCGCGCGACCGGGTATCCATCGGACACGCCATAGGTCGAGGCGTCCGCCGTCACGTCGGACGCTGCCTCTGGCGACGTGGCATGACGTGATGTGACATGGCGTCTCCGGTGATGTGGAGTTCCCGGCGGGAAGCTCTCCGCTGTCAGCTAGGGACGCGCTGTTTGGTCGGTACCAACTGGGCGGAAGGAGGAATGTGGCCGACAACACACGGGTGCCGGATGCGAAGGGCTCAGCCGGCAGGCAGCTTGCTATCCCTGGCGTGCTGGTACTCATGCCCACACCCGATTCCGGTACACCAGTGGCGGATCCCTCGGCCTGGCAACGCGCGGTGCTGCGCTCGCGCCTCCCGCGCGCCGCCAAGCTCGTCGCGCTCGCGCTTGCCAGCCACTGCGGCGTCCGTGTTGGCGAGCCGGTGGTCCCGGGCCTGGACGAATCCATCGCGGTCTGCTCTCCGGGGCTGGTGACGTTGGCCTCCGAGACCGGCTACAGCCGTACCCACGTGCAACGACAGATCAGGCTGTTGCGGGATCTGGGCTGGCTGCTCGGGCTGAGCCGGCCCGCCGTTCGCCGGCCCGCGAGCTTCGCGCTGACCATGTCCGGCCAGGTCCGCACGGGCACACCCGCGGCGGCAACAGCGGTGGCAACAGTGGCAGCGGCTGGTACGTCGGTAGCGGCCGACTCGGCCGCCGCGGCCAGCACGGCCGCGCCGTATCCGGCGGGCCAACGAGCCGACGTCATGCCGGCCGCCGTGACACCTCGTCGCCGCCGGGCCGGTCTGCGGCCTGCCTCGGACCGGCCGAGCGCCGCCGCCCGACGCCGCGCCCGCATCACGGGCGCCGCCATGGCCAAGGCGCTGATGGTGGTCGGGGACAACTCCGTGGTCACCGCGTCCGTCCCCGCTGGTTCCTTCTCCGCGGCCGTGTCTCCGGTGCCCCCTCCCACGAGCATGACGGCGTCACCTTCCGTTACACGGTCCGGTGCCGTCTCGGCTGTGGACACCTCGTCCACGGCTGGTGCGGGGGCAGCCGGGAGCGCACAGCCCGAATTCCCCGAGAGCGCCCAGTCCGGGAACGTTCACTCCGAAACCGAGCAGCCGCCCGCGAGCGGGCAGAGCGGGACCGCGCCGGACGAGGCTGTCGCCCCGGACGGGGTCATCCCGGTGATCGGGAGCCAGCCGGCTGGGATCGCATCGGATGGGATCGCACCGGGTGCAGCCGTGTGGGCCGGGGCGGCGCCAGCGGACGGGAGTGGGCAGGCCCCCGTGGGAAGCAGCCCGGCCCAGCCCGTCTCCCCACGGCGGCTGGTCGCCGAAGCGGCCGAGCAGGTCGTCGCCACGCTCGCCCGGGCCATCCGACGTGACCCGCAGACCCTTGCCGTCGCCAGGGACCGGATCGTCCACATCCTTGCCGCCGGCTTGTGGAACGCGGCGGAACTGGCCATGCACCTGGTGGACACCGTGGGCTCCAGCGCTGGAGCCGGCCGGGTGGACGACCCCGTCGACCATGTGTTGCGGCGTCTGGACCATCTGCCGGCGTCGTCCGCGGAATGCCTGTGCCGGTCGTGCCGGTCGTGGGCCCCGGCACCTGTCGCCGCTGATCACCGTGCCAGCCCGGCCGCTCCGGCTGCGGCCGCACCAGCGCAGGCCCCGTCGCCTGTGGCCATGCCGCGGCAGGTCCCGTCCGGACTGCCAGAACTTGCCGCGATAGAGCAGGCCGCGGCCGCCGGAGCCGCGCAGGCCCGTACCCGTCCACATCGCGCCACCGGCGCTGCTTAGGGCAAGCCCCGCTCGAGCACTGTTGATGCTGGCTGGAACATCGGCTGGTTCGCCGTCGGCGGAGGTGTTGCCTTCGCGGCCGATGCGGTGATGATGAGAGACCGCGGGTCAGGGCCTGGACGACCACACCCGCGGCGGTCGTCCCCGCCCGGGAAGCCAACTCCGGGGGCGGAGCCCGTTCGGGGCCGGAGTCGTCCGGGTCCGCACAGGCTTCCATACGGGCTGGGGAGGGTTCCGCTGAAGAGGACCCGCGCGGACGACGATCTCTTGGGCGCGGGATACATGTGGTGGGGGTGAGCGTATGTCCGGTGGCGGTACGAGCGGCGGCGTGTCCGGCGCCGACGGCACGGCAGCCCGGAGCGCGGCGAGCCGGGGCCGGTTCCGCCGCCGCGAGGGGGCTCGCGCCGGGTCGGAGAAGAGCGAGCCCGCTGTGGCGGCCGGGCGCTGGCTGGCCGGGCGCTGGCTGGCCGGGCGCTGGCGGCCGCCGGTCCTTTCTCGCGCCAGATCGGAAGAGTCGCCTCGCGCCGGGGCGGAAGAGAGAGCACCCGCGGGCGCGGACGCCGATGTGATCGTGATTGGTTCCGGATTCGGTGGCAGCGTCGCCGCGCTCCGACTCGCGGAAAAGGGGTACCGGGTCGTCGTTCTGGAGGCCGGCCGCAGGTTTCCCCCCGACGCGCTGCCCCGGACCAGTTGGAACATCCGCCGTTATCTGTGGGCACCCCGGCTGGGCTGCCACGGATTCCAGAAGTTCACCATGCTCGGCCGTGTACTCGTACTGTCCGGAGCCGCTGTCGGTGGGGGCTCGGTGGTGTACGCGAACACGCTCTACCGTCCGCTGGAGGCGTTCTACACCGACCCGCAGTGGAGGCATGTCACCGACTGGCGCGAGGAGTTGGCGCCTTACTACGACCAGGCCGAACGCATGCTCGGGGTGGTGCCGAACCCGACGGTCACCTACGCCGACGAGGTGTACCGGGCGGTCGCCGAGGAAATGGGTGTCGGGCACACCTTCAAACCGTCGAACGTGGGTGTCTTCTTCGGCCGGGACGGCCGGAAGGAACCCGGTGCGGAAGTCGGGGATCCCTATTTCGGGGGTGCCGGGCCGACCCGCACCGGATGCCGTGAGTGCGGCGAGTGCATGACCGGTTGTCGTTGGAACGCCAAGAACACCCTTGACCACAACTATCTCTATCTGGCCGAGAGGACCGGCGCCCAGGTCTTTCCCGACACCGAGGCCACCACCGTGCGCCCGCTGCCCGACGGCGGCTACGAGGTGGAGACGGTACGTACCGGATCCTGGGTTCGCCACCGACGGCGGACGTGGCGGGCGCGCCAGGTGGTGTTCGCCGGCGGGACGCTCGGTACCGTGCGGCTCCTGCTCACGATGCGGGACACCAGGGTGCTGCCAGCGCTTTCGGCGCGGGTCGGCGTGCTCACCCGGACGAACTCGGAGTCCATCATCGGCGCCACCAGGCTCCATCCGGACGAGCGGATCACCAGGGGGGTGGCGATAACGTCGTCCTTCTATCCGGCCGCGGACACCCATGTCGAGCCCGTCCGATACGGCCGGGGCAGCAACGCGTTGGCCCTGTTGGCCACCCTCATGACGGACGGCGGCCGGCGGATACCACGATGGCTCACATTCGTCGGCGAAGCGTTGCGTCATCCGTTTCTGTTCCTCTACGCGCCGCTGCCGTGGCGCTGGTCGGAACGCACCATGATCTCGCTGGTCATGCAGTCCCGGGACAACTCGCTCACGGTTGTCCGTCGGCGGGGCCTGTTCGGCGGGCACGGGCTGACCAGCAGGCCGGGGCACGGCGAGCCGAACCCGACCTGGATTCCGGCCGGTAACGACGCGACCCGGCGGATCGCCCGGCGTATCGGTGGTTTTCCCGGCGGCACACTGACGGAGATTTTCGATATTCCGTTGACGGCGCACATCCTTGGTGGAGCCGCGATCGGGGATTCTCCGTCCAGCGGGGTCGTCGACCCCTATCAGCGGGTGTTCGGATATGACGGTCTGCATGTCGTCGACGGGGCGGCGATATCGGCCAATCTCGGCGTCAACCCGTCACTGACCATTGTCGCGCAGGCTGAACGCGCGATGGCGATGTGGCCCAACAGCGGCGAACCGGACCAGCGTCCGCCGCTCGGGTCACCGTACCGGCGGGTCCCTCCGGTACGTCCGGTACGTCCGGCCGTACCGGAGGGTGCTCCGGCCGCCTACCGCGTCGGCCTGCCCCTGACCGTCGTCCGCGACCGTGGATGATGCTGGCGTAAGGCCCGGACGGACGCCGTGTCCAGCGCTTCCCGGGATGCTGAGCTACCCGCTCACACTGTTGGACGGGAGCTCTCCGGGTCGTCGTTCCAGCCGATTTCGTCGGGCGATTCGGCTCCAGGACCCCTTGTCGCGGTCGTGTCGTCGGGCCCGGCCTGCTGGGGCTGTCGGACGCCGCCGCGGGCCGCCGCGGCGGCACTTGCCGCGCCCGCGCCGACCAGCAGGATCGCCGTCATGCCGCGTCGCCGGCGGCGGTGTATCCGTTGGAGCTTGTGCTCGGCTCTGGCCAGCTGCTGTTCCAGCAGGTGCTGTGTCTTCTCCGTGTGGGCACGCACTTTTTCCTCCCGGCTGGTGGCTCGTTGGGAACGGGTCCTGTCGATCTGTTGCCCGGCACGTTCGGACATCGTGCTGGCGAGGGTGGCAGCCTGAGTCACCGCTTTGCCGGCACGGTCGGTGACAGCGCTGGACGCGGCCGGGATCTTCTCGGTGGGCACGTGCCCGGCCGCGCTGGAAATCCTCTCCGTCAGCGACCGGGCAACCTGGGCCTGTCGAGCCCGCCCAGTCCGCTGGGCCTGCTGGGCCCGCTGGGCCGGCCCTCCGGGTGTCTCGGCCGCGGAGGGGTCCTGGCCGCCTCGGGTTCGGCCTGTCAGCGGTCCGAAGCGGCGTTCCGCGGGCGTTTCGGTCGCGGAAAGATTGTGACCACCACGGACCCGGCTCACCATCAGCGGTCCGAAACGAAGCCCCGCAGGCGTTTCGGCCACGGAAGAATCGCGACCACGCCACCGTCTGCTCTCTCGTTTGTCGCTCATCGGCTTCCCTTCGTGCAACTCGCGTTACGGTCTGCTGAATCTGTCCCTACCCACAATTGAGCTAAGCACAACCAGTGTACGAATCGTGACAAAATATTCGCTCCTGGCGTATCGCTGGATATCGCCAGGACGGATCTGTCGGTGCCCGCAGGGGCGAGTGCGAGCCCGGCAGGGGCCGGCGGCTCTACCGGCCCCTGCCGGAACGCGGCGTACACGACCGATCCCATGTGGCCGCTCCCGCGCGATCGGTCGCGCGCGGCTGGCCGCATACGGCCGGACGCATACGGCCGGACGCATACCATCAGCGGAGCATTCCCAGCACGGCGATCGTTGGACCTGCGACGCGACATTCGGCGCCACCGGCGATCAGCCGCTACCGGTACGACGGAAGAGAGGCTCATGGCCGAGGAGCTGTACGCTACACTGAAGACTACTCAGGGTGACGTTGAGATCCTGCTGTTCAAGAACCACGCGCCGAAGACGGTGGCGAACTTCGTTGATCTCGCCACGGGCAAGCGGGAGTGGACCGACCCCCAGACGGGTGAGAAGAAGAAGGCACCGTTGTACGACGGCACGATCTTCCACCGGGTGATCCCGGGTTTCATGATCCAGGGCGGTGACCCGCTGGGTACCGGCCGCGGCGGCCCGGGATACAAGTTCGCCGACGAGTTCCACCCGGAGCTGCGCTTCTCCCGTCCGTACCTGCTGGCGATGGCGAACGCGGGCCCGGGGACGAACGGCTCCCAGTTCTTCATCACCGTGGCGCCGACGAACTGGCTGGACCGCAAGCACACCATCTTCGGCGAGGTCACCAACGGCACCGACATCGTCGACGCGATCAGCAAGGTGCCGACCGGGTCCCAGGACCGCCCGGCCAGCGACGTCATCGTCACGCAGGTCGTCGTCGAACGCCGGCAGGCGTAGCGGCCAGCGGGAACGGGAAGGCGGACGGGGAAGCGAAGGTGTCGGGACCGCTGCGATGAACCCACCCTGGTCGAGGCCCGCGGAACCGGATGTCCCGGATCCCCGCCGGGCGGTGGATGCGGGTGCCGTCCGGGCGCCCGGCCCGCGTCGGCATCAGCTGCCTGGGCAGTACCACGCGTCCGGGCAGCCACCGGAGCCGGCCGGCTGGCGGCCCGCGGATGGATCCTCGGATCCCTCCGACGGCTGGACGCCGGACGCCCTCTCCGCCACCGGCTCCCGGCCCACGGGCCCGCCGGATCGGGGGCCGGCGGCGCATCCTCGTCCCGCTCCCTACTGCTACCGGCACACCGACCGGGAAACCTACGTCTCCTGCCAGCGGTGCGGGCGCCCGATCTGCCCCGAGTGCATGCGTCCGGCGGCCGTCGGGTTCCACTGCCCGGAGGAGGGCGCCGCGGCGTCGCGCCGTGGCGCTGCCTCCCGGCGGCCGATCACCTCGTTGGGCGGCCGGGCCAGGATCAGGCATCCCGGGCTGATCACCCAGCTGCTCATCGGGCTCTGCGTGGCCGCGTACGCCCTGCAGGGGCTGCCGGGCCTGACCGGCAGCGGCCCCGACAACACCTTCACCCTGGACTACTCCCTGTACGGTCCGGGCATAGCGGCCAACGACGAGTACTACCGGCTGCTGACCGCGGCCTTCCTGCACGCGGGCGTCCTGCACATCCTGTTCAACATGTACGCGCTGTACCTGCTCGGCTCCCAGCTTGAGCAGATCCTCGGACGGGCGCGTTATCTAGCCCTGTTCGTTGTCTGCGCCATCGGTGGCAATACGCTCAGTTATCTGATCAACGGCTGGAACACGTTCTCGGTCGGGGCGTCCACCGCGGTGTTCGGGTTTTTCGCGGCGTACTACGTGATCGCCAGACGGCTGCGCGCCGACACCTCGGCGATCCTCATCATTGTCGGCATCAACCTGATCATCACGTTCACCATCGCCAGGATCGACAAGTGGGGCCATATCGGCGGGCTCGTGGCCGGGCTCGTGGTAGGGGTGATCTATGCCTATGTGCCGGCGCGCCGCGGGTGGGTACAGGCGGTCGCGGTGGGCGCTGTCCTTGCCGCGCTGTTGCTCGCCGCGGTCCTCCAGACATCCGCGGTGACGTCGACGCCGCTGTCGGCGATCGTCCAATAGCGATCCGGCGATCCGGCGGGTCAGCGCAGGCGCAGGCGGATCTCCTCCACCGTCTCGGCGATCCGTTCGGGCTCGGCGCCGAGCTGGCGACGGCTGAGCATGACCGGGCCGTCGATCGTCTCGACCGTGAGGACGCGGACGTGCACAGCGCGACGGTTGTGCGTCAGGGTGCCGGCACGCACCCGTAGTACGGCGGCCCATGGCAGGTGCCGCCGGTGGATACCGTCCACCAGGTCGACCCCGCCCTGATCCACGCGCAGCGCCGGCCGGGCCAGGGCGTCCCGGCCGGCCAGCAGCAACAGCCCCACCCCCGCGACCCCGATCAACAGCCGGCCGGGACGGTCCAGCGACCCCAGGTGGGCGGCGAGCGCACCCACGGCAGCGACCGCGAGCAGGAACGCGCCGGCGAGGGCATACCCGGCCACCCGCCACCAGGGCGGCGACCAGGCGTGCGCGCCGGCGTCACCGGCACGGCCGGCGCCGGTATCGCCCGCATCGGTACCGGCACCCGCATCGGCGCCGGTACGGGTGCCGTGGGCGTCGTCGGCGCCGGTACGGCCGTCGTCGGCGTGCCGTGGGCCGATGATGTCCCGGCCGGCGAAGTCGTCATCCCGCATGTCACCCAGCACAGCACATCCTGCGGCACATCCAGCGCCGCCGCCCGCCCGCGCGGGCCGACCACCGCCCGGCCTGCATTGGGTCGATCTTCATGACGATTACTATCCGCTTTTTCGCCGTCGCTTTGGATGATGGTCTGGCCTGTGTACCGCACCCCGCTGCCGGGGCCTGCGGCCGGAGAAGGAGAAGAGCGGACGTGGCCTCGTTCCAGACAGCGTTCCAGACCGGGTTCCAGACCGGATTCCAGACGGTGTCGCCGCCCACCCGGCGTAGCAGCGTCAGTCCGTTTCCGCCCATTGCCGAATACGGCTTTCTCTCCGACTGTGAGACCACATGTCTGGTCGCCCCGAGCGGCAACATCGAGTGGATGTGCCTGCCGCGTCCGGATGATCCGTCGGTGTTCGGCGCGATCGTCGACCGGTCGGCGGGCGGTTTTCGGTTCGGTCCGGAGCGGACGATGATCCCGGCCGGGCGCCGGTACCTGCCGGGCACGAACATCCTCGAGACCACCTGGCAGACACCCAACGGTTGGCTCATCGTCACCGACTGTCTCATCGTCGGACGTTGGCATCGCACCCAGCAGCGGTCCAACACCCATCGGCGTACCCCGACGGACTGGGACGCCGAACACGTCCTGCTCCGGCTCGCGCGCTGTGAGCACGGCAGTGTCGATCTCGCCCTGCTGTGCGAGCCCAACTTCGACTACGGCCGCCGGCCGGGGAGTTGGGCCTACGAGGACGCCGGTTACGGCAGCGCGGTCACCGTCCCTGGCGGCACGGGCCGGGCCGGCGACGCCGTGCCGGCGAGAGGTGGGCCGGACGACGGCCGGCGCGGCCCGTCGGAGCGGCCCGGCCCACGGATCCGTTCGCATCCCGACCTGACCCTGCGGCTACGGACGGATCTCCGGCTGGGCTTCGACGGCCGCCGGGCGCACGCGAGGACCACCCTGGCCGAGGGCGGGACGGCCTTCGTGGCCCTGACCTGGCGGGCCAGTGACCCCTTCCTGCCCACCAGCTACGCGGAGGCGACCGCGGCTGTGACGCGGACGACCGCGTTCTGGCGGCAGTGGCTCTCCCGCGGGGTCTTCCCGGACCATCCGTGGCGTGGGCATCTGCAGCGCAGCGCGCTGGCGCTCAAGGGCCTGACCTACGCCCCGACCGGGGCGCTGCTCGCGGCGTCCACCACGTCCCTGCCGGAGACACCGCGGGGTGAGCGTAACTGGGACTACCGGTACAGCTGGATCCGTGACTCCACGTTCGCGCTGTGGGGCCTGTACACCCTGGGACTCGACTACGAGGCGAACGACTTCTTCTCGTTCATCGCGGACGTCTGCGAGAACGGCGACGACCTACAGATCATGTACGGGGTCGGTGGCGAGAGCCGGCTGGACGAACAGGTCCTCGGGCATCTGTCCGGTTACGACGGGGCGTTCCCGGTCCGGGTCGGCAACGCGGCGTTCTCCCAGCGCCAGCACGACCTGTGGGGTGCGATCCTCGACTCGGTCTACCTGCACACCCGGTCGCGTAACTATCTCTCGGAGCGGCTGTGGCCGGTGCTGGTCAGGCTGGTGGAGACCGCCGCCGAGCACTGGCGGGAGCCGGACTGCGGCATCTGGGAGGTGCGGGGGGAACTACGGCACTTCACCTCGTCGAAGGTGATGTGCTGGGTCGCCGCCGACCGGGGCCGGCGGCTGGCGGCGATGCGTGGGGACGCCAAGACCGCGGCCCGCTGGGCGGCCGTCGCCGACGAGATACACGCCGACGTGTGCGCGAACGGTCTCGATGAGCGCGGAGTCTTCACCCAGTGTTACGGATCGAAGGCGTTGGACGCGTCGCTGCTGTTCATGCCGCTGCTGGGATTCCTGCCGCCAACCGATCCGCGGGTACGCGCGACGATCCTTGCGATCGCCGACGAGTTGACGGTCGACGGCCTGGTGCTGCGCTACCGCGTGGAGGAGACCGACGACGGCCTGACCGGGACGGAGGGCGCCTTTCTCATGTGCTCGTTCTGGCTGACATCCGCCCTGGTGGAGATCGGTGAGGTGGTCCGTGCCAGGCAGCACTGCTAGCGCCTGCTGAGCTTCGCAAGCCCGCTGGACCTCTACGCGGAGGAGCTTGACCCGAGCACCGGCCGGCACCTGGGGAACTTCCCGCAGGCGTTCACCCATCTGGCTCTCATCAACGCGGTCATGCACGTCATCCGGGCCGAGGATGCCGCGGGCGCGCCTGGGCCAACTCCGGTGTCCTGACCGTTGCGTCCCCGGGTGTCCCGGCGCGCCGTGATGTTGCCCGCGGCGGCGTCCCGCCGAAACGGATGTTCACCGGCAGCGATGTTCACCCGTAGCGATATCCACACTGTGGACAACCGTTGGGGATGAATGACACCGGTGGAAGTTCCGCCCGCTCGGCGGCGCGGGCCGCCCGGTGGCCAACCGGATCCTCGGCCGGATCCGCCCGGCGGACACCCGCCGGCGCGGACGCCCGCGCACCCGCGCGGACGCGGATCCACCGAAGATCGACGGATCCGCGGAAGGTCGAGGATTCCCCGGAGAAAGGCCTGCTGGCGAAGGCCTAGCGCCACTGGGTGGAGACGCCGAGGCCGACCACGACGAAACCGAAGCCGATGAGGATGTTCCAGGCGCCGAGGCTGTCCATCCCGGGGATGTCGCCGTTGGAGAAGTAGTAGACGAGCAGCCAGGCGATCCCGATCAGGAAGAGCGCAAGGATCAGCGCGCCCATCCAGGGGGGCGACGGTGGCTTGCGCTTGCGCAACTGGGTGGTCTGGGGTGGTGCGCTGGTCGACTTCTTCTTGCGACGCCGGGAAACGGGCACTTCAGAGCTCCTCGGTGCACTGTATGATCTCCGTGGGCGAAGTGTCACCCGCGCCGCCGGTTGGGCCGGATGGCCGCGCGGGTGCGGATCGCCCGTTTCACAGGGTAGACATCTACTGTGCCGGGACGCGCCGGGGCACCCGAAGGGGTGAAAGTGGATGCTCCCGATCTTCCGTGTTCGCCTCCGGGAACCGGGATTTGGGACAGGCCGGGCAGGCTCGGGGACTTCCGGTGTCGTGGCCTCCCTGCTGCTCGGTGCTGCGCTCGGGGGGCTTCCCAGCCCCAGCCCCGGTGTCCGTGGTGGTTCACGACCGGATCGTTTGCGCTGCGTCCACGCCCGCCACTGGGAGGGACGTGGGCGTGCTCCGTCCGACGGGAACACCGAGTCAGTGACGAAACGTGACAATATCGTCGATACGCTGTGGGCTGCCGTCACGGATACGGCTGTGGACACCGCTGTGGCGGCCATGGAAGCCGCGCGTGCCGGTGATCGGAGAAATCGCGCCTCCCGGGAGCTGTTTCCCTGTCGTTTCCTTGCCAGAATGACGCCCAACCGCAGTCCGACAAGGGAAGGTGTCCGCGATGCCAGGTGGATCGACAACCGAGCGGGAGACCGGCACGCTCGAGACCGTCACCTATGCTGACCGGCCGTGGCAGTCGTCGTACGCTGACGGTGTCCCCGCCGAGGTCGAGATCCCCGATATCACGCTGGGTCAGATGTTCGAGAACGCCGTCGCGGAGTTTCCCGCGAATCCGGCGATCTCCTTCTTCGGGACGACGCTGACCTATAGCCAGCTTCGCGAGTATGTCGACGCGTTCGCCGGTGGTCTGGCGAAGCTCGGTGTCGCCGCCGGTGACCGGGTGGCGCTCATTCTGCCGAACTGTCCGCAACACGTGATTGCCTTCTATGCCGTGCTGCGGCTGGGCGCGGTCGTGGCCGAGGCCAACCCGCTCTACACCGAGGCCGAGCTGACCCACCAGCTCTCCGACTGCGGAGCCGAGTACGTGGTGTGTCTGGACCGCGCCTACGCGGTGGTGGAGGCGGCCCGCCGCTCCGGCCGGACCAGGGTTCGCGAGGTGATTTCCACGTCGATTCCCGACTTTCTGCCGAGAAAAGACCAGTTGCTGCTGCGGCTGCCCATTCCACCGGCCCGCCGGAAGCGTGCCGAAATCGTGACGGAGCTGCCCGTCGGCGCCCGCGCCCACGCTTTCCTCGACGTGTACCGCGGCGGCCGGGCCGCGCCGGTGCGGATGTCGGTGCCGGTGGCCACGTCCGATGTCGCGATCCTGCTCTACACCACGGGGACGACCGGTCCGGCCAAAGGTGCGATGCTGACCCATCGTAATCTCGTCGCCAATGCTGTGCAGTGCCGGGCGTGGTTCGCCGACGCGCAGGTCGGGCGGGAGGCCGTCCTCGCGGTCCTGCCGATGTTCCACGCGTATGGGCTGACATTGTGCATGACGGTGGGAATGCTGATCGGCGGGCATGTTGTGCTCGTACCGAAATTCGACGTGACCCTGGTACTCGACGCCATCGCCAGGCACCGTCCGACCATTTTCCCGGGCGTGCCACCGATCTACCGGGCGCTGCTGGACGATCCCCGGTCGAAGAACGTCGACCTGACCTCGATCCGAGGGTGCATTTCCGGTGCGATGAAGCTGCCCGGTGAGCTGCAGCGGCAGTGGGAGGGCGCGACCGGTACCCCGGTCGTCGAGGGCTACGGCATGACCGAGGCGTCCCCGGTGACCCATGCCGGTCCGTTGCGCGGCCAGCTTCGCCCCGGCTGGATCGGCCTGCCCTTCCCGTCCACCGAAGCGAAGATCGTCGACCTGGAGGACAACACGCGGGAAGTGCCGGTGGGGGAGCCCGGAGAACTGCTCATCCGTGGCCCGCAGGTGTTCGCCGGGTACTGGGGGAACCCGGAGGCCACCAGGACCGTGCTGAGCGACGACGGATGGCTGTCCACCGGTGACGTCGCCCGGATGGACGCCGCCGGCTGGTTCGAGATCGTCGACCGGAAGAAGGAGCTCATCATCGCGGGCGGGTTCAACATCTCGCCCAACGAGATCGAGGATGTGCTCGCCGGGATTCCCGAGGTTGCCGAGACCGCGGTGATCGGTATCCCGGACGCGTACCGTGGCGAGACGGTGAAGGCGTTCCTGGTGCTGCGGCCCGGTACGTCGCTCACCGTCGACGAGGTGCGGGTGTACTGTTCCGAACGGCTCTCCGCCTACAAGGTCCCGAAGATCATTGAGTTCCGGACGGAGTCACTACCGAAGATCGGGATCGGCAAGGTGCTGCGCCGCGCGCTGCGTGACGAGGAGCAGGCAAAGGCCCAGCGGCAGGCCACCGCTGACGGGCCGGCTGCCGCTGACGGGCCGGCTGCCACCGACGGGCCGGCTGCCACCGACGGCAACTGACCGACGGTCGCCGGCCCGGGCGCTCACGGGCCGGTCACCGCCACATCCCGCGCCAGGATCCACCGGATCCCGCGGCGGATTCGGTGGTAAGAGGAGAATCATGCGAATCCTGGTGGTCGACAACTACGACTCGTTCGTGTTCAACCTGGTGCAGTACCTGGGCCAGCTCGGAGCGGACAGCGTCGTCCGCCGCAACGACGAGGTCGACGTCGACGAGCTGACCGCTCTCGGCGTCGCCGGGGTGCTGGTGTCACCCGGCCCGGGCACGCCGGAGGCGGCCGGGGTCAGCGTGCCGATGATCCGGGCATGCGCGGCGGCCAGCATCCCCATGCTCGGGGTGTGCCTGGGGCATCAGGCCCTCGGGGTCGCCTTCGGCGCGGCGGTCGGCCGGGCACCCGAGCTGCTGCATGGCAAGACGTCCGTGGTGCGCCACCGCGGGGTCGGGGTGCTCGCGGACCTGCCGTCGCCGTTCATCGGAACCCGTTACCACTCGCTCGCCGTGGACCGGGCGACTCTCCCGGCTCAGATCGAGGTCACCGCCTGGACCGACAGCGGTGTGGTGATGGCGATGCGGCACCGGACCCTCCCGCTGGAGGGCGTCCAGTTCCACCCGGAGTCAGTGCTTACGCAGGGTGGTCATCTGCTGTTGGCCCGCTGGCTGTCGGTCTGCGGGGACGACGCCGCGCTGTCGGCCGCGCCGACGCTGTCGGCCGAGGTCGAGACCCTCCGCCAGGCGGCTTTCGCCTGACGGAGGGATCAGAGCAGGCAGGGGCCCGTCAGCCGAGCAGGCCGCCGAGGCCGCCGCCGGTGGAGCTCGGGTTCGGCGACGGTGTCTTGCTCGGAGTCGCGCTGGCGCTCGGTGACGGTGTGGGCGTCTGGGTGTTGATGGCCTGCTGCTGGGAGACGTAGAGCGTCACGGTCGACCCGCGGGCCGCCGAGCCGCCGCCGGGGCTCTGGGAGACGACGGTGCCCGTCGGCTTGCTGCTCGCGACGGCCTGCTGGACGACCCTGAAGCCGTAGCGCTCCAGTTCGGACTTGGCGGGGTCGACAGGCTGGTCCGTCACGTTCGGGACGGTCGCCTGCGTGCTCACCACGTAGATGATCACATCGTCACCAGGAGCCACCGACGTGCCTGCCGCCGGGTCGCTGGACTCGACCAGTCCGGCTCGGCGGGTCGTCGCGTCGGTGAAGGCGGAGGTCTTCACCGTCAGCCCGGCCTCCTTCAGCTTGGCGGTGGCCGCGGCCTGGGTCAGCCCGGCCACGTCCGGAACGGCGAGGTCACCCGGCCCCTTCGAGATGCTGAGGGTGATCGGCGCGCTCTTCGAGGCGGCGGTGCCCGGGGCCGGGTCGACCTCGACCACCAGGTCCTTCGGCTCGTTGTTCTCGACGACCTTTGAGACGATGTTGGTGAAGCCGGCGGAGCTCAGGCTGTTCTTGGCCGTCTCGAACTTCTGCCCGATGAGGTTCGTCGGGATCGTCGCGGTGTCGGCGGTGGTGTCGTCGCCGTTCCCGCCCCCGCCGCCGAGCATGTTGGTCGCGATCATGGTGACGACGACGAACACCGCCACCACGGACAGGCCGGCGAGAATGTACTTCCAGGCGTCCGAACGTCTTTTCTCCGGCAGCGGCCCGCTGTCGCCCCCCCCGGGGCCGCCGAAGCCGGCCCGGTCGTAACCGCCCGTCCCGTAGCCGCCGGTGCGGCCGTAGGGGTCGTCCGGACCGTCGTCGTAGGGGCCGCGGCCGCGGGAGATCATGTGTGTCCCCGCGGTGACCGCGGGTGAGGCGCCCAGCCGGGTGGTGAGCTGGTCGCTGTCGAGCTGGGGGGCGTAGATGGGGCGGCCGGCCAGGGCCCGCTCGAGGTCGTCCCGCATCAGCCCGGCGGTGGAGTAGCGGTGGTCGGGATCCTTCTCCATCGCCTTGAACACGATCGCGTCGGCGTTGGGCGTGATGGCGCGGTCGTGGCTGGACGGCGGCTGAGGATTCTCCCGCACGTGCTGGTAGGCGACGGCCACCGGTGAGTCGCCACGGAACGGCGGCTGCCCGGTCAGCAGCTCGTAGAACAGCACACCCGTCGAGTAGACGTCGCTGCGCGCGTCCACACGGACGCCGCGGGCCTGTTCCGGCGACAGGTACTGGGCGGTGCCGATCACCGCGGCGGTCTGCGTCATGTTGGACGTGGTCGCGGTGGTCGCCCGGGCGATGCCGAAGTCCATCACCTTGACCGAGCCGTCCTGGCACAGCATGACGTTGGCGGGCTTGATGTCCCGGTGGATGATCCCCATCCGGTGGCTGTAGTCCAGGGCCGCGCACACGTCGGAGGTGATCTCCATGGCCCGGCGTTCACTGAACCGGCCCTCCTGCTGGAGCACATCCCGCAGGGTGCGGCCTTCCACGTACTCCATCACGATGTACGGGACGGTCGTGCCGTTGATCAGATCCTCGCCGGTGTCGTAGACCGAGACGATCGCCGGGTGGTTCAGGGCGGCCGAGGACTGCGCCTCGCGGCGGAAGCGGGCCAGGAAGGTCGGGTCCCGGGCGAGGTCGGCCCGCAGCGCCTTGACCGCGACCTCGCGGCCGAGGCGGACGTCCCGGCCGCGGTAGACCTCGGCCATGCCGCCGTACCCGAGGACCTCGCCCAGCTCGTAGCGCCCGCCCACCAGGCGAGGTTCGGTTCCGAACGCCTCAGTCACGACTGCCACCCGTGCTCGCCTTTCCGCTTCCCGGGCCGGTACCCGCGGACGCTTCCCGGACATCTGGCCCGGTTGCGGCCGTGTGGCCGCCCAGGCCGCCGGTGGTCCGGATGCCGTCCGTGACACCGTCGGTCCCGGTCGTACTGTCACCGGTGACGATGCCATCCTCGGATCCGGGTCCGTGCACCGCCCGGGTCAGGGCCGGCGCGCCTTCGGATGATCCACTGGATCCGGCGATCGACCGGGTGACCAGCGCGGTGATCGCAACTGCGGCGATCAGTAGTGCTATCAGTACTGGAAGTGATAGCCGTCGCCTGCCCGCGGACGCCGGGCCCCCCGCGGCCCGGCCGCGCGGGCGTCGTCGCCGGGCCCCCCGCGCGTCCGACGGCGGCAGCGCGGAGGTCGGGCGGTTGCCGGGCGGCTGGAGCCGGGCGACGTTCGTCGGCCGGATGTCCGGTCGGCTCGCGGTGTCGTAGCCCGTGTTGTAGCTGGCGTCATAGCCACCGGCCTCGTAGCCGGTCTCATAACCGGTGTCGTAGCCGGCACCGGAGCTCGCACCGGCATAGCCGGCCTCCCGGTGTCCGGGGGGCGGGTAGCCGTCCGCCGGGTATCCGCCGCCGGACGTGGGCGGCCGGGGCGGGGTGTCCCAGGCGCCCGGGGGCGTGCCCGCCGACGTCCCCGGCGGTTCCTGGCCAGGCTGACGGCCGTCGTGGGCGGCGCCGGCGTCCCAGGACGGCCGGGCGTCCCGATACGGCCGGTTGTCCTCGGGGAAGCTGTCGTCCCGGGTGTGCCGGCGGGTCCAGGACGGTGGCCGATCCCCGTCGGTCCCCGCCCCGCCCGTGCCCGGCCCGGGTGCTCCCGTCGGTCCGGGCCACCGCCCGGTGGAATCCCCGGCGGGGTCCGGCCGGGGCGCGGGCGCCGGCCCGCCGGCCCGGCGGGTCATGTCCGCGTTCCACAGGTTGCGACGGATCGTGGCGGCGGTGCGGGCGAACGAGCCGGCCGACGACGGCCGCTGGGCCGGGTCCTTGGCCATCGCCGCCTGGACGAGGTTGCGCACCGGCTCGGGGACGTCGGGCGGCAGCGGCGGGGGGTCGTCCTGCTGGTGCGCCATCACGACCACGATCGGGTTGCGGTCGTCGAAGGGCCGCCGGCCGGCCAGGCACTCGTAGGCCACCACGCCGAGGGAGTACACGTCGCTGGCCGGGGTCACCGTCCGGCCGGAGGCCTGCTCGGGGGAGACGTAGTAGGCGGTGCCCATCATGATCCCGGTGGCGGTCAGCGGCGCGGCGTCCACCGCGCGTGCGATCCCGAAGTCGGTGACCTTGATCGCGCCGTCGGTTCGCAGCAGCAGGTTGCCGGGCTTGACGTCCCGGTGCACGACGCCCAGGGTGTGCGCGGCCTGCAGGGCGTCGGCGGCCTGCCCGAGCACGTCCAGGGTCTTCTCCGGGGACAGGCGCTTCTCCCGGTGCAGCAACGCCGACAGGGGCTCGCCCTCGACCAGCTCCATCACCAGATAGGCGGTCGGACGATCACCATCGGTGACGACCTCGCCGTAGTCGTAGACGGACGCCACACCCGGATGCGACACCCGGGCGGCGTGCCGGGCCTCGCCGCGGAAGCGGACCAGGAACAGCTCGTCGCTGGCGTACTCCGGGCGCAGCAGCTTGACGGCGACGGGACGCCCGAGGGTGCGGTCGAGGCCCCGCCACACCTCGCCCATCCCGCCGGTGGCGATACGTCCCTCGAGGAGGTAGCGGCCGTCGAGGACGATGCCCTTTGGCGAGGCGCCGAACGGCTGCGCGGCGGCCGGTGACGAGGCGGGCGCGCCGGGCGGCACGGCCGGCCCGCCCTGCGCCGCAACGCCCGGTCCCGGGGGAACCCGCGGTGCTGGAACGCCCGATCCCGGCAGGCCCGGGCCCGGCCCCGGGACGCCTGGCGGTGGTGGGCCGGTCACTGTCGAACGTCCAATGCTGCCTTCATGACCTGCTGGGCCACGGGCGCGGCGACCGCGCCGCCGGTGCCGAGCTCCCCGCCGCCGTCCTCGACCACGACCGCGACGGCCACGCTCGGGTTGGCGGCGGGCGCGAAGCCGATGAACCAGGCGTGCGGGGGCTCGTTGTCACCGTGTTCGGCGGTGCCGGTCTTGCCGGCGACGGCGATACCGGGGATCCGCGCCTTGCTACCGGTGCCGTTGCTGACCACGCTCTGCATCATCGTGTTCAGGTCGGCTGCGACGTCCGGGCTCACGGGGCGTTTGTAGACCTCCGGCTCGGTGCGGCTGATCGCTTTGAGGTCCGGGCCGAGCAGTTCGGAGACGATGTACGGCCGCATCATCACCCCGTTGTTGCCGATGGCGGCGGCGACCTGGGCCATCTGCAGCGGGGTGACCCGGTCGTCGAACTGCCCGATGGCGGACTGCGCGGTCTGTGCCCCGTCGAGCTGCTGGGGCGGGTACACGCTGGGCACCAGCGGCAGGGGGAAGTCGGGAATGGTGGAGTTGAAACCGAAGGCCTCGGCCTGGGCGCGCAGGGTGTCGTCGGTGAGATCCATGCCGAGCTGGGCGAACGCCGTGTTGCAGGAGATCGTCAGGGCGTGGATGAAGGTGTCTGTCTGGCCGTCCCCGCAGCGTTCGTTGTCGAAGTTCGGCAGCACGGTCCGGCTCTGCGGCAGGGGGAGCGTGTCGGGCGCGGCGATGCGTTCCTCGAGCTGACGGCCGGCGTTGAGCGCGGCCGCCGCGGTGATCACCTTGAAGGTGGAGCCGGGCGGATAGGTCTCCTGGGTCGCGCGGTTGAGCAGCGGCTTGTCCGGGTCGGTGTTGAGCGCCTGGGCAGCTTTGCCGACCGCGGCCTCGTCGTGGCTGGCCAGCGGCGTCGGGTCGTATGTCGGACTGGTCACCATCGCAAGGATCTCGCCGGTCTTCGGGTCGAGCGCCACGACCGCCCCCTTACGGTTGCCGAGCGCGGTGGTCGCGATTTGTTGGATCCGGGGTACCAGCGTGGTGACGATACTGCCACCCCGTTGTTTGCGTCCGGTCACCAGGTCGGAAACCTTGGAAACGAACAGGCGGTCGTCCTCTCCGGAGAGGAAGTCGTTCTGGGAGCGCTCCAGGCCCGCGGAAGTGTACAGACCGTAGTAGCCGGCGACGGCGGAATACAGCTTCCCGGCCGGGTACTGCCGCTGGTACTTGTACTCGTCGTCGGACGGCACCGAGCTCGCGATCGCCTGCCCGCCGGCCACACCGATCCAGCCGCGCTCCCGTTCGAGCCGTTCGGTGATCTGGCGGGCGTTGTTCGGCTCGTGACGCAGTTCACCAGCCTGCTTCGCCTGCAGCCAGTTGGCGTTGACCAGCAGGGCGGTGAACAGCACCAGGCAGGCGACGGCAACCTTGCGGATGGGTGCGTTCACGTCGTCCGCACCGCCTGGGTGGGGCTGTCGGCGACGGCGTTCGGGTCGAACAGCGGCGCGGCCGGGGTGGCCGGGTCGGGCCTGCGGTAGGAGTCGCTGATCCGCAGCAGCAGCGCGATGATGGCCGCGTTCGAGACGATCGAAGAGCCTCCGTAGGAGATGAAGGGCAGGGTCAGACCGGTCAGCGGGATGAGCCGCATGACACCGCCGACCTGCACGAACACCTGGAGGGCGAACGAGGCGGCAAGGCCGGTCGCGAGCATCTTGCCGAACGGGTCACGGGCGCCGAGCGCGGCCCGCAGGCCGCGGGTGACGACCAGTCCGTAGATGACGAGGATAGCCATGATTCCGGCGAGGCCGAGTTCCTCACCGATACTCGCGACGATGAAGTCGGTGTTGGCGAAGGGGACCCGCTGCGGGCTGCCCTGCCCGAGCCCGGTGCCGGTGATCCCGCCGGCGGCGAACCCGAACAGGCCCTGCACCAGCTGGAACGAGGTGCTGGTGGGATTGTCACCGTCGAACGCGTGTAGCCAGCCGTCCACCCGGACCTGGACGTGCCCGAACAACTGGTAGGAGATGACCGCGCCGAGCGAGAACAGGCCGAGCCCGATGAGCGCCCAGGACGCCCGTTCGGTCGCGACGTAGAGGATCACCAGGAACATGCCGAAGAAGAGCAGGGACGAGCCGAGGTCCTTCTCGACGACGAGGACGCCGAGGCTCGCGAGCCAGGCGACGAGCACCGGGCCGAGGTCCCGGGCGCGCGGGAAGTGGATTCCGAGGAAGGAGCGGGAGACCACGGAGAGGACCTCGCGTTTGTTCACCAGGTAGCCGGCGAAGAAGATCATTAAAATGATCTTCGAGATCTCGCTGGGCTGGAAGGTGAACGGCCCGACCCGCAGCCACAGCCGGGCGCCGTTGATGGTCGCGCCGAACACCGGCATCGCGGGCAGCACCAGGAAGACCAGGCCGACCAGCCCCGCCGTGTAGGCGTAGCGCGACAGCGTCTTGTGGTCCCGGATGACCGCCAGCACCAGCACGAAGACGACGAGCGCGAGCAGCGTCCACACCATCTGTAACGGTGCGACGCCGGCTGGTACCTTCCTGCCGGCTTTCTCGGCGGCATCCATCTTGGCCAGGTCCAGCCGGTAGATCATGACGAGGCCGAGGCCGTTGAGGGCCGCGACCAGCGGCAGCAGTATCGGGTCGGCGGCCGGCGCGAACCGGCGCACGGCCAGGTGGGCAATCCCCCACAGCGCGCTGAAGCCCAGGCCGTAGACGAACACCGACGCGGTGATCTTTCCGTCGGCGGCGAGCACGACAGCCGCCAGGGCAGCGGTGGCGAGCAGGCCGGCGAACAACAGCAGGAAGAGTTCTCGCCGACGGTACGGCGGCAGGTGGACACCGGCCGGTACCGGGAACCGGGCGAAGGTTCCCGTGAGATCGACCGCCTTGCCGCGAAGCGGAGGGAGAACAGTCATCCTGTCGGCGTCATCCAGATGTCGGGACCGACGGGGCCGCTGGGATGGGCGGGACGCAGTTCGGGCCAGGGGCGGTGGCACAGAGCGCCGGGGCGGTGGTGGCAACGCCCAGGGGAGCCTGGGCATCCCCGGTGTTCTTCTCCCCGCCGGCGCCCGCCTGCGCCGTGGCGGTCACCGTCAGCGGCGTCGGTGCCGCCGTCGGGGCCCCGGTGGGGTCGGCCGGGTGCGTGACGGCGAACTGCGTCCGCAGCCGCTCGACATAGTCGCGGATCTCGGTGAGGCTGCTGGCCGAGTAGCCGTCCTCCACCTGCAGGCGCCCGTCGTCGTTGAGCTCGCTCAGCGGTAGGGAGTGCTCCTTGAGCCGGTGCAGGGAGAAGCCGGCGATACTCCCCTCGACACCCTCGAAGATCGCTACCTGTTCGCCGTCGACCCCGACGTAGTACCGGCTGTGCAGGTAGAACCAGCCCCAGACGGTCGCGATGGTCAGGACGATCACCGTGCACAGGATGATGAACGCCGGTCGGGGCGGCGGCCGGCGGGCGAGCGGCGGCGAATCCTCGTCCACCACGCTGTCGGAACCCTCGGCACGCGGCGGGGTGGGGCTGTGCCGGCCGATCCGCGCGCCCCTGGCGGCCGGGGAGTCCTGATCGCCGTACCGGGGATTCGGCCCGGTACGGGCGGCCAAGGCTCCCGGCACGGTCTGCTTCTCCGCGGCGGCGCCGGCCACGAGCGGGCGGGCATCGTCATCGGCGTCGTCCTCGACGATGTCGGCGACGACAACGGTGATGTTGTCCGGCCCGCCGCCCTTGAGAGCGAGTTCGACCAGCCGGTCGACGGCCTCCTGAGGCGTCGGTAGCAGCAGCGCCTCACGGATGGTGATTTCCGTCACAACGCCGGACAGTCCGTCGGTGCACAGCAGATAGCGGTCGTCCGGGATCGCCTCCCGGACGGACAGGTCCGGCTCGACGTCGCGGCCGTCGAGCGCACGCATCAGTAACGACCGTTGGGGATGCGTGTCCGCCTGCTCGGCCGTGATCCGCCCCTGGTCGACGAGATCCTGCACCAGCGTGTGATCGTGCGTCACCTGGTTGAGCACCTGGTGCCGCAGCAGATACGCCCGGGAGTCGCCGACGTGCAGCACACCGAGATGGCTCCCCGCGAGCAACAGGGCGGTGACCGTGGTGCCCATACCCTCCAGCGACCCGTCCTTGACGGACATCTCACGCAGCTGGTTGTTGGCCTGGTGCACCGATTCGGTCAGCACCTCCAGGACCGCACCGCTGGCGACGTCGTCGTCCAGAGCGGCCAGCTGGGAGATCACGGTGGAGGAGGCGACCTCCCCGGCCGCGTGACCGCCCATACCGTCGGCCACGGCCAGTAGCCGAGCGCCCGCGTAGGCGGAATCTTCGTTGCCTTCTCGGACGTGGCCGACGTCCGAGCGAACGGCGTAGTGAAGCCTAAGGCTCACCGGTGAAGCTCCAGGACGGTTTTCCCGATCCTGACCGGCGCGCCGAGAGGAACCGGCATGGGACTGGTCACTTTCGTGCGGTCGAGGTAAGTACCGTTGGTCGAGCCCAGATCTTCGACGAACCACTGGCCGTCGTGGGGGACGAGTCTTGCATGTCTCGCGGATGCGAAGTCGTCCTCCAGCACCAGAGTCGAGTCCTGCGCACGTCCGATGGTGACAGGCGTCGGTCCGAGCGGAAGAATCGTCCCCGCGAGATGCCCCTTCGTGACGACCAGCTTGCTCGGTGTGCGCGCCCGCCGGCTGGGAGACGCATTCTGCGGCCCAGCGGGTGGCGCTGCCGGCCGGGCCGGGTGCGCCGACGCCGGCTGCGCGGGCGTTGGACGGCCCAGCCCCTGAACGCTCTGCCGTTGACGCTTCGTCGGCCCGAACATGTCCGCGCGCACCGCACGGACAGCAGCCAGCACGAACAGCCACAACAGCGCCAGGAAGCTGATTTTCACGACCAGGAGGACCAGGTCGCTGGGTCCGGATCCGCTCACGGCGTCCTACCAGGCGCGCTCGTCCGGATCCGCTGCTCCCGGCCCGGCGGGACGGTCACCGTGGGGATCCCGCTCCGGTGGACGCCGGCCCTCCCCAGGGGGGACCCGGCCCGGACGCTGAGTCTCCTGCTCGTACAGGTCGGCGTCGTCCGGCCGCACTGGCGCGGCACCGCGCCGTGGGTCGCCCTGCCGTGGGTCGCCGTAGCCGGGCTGGCCGTCGCGGTAGCCGGGCTGGCCGCCACGACCGGGCGCACCCGCGGCAGGCGTGCCCGGCGGTGTACCCGGGCCGTAGCCGCTCGGCGGAGTACCGGGAGGCCGGCCGCCGAACTGGTCGTACGGGTTGCCGCCACGATACTGGCCCTCCCTCTCCCCGTACGGGTCGTCGTAGCGGGAACCGCCACCATACGGATCCCCCGGTCGACCTCCCGCGGGCTGACCTCTGCCCGGGCGTCCACCGCCCTGGTACGGCGGTTCCGCGGGCGGGGCCGGATAGCCGCCAGGGGGGCCACCTCTACGCGGGTCGTCACGATACGGATCGTCACGATACGGACCCGCCGGCGCGGGCGGGTAGCCGCCGGGCGAACCGCCACGCCGCGGCTCGCCCCGATAGGGATCGCCACCACGGTACGGGTCGCCCCGGTAGGGATCCGCCGGCGGGGGCGAAGGCGGGTAGCCGCCAGGGGAGCCGGGAGGGACGCCATGGCGCGGATCACCGCGGCGGGGCTCGGCAGGCCGGGCCCGCGGGTCACCAGGTGGAGTCGGCGGCACCGGGACGGAAGGATACGCGCCCGCCGGGCCCGGCGGCGCGCCCGCGGGAGCCTGCGCGCCCGCCGGGACACGCCCGGCGGCCCGGCCCCTGTCAGCGCCCCGTGGATCGTCCCGCCGGAAGGTCAGGATCGTCGCGCCCAGCTCGATCTGGTCACCGTTGACGAGCTTCACCTGACTGGCGGCCCGGCCGTTGACGATGCTCCCGTTGGTCGAACCATGATCGATATAGACGAACTGTCCGTCGGGCATCCGACGCACCTCGCCGTGCTGGCGGGACACCCCGGTGTCATTGAGACGGATATCACATTCGACGCTGCGCCCAATGACCGTGACCTCAATGTCCAGCGGGTATTCACGCTCCTCCCCGCTGCCCCGGCCATCAGGCCCCGGCTTGGTCGAGACGACAAGCCGAGGCGCTCCCGGCGGCATCGGCCGCGACCGCCCCGCCGCACGCCTGCCAGCCACCGCGCCGGGATCCGTCGCGGCAACACTGCTACGGATACGGAACACCCCGACATCCAGATCGTCAGCCTCGGCCAGCCGCACCCCCACCGGCCCCACGAACGTGTACCGCTGCTCAGCGGCATGCTCCCGAACCATCTCGGCCAGCTCGTCACAAAGCGCTCGCGTATAAGGAGCGAGCCGGGCGAAGTCGCTGGTGGCAAGCTCGACCGCGAACTCGTTCGGGACGAGCACCCGGTTCGCGCTGCTGGCGCGCCGGTCATCGGTCTCACGAGCCAACGCGCTTGCGATCTCGACCGGCTCGACACCGCCCTTGAAGACCTTGGCGAACGCGCCCTCGACGAGGCCGCCCAGGCGACGCTCAAAGCGCTGTAGCACGCCCATCTCGGCCTCCCCTCCTCCCCCCGGCCTGCTACCGGCACTGAGATCGTATGCTTCCGGTTGAGCGCCGCCCACGGCTCGGGCGGTGTGGATCGCGTGATAGCGTGATAGTCGCACTCGGGCGAGTGGCGGAATGGCAGACGCGCACGGTTCAGGTCCGTGTGTCCTGACGGACGTGGGGGTTCAACTCCCCCCTCGCCCACGAGCTGGCTCGCGCTGGTCGCCCCCTTGCGGGGGCTTCCCCGGGGGGCCGGGATGTCTGCCGGGGGGCCGAGCCCCCCGGCACCCCCCACGGTTTTGTGGTTGGGGTGGCTTGCTGCCCTTTGGGCAGCTTCGCTTCGGACGCCCGTAGCGTCCTTCTGTTTGATCATAGCGTTTTGATGGGAAGCAATCCTCAACAGGAGGTTGTTTCGTGCCATGGTGACACACCGGAGCATCTCAGATTACCATCACCTGTCACGAAGTGTGACCGGAAGAGGTTAAACCACCAGCTGAAGGTGTGAGCCCGGTAGCCTGGCGTGCCGGTTACCGCGGCGCTGACTAGCGTGAGAGGAGTGGCACCTTCTGGAACGGTCGATTTACGGGAGCTGCTGACGGCCGTGGAGCGTGCCGCGCCCGCCGACGCGGTGCACGCGGTGGCAGGTGAGTTGACCCGGATGATCGGCGCGCTTGAGGTCTCCTTCCTGATTGCGGACTATGCGGGCGGTTACCTGGCGCGGTTTCCCAGTGGGGATGGGGCGGGCGGAAACACGATGGAACGGGTGTCGGTGGACGGCACCGTCCACGGGCGGGTGTTGCGGACACAGCGGGTGCGGGTGTGCCGATCCTCGGCCCGGACGAGTGTGTATGTGCCGGTTACAGCCCGCGGCGAGGCGATCGGGGTGCTCGAGGCGCACCTGCCTGCCGGTGCCACCGAGGATGCTGTCGAGACCGTCGCCGGCACGGGGCATGCCCTGGCCTACATTGTGATTACGAACCGGCGGTACACGGATCTGTTCGAGTGGGGCCAGCGTTCCGTCCCGCTCGGGCTGGCGGCGGAGATCCAACGGCGGTTGCTGCCGGAGTCGTTCACCTGTGAGGGTGCGCAGGCGACGGTGGCCGGCTGGGTGGAGCCCGCGGAATCCGTGGCAGGGGACACCTTCGACTACAGCTTCGGGCGTTCCCAGCTGTATGTGTCACTCACCGACGCGATGGGACACGAGCTGGCGGCGGCGCTGCTGGCGACCTTGCTGGTGGGTAGCCTGCGCAACGTCCGCCGTGGTGGCGGGGATCTCGCAGAGCAGGTCGTGCGGGCGAACACGATGATGGCGGCGCACATTCGGCCCGACCAGTTCGTCACCGGTCTGCTGCTGCAGGTCGATCTGTCCACCGGGGTCGTCAGCGTGGTGAACGCCGGGCATGTGCCGTTCTACCGTCTGCGGGACGGTGTTGCGAAGACGGTGTCCTTTCCGGCGGATCCGCCGTTCGGCATGTTCGCGGAGACTCGTTACCGTACGCACAGCCTTCGGCTGCGGCCCGGTGATCGGCTGGTGCTGGTCACCGACGGTATCGTGGAGCGTAACGCCGCACGGGTCGATCTGCCCGTGGTGCTGGTCGAGACGCGGGGTCTGCATCCACGGGAACTCGTCCAGGACCTCACCGGCAGGATCGTGCGAGCCGTGAAGGGCAGGCTGGCCGACGACGCGTCGGTCTTCTGTCTGGACTGGTACGGCGGCGGCGAACGTATGCGGAACGTCTCCAGCGGCGCGGACGCCAGCCGTGCGTCCGCCGCGACCTGAGGGGCCGTTTCAGCTCTGAGGGGCCGTTTCAGCTCTGAGGGGCCGTTTCAGCATGGCGCGGGGGCCTGGGCACGGGCGGCGGCAGCGCCCCCTCCTCGCGATCGAGTTCGTTCTCCAGCAGCCGGAGGCTGCTGTCAGGCAGGTTCCCGGTGTCCCGCCAGAGCAGCAGTTCGTCCCGCTCCGCCTCGATCATGGTTCGGCGGACGTGACCGAACACGGCGCTGGCGCTCTCGGCCGCGGGGCTGGCCGTGGTGTCCACAGCCAGCGCCGCGAGGATGTCCTCGCTCCGTCTCCTGCGGATGTCCGCGATGTTCCGCAGTCGTTCGACGATGTCCTCGGGGACCGACTCGCGGTTCTGGAGTGACTCGAGCGCCCGCAGCCCCGCGTCCGCCGCCGCGATCCGTGCCCGTGCGCGCAGGCGCTGGTCCTCGCCCAGGTCGGGTCGTAGCCCCAGCCACCGAAGCAGCGGTCCGAAGGTGAGTCCCTGACCGACGAGTGTGACCAGCACCGTGACGTACGCGCAGAACAGCAGCAGGTCGTGGTGCGGGAAGGGGGCGCTGCCGGCGGACGGCGGCAGGGCGAAGACGGCGGCGAGGGAGATCACCCCGCGCATGCCCGTCCAGGACAGAGCGGTCAGTTCACGGCCGTCGAGGTTCGGGTGCGGCGAGAGGATCCGCAGCCGCACGGGCAGCAGGGTGGGCAGCAGCAGCCACAGGGGGCGTAGCAGCACGATCGAGGCGATCGTGACCGTCGTCGCGGTGACCACCGTGCTGACCGGATACTTCTGGATGTTGTGGAGGACGGCGGGTAGCTGCTGGCCGATGAGGAGGAAGACGAATCCCTCCAGTAGGAGGTCGACGAGGTGCCAGACGGCCACGGCGTGCAGGCGCGCGGGCCCGGACTGCAGCCGCCGTGACCGGTGGCCCAGGACCAGGCCCGCGACCACCACGGCGAGGACACCGGAGCTGTGGGAGGCCTCCGCCGGCAGGTAGGCCAGGAACGGGGTTGCCAGCGAAAGAGTGGTCTCCACCACGGGTTCCTCCAGCCGGCGACGGATCAGGCCGACGATCCAGGCGACGGCGAGGCCGAACGCGATACCCCCGGCGAGGGCCAGGACGAACCGTCCCAGCACGGACGGCACGTCGAAACCCCCGCCGACCAGGGCGGCCACCGCCACCGTGTACACGGTCAGAGCCGTCGCGTCGTTGAGGAGGCTCTCCCCTTCGATCACGGTACGCAGCCGTTCGGGCAGACCCAGCCGCCGTCCGATGGACAGCGCCGAGACGGGGTCCATCGGAGCCAGCGCGGCGCCGAGAGCGCAGGCGGCCGCGAATGACAGACCGGGCACGACCGCTGCCAGCAGGTAGCCCGTGAGCAGAGCGGTTGCTATGATCATCAGGACGGACAGTGAGATCACGGTCCGGAGGTTCGCGCGGATCCCCGTCAGGCTCGAGTTCAGCGCCGCGGAGTACAGCAGCGGCGGCAGGACCAGGACGAGGACGACCTCGGAGTCCAGCGTGATGTTCGGACCGGGCAGTACGGCGTACAGGATGCTGACGGCGACGAGCAGGACCGGCGCCGGCAGGCCGACCCTCCGCGCGACCAGGGCCGCAAGAATGATCATTCCCGCGCCCAGCAGCCCGTAGGCGACGTCGACCAGCACTGTCCACTCCACCCTCCGGCGTCCGCCGTGTGCGTCGCCTACCTGGACGTCCGGATGAATTCGTCACGGTCCGTATGAGATCGACGAGTTCGGGATCGGCGTAGGCCCGCTCGCCGGCCGTCCGGCACGGCGCGTGTCCCCGGTTACGAGGCGGACGAGACGGATCGCGGGTCCGTCACGCGGAAGGAATTCCCTTGGAGGCGGGTGGATGACGGCCGGTGGCCCACCAACGCCGACTACGTTTCGCGATCGGCCGCACCGTTCACGAGCCAGAGCTCCACGTCGCAGGCACGCCACAGACTGAAGTGGGGGATCTCCTGGGCGGGATCGGGAAAGTCCGGTCGACGGGAGAGAAGCCGTGCCCGTTGTACGGAGATACCCAGTCTCTGAGCGATGTCCCCGGTCGTCCACAGTTGTCTGTCGCCCATTCCACCACCGTACGGCAGTACACCCGGCTCACTCCCGCGGATGCGCGGCACGGACAGGGCTGGTCGATTCCGATATAGAGGTAAAGGGAATGAATTCTTGTGGAATGCGTCCATCGACACTCCTCGGTCTCGCCAGCGGCCATGGCAGACAAGATCTATGTTGCTTAAAGTGATTGGACTTTCTACTGTTAGTAATAACTGGCCTGTCTGCTGTCGGATGAGGCGCAGGTCGGGAAGATCTGTTTTTCCGGCCGTGTATCGGGCGGAGCTCGCACCATTCCCGACCTCCGACGATCGGGAGGAAGCGCACGGTGGTAGTCGGGAGGTTCCCGCGCGAGGTTGCGATCTTGTTGACGACACTATGTAGGAGAGAGACGACACTCTGTAGGAGAGATGCGTATGGAAGGCACGACCCAGCTCACCGCTGTGGATGTCGAGGAGTTCGGTCGTGCGCTCGACCGGCTCCGCGAGGAGATCCTGGCCGGTCTGGGGGAGGACGACGCCCGCTACATCCGCCGGGTGATCACCGTTCAGCGGAGTCTGGAGGCGGGTGGACGGGCGGTCATGTTCGCCTCCCTGCTGCCCCCGGCGTGGCTGGCGGGCACCGCGATGCTGGCCACTGCCAAGATCCTGGAGAACATGGAGATCGGGCACAACGTTCTGCACGGGCAGTGGGACTGGATGCGCGACCCCGAGATCCACTCCACTGCCTGGGAGTGGGACTCCGCGTCTCCCGCCGAGCAGTGGAAGCATTCCCACAACTATGTGCACCACACCTATACGAACGTTCTCGGCAAGGACCGGGACATTGGCTACAGCGCGCTGCGGGTCCACCCGGAGCAGCCCTGGCATCCCGTCTACCTCGCCCAGCCGCTGTACAACCTGATGCTTGCAATGGTCTTCGAGTGGGGAATAGCGATCTACGACTCCGAACTCGAACGTGCCTGGCGGGGCGAGAAGAGCTGGGCCGAGACCCTGGCTCAGCTGTCGACAGCGCTGCGGAAGGGAGGACGTCAGGTGTTCAAGGACTATGTGGCCTTCCCGCTGCTCGCCGGTCCGGCTTTCCTGCCCGTTCTGTTCGGTAACCTCACCGCCAACACCATCCGCAACCTCTGGGCTCATATGATTATCTTCTGTGGTCACTTCCCGGAAGGGGCCGAGATTTTCACCGAGGAGCAGATCGAGGGGGAGACCCGCGGTGAGTGGTACCTGCGGCAGATGTTGGGCTCGGTCAACATCGAGGGCTCTGCGTTGTTCCATGTCCTGAGCGGGAACCTGAGTTTTCAGATCGAACACCACCTTTTTCCCGATCTACCCAGCAACCGGTATGCCCAGATCGCGCCGGAGGTACGCGCCCTGTGTGCACGTTTCGGTCTTCCCTACAACACCGGACCGTTGCTGCGGCAGACGTCCAGCGTGTGGAAGCGCATTCTGCGACTGGCGCTTCCAGGCCTCGCTCGACGGCCTGTCGAAACCGACAAAAACGAAGAAGTCGGTGCGGTGGAATCGCGGGGGGTGTTCTCCGCGGCCTGATCGGATCTCCATCCCGGCCACTGCCGCACGGGCCGCCGCGACAGCCGGGGCTGTGTGGGCTGTAACCGCGGTCATGACAGGCCGGCGCGGACCTCTTCGTCCATCACAGCGCCCGTCCCGAAAGCCGACCGGAACGTATAGCCGACAACCCGCCACGGTGCCGTCGGCCCGTCCCGTCGAGAGCATGGTTGAGATCCGCGCCCGGGAGCGCTCGAGCTCCTCGAAGCTGAGCCTCCTCGAAGTGGGCATCGCGGACCCGGCCGGCGGGCACGTGGCGCGGATCGGTGGGTGCGGCCGCGCACGGCGGTCCGGGCCGGGCGCCGAGTCGGTAGATTCACGGGCGTGACGAGCCTGGAACGTCTTCTCGACGAGCGGTTGGGTGCGGCCTTCACGGCCGTTGCCGGCGAACAGGTCGATCCCGCCATCCGACGGTCGCAGCGAGCGGACTACCAGGCGGACGCGGCCCTCTCACTGGCCCGCCGTCTTCGTCGCAATCCGCGTGACATCGCCGCCGAGGTGGTCCGGGCCGCCGAACTCGACGACCTGTGCGAGACGGTCGAGGTGGCCGGGCCGGGGTTCATCAACCTGCACCTGGCCGCGTCCGCGCTGGAGCGCCTGCTCGGGGAGGTGTTCGGCGACGAGCGGCTCGGCGTCGCGCCGGTGCCCGAGCCCGAGGTGGTCGTCGTCGACTATTCCGGGCCGAACGCCGCCAAGGAGATGCACGTCGGCCATCTCCGGTCGACGATCATCGGGGACGCGGCGGTGCGGCTGCTGAGCTGGCTGGGCCATCAGGTCGTCCGGCAGAACCACATCGGGGACTGGGGCACGCCGTTCGGCATGCTGGTCGAGCATCTGCTCGACATCGGCGAGTCCGAGGCCGCCCACGAGCTTTCCGTCGGCGATCTCAACGCCTTCTACAGGGCCGCCCGGGTGAAGTTCGACGCGGACGAGGCGTTCAAGGAGCGTTCCCGGCTACGGGTCGTCCGGCTCCAGGCCGGCGACCCGACGACACGCCGGCTCTGGCACGTGCTGGTCGGCGAGTCCAAGAAGTACTTCCTGACCGTCTACTCCCAGCTCGGCGTGCTGCTCACCGAGGCGGACTTCCGGGGGGAGAGCTCCTACAACGACCAGTTGGGCCCGGTCGTCGACGAGCTGACCGAGCTGGGGCTGCTGCGGCTGAGCGACGGCGCCCTGTGTGCCTTCCCGGAAGGGTTCAAGAACCGGGACGATGAGCCCCTGCCGCTCATCGTGCGCAAACGGGACGGCGGTTACGGGTATGCGACCACCGATCTGGCGACGATTCGTCACCGGATCCGTGACCTGCACGCGACCCGGCTGCTCTACGTGGTGGGGCTGCCGCAGTACCAGCACTTCGAGATGATCTACGAGGTGGCTCGGGAGGCCGGTTGGCTGCGCGCGCCCGTGCGGGCCGAGCACATCGGGCACGGGTCGATCCTGGGCGCCGACGGCAAGATGCTGCGGACCCGGGCCGGCGACTCCGTGAAGCTCGTCGCCCTGTTGGAGCAGGCCGTTTCCCGAGCAGCCGACGTCATCGCCGTGAAGAATCCCGGGTTGGACGCTCAGACCCGCGCGCAGGTCGCCCAGGCGATCGGGATCGGTGCCGTGAAGTACGCGGACCTCTCGACCGACCGGTCAAAGGACTACGTCTTCGACCTGGACCGCATGCTGGCTTTCGATGGCAACACCGCACCCTATCTGCAGTACGCCCACGCGAGGATCTGCTCGGTGTTCCGCCGGGCCGGGCTCACGTATCCGGTCGCCGCCGCCGACATCCGGATCGGCGAGCCCGAGGAACGTCACCTCGCCGTTCAGCTGCTCAGCTTCGGCGACGTGGTCGAGGGCATTGTCGACTCGCTCGAGTTCCACCGGCTGGCGGGTTATCTTTTCAGCCTGGCGACCGCTTTCACGAATTTCTACGAGAAATGCCCTATTCTCCGTGCCGAGGAGCCGGTCCGCACCAGCCGGGTCGCCCTGTGCGACCTGACCCGGCGCGCCCTCGCGACCGGCCTGGGCCTGCTCGGTATCACCGCGCCCGAGCGGATGTGACCGGATTTCCCGGCCACAGGTCATGATCCCTGGCTGGTGGCCGCGGCCGCCGGGGCCGACCATGGCCGACCGTGGCCGTGGACCCGGCTCGTCACGGCTGGCCGGCGGCGGCTGTCTGCCGGGCGGGCAGGCGCGGTTCGGGGCGGGCGAAGTAGTCGCCCTGCACGAGGTCGCAGCGCAGATCGGTGAGTGCGGCAAGCTGCTCGGGGGTCTCCACCCCCTTCGCGATGGCGGTCATGCCGAGGGCGTGGGCCAACTGGATGCCGGCGGCGGCGATGGCGTAGGAGGCGGGATCGTCGATCAGCCCGCCGATGAACCGGCGGTCGATTTTCAGACCGTCGAGCGGCAGGCCGCGCAGCCGGGTGAGGGACAGATGGCCGGTGCCGAAGTTGTCAACGTGGATGGCGACGCCGAGGGCGTGCACGGCTTGTAGGGCGGCGGTGACGGTCTCGTCGTTGTCTCTGAGGTCGCTCTCGGTGATTTCGAGGCAGAGATGGTACCGGTGGTCGGCGTTGGTGATCCGCAGGAGCGCCTCGAGGTCGGGTAGGAAACCGGGGTCGGTGAACTGGCGGATGGAGACGTTGACGCTGATGTGCGGCCGGCGTGCCGGCGGCGGGCCCGCCGCCCAGGCAGCGGCCCAGGCAGCCGCGGTGTGGCAGGCGGTGCGCAGAGCCCACCGGTCCAGCGGGACGACTATCCCGGTCTCCTCTGCGAGGGGGAGGAACGCCTCGGGATACAGCAGGCCGCGTTCGGGATGCTGCCAGCGCAGGAGGGCCTCGGCTCCGACGACCTCACCACCGAGGCTGACGACGGACTGGTAGCGCAACTGGAGGCCGTCCGTGTCGAGAGCGTTACGCAGGTCGTTCTCGATGGTGAGCCTGTCCAGGGACGCGTTGCGCATGCTCTCCTCGAAGAGCAGGTAGCGGCCGCGGCCCTGGTGTTTGGCGCCGTACATGGCGATGTCGGCGGCCTGTAGCAGGCCGCTGGGGTCGGGGATGTCCGGCCCGGACAGGGCGACGCCGACGCTGGCGCTGACACTCACCTGGCACCCGTCGAGGATCATGGGTTCGGAGAGGGCGCTCACGACCCGTTCGGCGATGGCGCACAGGGCGGTTTCCGTCAGGATCTTTTCGCAGACGACGGCGAACTCGTCGCCGGAGAGGCGGGCGACGGTGTCCCCGGGCCGGACGGCGCCCCGCAGGCGGGTGGCGACCTCGCACAGCAGCCGGTCGCCGATGTGATGCCCCAGCGAGTCGTTGACACCCTTGAAGCCGTCGAGGTCGACGAACAGGAGCCCGGTTCGGAGCTGCCAGCTCTGCTTCGATCGGCCCCGCTTCGACCTGCCCTGGGCTTGATGATCATTCTCCGGACGGCCCTGCTTCAGGGCCTGGCCGAGCCGCTCGAACAGCGCGGTGCGGTTGGCCAGCCCGGTGAGCTCGTCGTGCAGGGCACGGTGGTTGGCGTCGCGTTCGACCTGGTGCCGGATGGCCGCCGCGCTCAGCACGGTTGCGACCGTCCGCACGAACTCGACCTCGCGATCGGTGAACGAGCCGGAGCTGCCGGAGCTGGAGGCGGAGCCGGACGTGCCGGTGGCGTCTGCCACGGGCACGATCGGCCCTTCCAGACGGTCCGGAAAGGTGCCGGCCGGGCCGGGAGGGCCGGACGCGGCCGGCGGCGCGCCGCGGTAGACCGTGAGGATCGCGGTCGGGTCGTCGGGCCGGCCGATCGGGATCGCCAGACCGGAGCGTCCACCGGAGGGCGCCCCCTGGCCGTCGTCCCGCCGCTGCGCTGGGCCCTGCCCGTTGCGCGTGCCCTGCTGGTCCTGAAAATCCTGCTGGTCCCGGAAACCTAGCTGGTTGTGCGGGCCTGCCCGCCGCGGCGAGTCCTGCCGGTCGGAGGTGGGGAGGCGGTCGAAGGTGGGAAGGCGGTCGGCGTGGACGGGGCCGCAGGTCGCGAGCGCCGACGTGACCAGGATGCCGGGTTCGGGCGGCGTCCCAACGACCGCGGCCAGGCACGGCCCGGCGTGCCCGGGAGGCAGTTCGTGCACGGTGACGGCGTCCGCGCGCAGATGGTCGGCGACCATCTGCGCGGCGGCGCGCCACAGCGGCTGCGGATCGGGGTTGTGCAGGGAGCGCTCTCCCAGCTCCGCCACGATCGCCTGTTCGGCTGAGCGGACCCGCAGTTCCGCCAGTGCCTGCTCGCGCTCGGTGACGTCGGTGGCGACCATCGCCACCGACGTCACGGTGCCGTCCGCGGCGGACAGGGGCACCGCGTGGATGTCGTAACGGCGTCCAGCCGCCTCGATGACACCTGACACGCGCTTGCCGGAGTGCGCAGCCCGGCGGGCCATGCGCCGGATCGTCACGTCCTCGAAGGCCGCCCCCCCGGAGGTCATGTCCTTGGAGGCGTCGGGACCCCTGGGCGTGTCGAAGGAGCCGAGGGCTTCGAGGGCCTCGGACGCCGACGGCCGCGAGGCGCCCGCATGGTCGACGTCCCGCCCGCCTCCGGCGTGCTCGACGCGTCCGATCCGGTCTAGGAGGAACAACGTTACCGGCGCGTTCTCCAGCAGCAGTCGCAGGTGGTGGCGGGCGGTCACCTCCCGGGTGATGTCCTGGAACTGGACGAGATGGTGGGGCCGTGGGTCGGAGCCGTCCCGCAGGAGTGTGGTGATGGCCAGGGCGTGGACCATCGAGCCGTCCGGGCGGACGAACCGGATCACGTCCTGCTGGCCATCGCGACAGCCGACCGCGTGGGGTGACGTGTCGTCCGGTCGTTTCGCCCGCTCGCCCGGGTGGATCAGCGCGTCCCAGGCTGTGTGGAGGAGCTCCGCCTCGCCACGGCCGAGGATCTGGCAGGCGGCCGTGTTCACCCGCCACACCAGATTATCGACTACACCGACGAGCGCCATTCCGATCTGTAGCCGGTCGAACAGATCGAGGCGATCCCCCTCCGGTCCCACCGGTTCCTCACCTACTCACCCGTGTCTGCCTCACCCGTGTCGGTTCTCGACTGCCTCCGCCTGATCGAACGTATCCCGGGAAGAAGCCAGAGTCTTTCTGGTAACAGAAAAGTTAACTGTACTCGCTTGGTGGCCTGATGTGACGAGTGTGACGTGGATGCGATCGTCCGGGTCGTTACGGTGATCATCTATCTGATGCGTGATCGCTGACCGGGCGCGACAGCCCCACCGGCCGGCTGGTCGGCTGGTCGGCCGTCAGCGGGTCTGCGTCGTGCCGAGCACGGGCTGGTCCGGGCAGCCGCTCAGGATTTTGATCATTGCTTCCCGCTCGGCCGCGTCCACCCACAGGCCGTAGCGGGCCTTCACCCCGATCTGCCGGGCCACGTACTGGCAGCGGTATCCCCGGTTCGGAGGCAGCCACTGTGCGGCGTCGTCGTCGCTCTTGTCCTGGTTCGTCGGACCGTTGACGGCAAGCAGGTTCTCCGGATCGTTGGCGAACGCCAGCCGCTTGTCCGGCGACCAGAAGGCAGCCCCGGTCCGCCAGGCGTCCGCCAGCGCCACCACATGGTCGATCTGGACGGCGCTCGCGGACCGTGAACGGTCGAAGCGGACGATCCGGTTGGTGTACGGATCCCTTAGCTCACCGGTCAGCACTGTGCACGAGTTCCGCCGCACGGTCACCAGCGTCAGGTCGCGGTGCAGGATGTCGTTGCGCGTGTCACAGCCGTTGCCGTCGACGTCCGACCAGGCGGCGCCGAACTCGTCCCGCCGGTACGGCGGCGATGTCGTGGCCGGGTGCACCGGGATCGACTGGAGGGTGGCGACGGCGGTTCCGACGGTGACGACCTGGCCGCGTCCGCCGGCCGTCCCGCCGGAGCCCGCGGGCGATCCCGCGCCGTCGAGCGTCCCGCATCCGGTCAGGGCAAGAAACACGCTGAGGCAGAGCGCAACAGCCGCTGACAGGATTCGTGCCCGGCCGTTGGCCGGGACACCTCGCGCCGCGGTGCCGCGGACCACGGTGTCGCGGACCACGGTGTTCCGGATCGGGCCCCCGTCGGCCGTGGCGTCGTGGGCCGCGCTTCCATGGGCAGTGACGCCGGCAGCCGCGGTGCCACCCCGCCCGCGGCGCCGGCCTCGGCTGCCTGGCTCCGCGTGGCCCTGGTCTCCACGGCTTTGATCCGCATGACCTTGATCATGATCTGCCGGCGGTCGGAGACGCGGCACTGACGCGGCGGGGGTCATAACGCCAGTTTCCCGCCGTCCAGCGCCCGTGCCGGTGAGATGGCGCCGGTTGTGGACAGGAGTGTTGTGGACGCACCCGCCGCCGGCCTGGCCACGGGGAGCCGGCCGGATACCGTCAGATCACGGCCGGGGGATGCGGTGCGTTGTTCACCATCGGACGGCCCGAGGCGTCCCAGGCGATCATTCCACCGTCCAGGTTGCGGGCCTGCCAGCCGCCGCGGTGCAGGTAGGCCGTGACCGCGGCCGAACGCTGCCCGGAGCGGCAGATCACCACCACGTCCCGGTCGCGCGGCACCTCTTCGATGCGCTCGAGGAGCTCACCCATGGGGATGTGGACCGCTCCGGCGATATGCCCCGCGTCCCACTCCTCCGCCTCCCGGACGTCGAGGAGCAGCGGCCCGACGTCCGGCGTGACCGTCGCCAGAAGTTGATCTACTGTGACCGAAGGTATCTGATCCGAACCCACGCGGCCATCCTGCCATCCGCCCGGCGTCCCGTGGCGTTGGCTACCGGACAGGCGGCTACCGGACAGGCGGTCATCACGTGATGGCCGCTGGACAGGTGGTCACGGCACAGGTGGCCGCCGGACATTGCGCGGGACATGATCCCGGGGATTTGGGCCTGCCGGCGGCGCGAGAGAGGCATGGTCGCTCCGTCTTTGGTCCCTCGGCCGGCCGGCTGTGGTCACGAGGACGCTTTTTCGCCCGCAGCGACGAGGCCCGTGGTGGGACTGTGATTACCGTGGAATCGCTCGATGTCGAATCATCAGGATGCGGAGCGGACGGGCCGTGGCTCACCTGCCCGTGGTGCGGCGGGATCGTACCGCTGGCACATCTCGTCCCAGGGGACGACGAACCATACGCACGGGTTGCCGTCTGTGACTCGTGCGGACGCCGGGTCATGTTCCTCTCCCCAGCCGACCCGACGGCCTGACCCACCCACCCGCCCCGCCTGCTCACGCCCCGCCGGGCCCGCCGGGCAGGCGGAGGGGTGCGCGAACGGGGCGGTGGGGTGGTCCCGTGGGGTGGATGTGCCGGCTCGGGACATTGCGCTCCGGAGTGATGCATGCGCTTTTCGTCACGGAGTGATGATTGTCACGATCAGCGTGCGGTCGCCCTCGCGGGCCTTCCGAACACGTCTCAGGTGGTGGGTTCGGCTCTGACCGCGTTGGCCTCGGCGGGGCTGGCCTGCGCCGGTTGCGGCGGCTCCACCCGCACGACGTAGTCCTCGATCACCGGGTTGGCGAGCAGGGAGGCGGCGAGCTGGTCGATCCGGGCGAGGACGTCGGCGTCGGCGTCGCCGTCCACCTCCAGCTCGAAACGCTTGCCCTGGCGCACCCCGGCGATGCCGGACACGTCCAGGCGTGGCAGCGCGGCGAGGATCGCCTGCCCCTGCGGGTCGAGGATCTCCGGTTTCAGCATCACGTCCACAACGACCCTGGCCACGCCTGAAGACTGTATCGGTGCATCGCAGGGCCGGGGCTGATGGATGTTGGTCGGCTGGGTGTCGCCCGCGCTCGAAGATCCATCGGACGTGGTTCCACCGGTGCCGTTCGGGCCTGGAGCGGGTGTGCTGCCCACACCTGCGCGGCCAGCCTCGAGCTGTGGGCGTACCCATCGGCCCGCCCCGGGCGGGTGCGCCGTTCGGGGGGCCGGCGCACCCGCCCGGCCGCATGCGCCGACACGGCCGGTGCGCCAGGAACACCGCCCGGCACCGCGAACCCCACCGGGCACCGCACGCCTTTTTCGATCAAGAAAGTGAATGTGATCAGGAAAGCGAGTGTGGAAATGGCTGCTGTGGCGGCCACTTGTTCCCTCGTTCTCATGATTCGGCGGTAATCGATCGCGAATCTTTGATCGATTGACGGTGTTCGGGGGCGGTGTTCGGGGGCTCTGTGGCTGTGGGCGCCCGTGGCGAGGCGGCGGTAACTACCCTCGGGTGTGTGTCGACATCCGTGCCAGAACAGCCCGTGTCCGTGCCGAGGCAACCTGCCTCGGGGGCAGCCGGTCCGCCGAGAGCGGCCGGGCCGGTCGTCGGATTCGACCTGGACATGACGTTGCTGGACCCTCGGCGCGGCGTCGTCGCCACCTACGCCGCGCTGGCCGCCGAGACGGGGGTGACGATCGACGGCGAAGCGGCCGCCGCCCGCCTCGGGCCGCCGCTGGAGGAGGAGATCGCCCGCTGGTTCCCGCCCGAGCGGGTAGCGGAGACGGCGGCCAGCTACCGCGAGCTGTACGCCGTCCACGCGCTGCCGGTGTCGCTGCCGATGCCGGGCGCCGCCGACGCGGTCGCCCAGGTGCGTCGCCACGGGGGGCAGGTGGTCGTTGTCACCGCCAAGAGCGAGCCGCTCGCGCGGGCGAGCCTCACCCACATCGGCATCGAGGTGGACGCGGTCGAGGGCTGGCGGTTCGCCGAGACGAAGGCCGAGGCCATGATCGAGCATGATGTCACGATCTACGCGGGTGACCATGTCGGTGACATCGTCGGAGCGCACGCGGCCGGTGCCCTGGCCGTCGCGGTGGCCACCGGCCCGTGCTCGGCGGACGAGTTGGCCGCCGCCGGAGCCGACGTCGTCCTGCCCGACCTGGCCGCGTTCGGCGGCTGGCTGTCGTCCCATCTGCTGCCCGGTCGGCTCGACGACCTGGCCGCACGGCTGGCCGGGCTCGGCTCGGTACTGGTGGCCTTCTCCGGTGGGGCGGACTCGGCGTTCCTGCTGACGGCGGCGGTCCGGACGCTCGGCGCCGACCGGGTGGTGGCGGCCACGGCGAGCTCGGCGTCCCTGCCGGCCGCCGAACTCGCCGCCGCCACCGATTTCGCCGCGCGGCTCGGCGTCCGCCATCTCACCCCGGCCACGAACGAGATGGGACGCGAGGGCTACCGGGCCAACGGGCCGGACCGGTGCTACTTCTGCAAGGCGGAGCTCACCGAGACGCTGCGGCCGCTCGCGGACTCCCTCGGCCTCGTCCATGTGGTGACCGGGACGAACGCCGACGACGCCGTCGCCGGGTTCCGGCCGGGTATCCGGGCGGCGGCCCAGCGGGGGGCGCGTACCCCGCTGCTGGACGCGGGCCTGACCAAGGCGCAGGTCCGCGAGGCGTCCCGGCGGTGGGGTCTGTCGACCTGGGACAAGCCGGCCGCGGCCTGCCTGGCCAGCCGGATCGCCTACGGCATCGAGGTGTCGCCGGCCCGGCTGGCCCGAGTCGAACGTGCAGAGGCCGGGCTGCGGGTGGCTCTGGCCGCCGCAGGGCTCGCCGTCCGGAACCTGCGGGTGCGCGACCTCGACGGCCTGGCAATGGTCGAGGTGGACGCTGACCAGGTGGCGGCGCTGGCCGCGCGTCCGGACCTGCTGGCCGCGCTCGAGGGCTTCGACCGGGTGGAGGTCGACCCCCGTGGGTTCCGGTCGGGCTCCATGAACGAGCTGCTGCCGGCCGTGGCGCGAGCGTCCGGGGAAGGCGGCGCCGGACGGTGAGAACGGCCGGGGGCCGTCCGGTCAGATCGGGTTTCCCTCGGCGTCGACCGGTTCGGCCTCGTCCACCGGGGCGGGGGAGAGCACAGCCAGGAGTATCCCGATCAGGGCGAGGGCGAAGCCGACGGTCAGCCCGCCGGCCGCGACCGCGTTGAGCCAGGTGGGACGTTCGGTGACCCCGAAGAAGAACGGGATAATGATGACCGCGGTGGCGACGAGGCCGATCGCGAACGACACGACCGCAGCCCGGACGAAGAGGTCCGTCCGTCTCCGGCGCCCCGAGGGCTCAGCAGGCTCTGCTTCCCGCGCCGCTGGATCGTCCACGCCTACCAGCCTACGGATTCCGCGGCCCCCCTGGCCAAAGGCGATGCGATCGTTGCGTCGCATCGCCGGCGGCTGGTTGGGGGCTGCGGGCCAAAGGATGAGCGATCATGTTTGTCGCGTTCGGGAGCCCGTTGGACCGGGGAAGCCGACCGGTAGGCCTGGCTGCTCCAGGCTTGCCGGTGAGCTGGGCGATCATCGCTCGGGTGCTACTGCTCGGTGATGAAAAAGTACGGACGGCCACTCATCGGCGCGTCCCCGGATAGCCTTGAGACCCCGGTATCTCACCGGACAGTCCCCCTTCGCTACTCATAACGAGGTCTTCCGTGCCCACCGGCAGAGTCAAGTGGTTCGACGTCGACAAGGGCTTTGGCTTTCTCAGCCGTGACGACGGCGGTGATGTTTTCGTCCACAAGGCCGCGCTCCCGCCTGGCGTGGACAGACTCAAGCCCGGTGACCGGGTCGAGTTCGGGATCGCCACGAGCCGCCGTGGCGACCAGGCGTTGTCGGTGCGGCTGCTCGCGGCTCCGCCGTCGGTGACGAAGGCTGCCGCACAGGCGGCGCGGCGTAGCCCGGACGAGCTCCACAGCATGGTCGAAGACATGATCAAACTGTTGGACGAGGTGCAGGGCTCGTTGCGCCGCGGGCGCTATCCTGACCGGCGCACGGCCCAGAAGGTGGCGAAGGTCGTTCACGCGGTCGCCGACGAGCTGGAGGTCTGATCGTCCGGCGGCCGCTCCCCGCGTGGGCCGGACGCGGATCAGCGTAGGGGGACGGGCAGGGGTGGGACGAGGCCCGCGGCGGCCGCACGGCCCAGCAGGGCCTCGACCGCCCCGTAACCCTCGTCGCCGAGCTGCAGGGTGTAGTCGTTGACGTACAGGCTGATGTGGGCGTCCACCACGTCCGGGTCCATCTCCTGCGCGTGGTCGAGGACGTGGGAGCGTGACGCCGCCGGGTCGGCGAACGCGGCGGCCACGCTCGCCCGCACCGCCGCGGACAGCGCGGCGCCGTCGAGGTGGCGGCGGCCCAGGACGGCCCCGAGCGGGATCGGCAGGCCGGTTTCGGACTCCCACCAGTCGCCGAGGTCGGCGATGGCGGTCAGGCCGAAGGACGGGTAGGTGAACCGGGATTCGTGGATCACCAGGCCTGCGTCGTACCGTCCGTCCCGCACCGCTGGCATGATCTTCTCGAAGGACAGGACGTCGATCTCGCTCACCCCGCGCTCCTGCGCCCACAGGCGGAACAGCAGGTAGGCGGTGGTGCGCATGCCGGGGATCGCGACGCGGGCGCCACGCAGGTCGGCCCGGCCGGCGGTCAGCACGAGCGGTCCGCAGCCGCGTCCCAGCGCGCTGCCGGCCGACAGCAGCTGGTAGGAGTCCAGCAGCCAGGGCAGGGCCGCGTAGGAGACCTTGACGACGTCGTCGAGGGCGTCGGCGGCGCGGCTGTTGAGCACGTCGATGTCGGCGAAGGTCACTGTGACCGGGGTGCCGCCCCCGACCAGCCCGTGCGTGAGCGCGTGGAAGGCGAACGTGTCGTTCGGGCACGGAGAGATCGCCAACGACAGCGGTGTCGGCAGGGACGGCGGTGCCGTCGGGATCGTCGACGTCGACGTGCTCTCGCCGACGTTGGTCCCGGTCACGATGTGCCGCCCGTCGCTGGTCCCCTCGCTTCCGCGGGTCCGGCTGGTCTGGCCGGGCCGCCGGAGCCGGTCGCGCGCAGGGCCGCGGTGAGGGTGTCGATGCCGGCGGTGAGGGCGGCTGCCGCGGCGCTCAGCCCGGCCAGCGCGCCCGGCACGTCCCAGCTGGCCCGGTCGCGGCGCCCGACCGCGTTACTGATCGCGCGGATCTCGGCGAAGGGCGTGCCGTACACCGCCGTCGCGACCGCGACCGCGTACCCTTCCATCGCCTCGGCGGCCGGGCCGAAACGCAGTGCCAGGGCCGCGGCCCGGCGCTCGGTCCCGGTGATCGTCGAGACGGTCAGCACCGGCCCGGTCCGTACCGGGCGTCCGGTACCGGCGAGGATGCCGGTGAGGGTCTGGACGGTTTCCTCGCGGGGGGACAGCGTGGAGGCTCCGAGCCCGAGCTGTTCCAGGGTGAGGAAGTCGCTGGACGCCGTCGGCGCGGGTGGTTGTCCTGGTTCACCGGGCGGGGCGTCGACGCCGGATTCCGCGCCGAGATCCGCGGCGATCAGCGCGTCCGCGATGACGAGGTCGCCGATGTCCGCGCGGCCGGCGAAACCGCCCGCGATCCCGAAGGAGACGACCAGGTCGAACGGTTCTCCCGCGGCCTGGGCGGTGGCGAGCGCGGTGGCGGTGCCGGCAGCCGCGGCGGGGCCGGCGGCACCGGCGGCGAGGACGGTCACCGCGCCGGAGCGGCGGCCCAGGTAGGGGCCGATCCGCACGGCGGTCAGGAGTTGGCGGTCCCACGACGGCGGCGAGCCACGCGACAGCGTGCCCGTACCGGCGGCGGCAGCGGCGGCACTGCCCGTGCTGGTGACGGGTCGGGGCCGCCACGGCCCCATCATTCCGGCGCAGACCGCGTCCGCCTCGGCTGTCATCGCGGTGACGAGCAGGATGCGGCTCACGCGGCCGCCAGCGGGACAGTCGACGGGCGGGTGCGGCCCGGGCACGCCGCGGCCGGGCCTGTGCCGCCGCTCGGGCCTGTGCGGGCGGGGCTGACGGGACTGGGGTTCATCGGGCTACGGCTGGACGACGAGCCGGAACGGCCAGCTCCCGGAAGCCTGCTCGGAGCCGGCGTGCGGGGCCTGGAAGACGGTCAGGTTCACCTCGCCGCGCCCGTCCGGCACGGACAGCCGGTAGTGCGGCTCGGTGATGATGTCGGTAATCCGGGTGTCGTTGGACGCCAGGAAGTATCCCTTGTCAGCGACCGACTTTGCGACGTCGATGTTGACGACTGACCCGGGGGCGGCGTGCAGGACCGGCGCCTGGTATCCGCCTTTCTTGATCACTGTGCCGTCGCGGTCGTACTGGGCGGCGTGCGCCTGCACGAAGTCGCCGCCGGACTGCAACGTCACCAGCGGGGTCGGCTTGTCGCAGCCGGTGAGCACCAGGACCAGCGCGCCGAGGATGCCGAGCACGACGGGGCGTCGCCGCCGAGTGCGGAAAAGTAGCCGAGATACGGACACGATCGGAGGTTACCGTTCCCGACGGTCGGACGCCGGCCTGCTCGCAATCCCGCGGGTGGGTTGTCGGTCTCAACCCACCTGCTCAGCGGCTCGGCCCCGGGTGGCTTGGCCGTGGCCATGAGCCCCTGCCGGCGGCCGCGACCGGGGTGCTGGCCGCGGCGGGAGCCGGTGGCCGTCGACCGCTGGTACCGTCTGATCGCTTTTTTGATTATTTCGGTCAGCTGGAACCGCGCTCCCACCAGCGCCGGACGGGCGGTCGCGGCACGGTTGGGGCGTCGGGCGCGGCGGGCGGCCGCGGCACGGCCGGGGCCTGCGGCAGGGCCTGCGGCAATGTCGGGTGCTGCGGCAGGGGCGGGTGCTGCGGCAGGGTCTGCGGCAGGGGCGGGGCCTGCGGCTGGGTGGGCGCACCCGGGTCGAAGTGAGCCATGGACGGGGTCGCTGGGGCGTGCGGAGCAGCCGGGGCGTGCGGGGCGTTGTGCAGTTCCCGGGCCGCGGCCCGGGAACGGTGCAGGGCCCGGGTCTCCACGAACATCGTGCCCAGGACCACCGCGGACGCGGCGGCGAAGCCGAGCGTGCCAGGCATCTCGATCAGGCCGATCGCGCCGCCGGCGACCCAGACGAGCTGCATCGCGGTTTCCGAGCGGGCGAACGCCGAGTTGCGAGTGTCCTCGGCGACGTCCCGCTGGATGATGGCGTCCAGCCCGAGCTTGCCGGTCGAGCTGGCCGTGGTGACCAGCAGGGCCGCGAGCAGCGAGGTCAGCTTCGTGTAGTTGACGGCGGCGCCCAGGCAGCCGCCGGCGGCCATCAGCAGCGACAGCATCAGCAGCGCTTCCGGCCGTTTGCGGCCGAGGCGCCCGCCGACGAACACGCCCAGGCCGCTGCCCACCCCGGCGCAGATCGCCAGCCCGGCGAGCCACAGGTTGTTGCCGCCGCTGGTCCGCAGCAGGAACGCCAGGTAGAAGGTGAGGAACCCGACCAGACCGCGCAGCACCAGCGACGCGCGCAGCGCCACCGGCAGCCCGCCGAGCGCGCGGCGCAGCCGGCCGGTGATGTCCCGGCGGAAGCGGCCCGTCCCGAGGAAGGCGCGTTTCTCACCCGCGGCGGAGTCGACGTGTTTCGGCAGGTTGAAGGCGAGCAGAACACCGATCATGTAGACGATCGCGCAGATCCGCAGCACCCACGGATAGCCGACGTAGGGGATGTTGGCGATACCGAGCGCGGCGGGGGCCACCACCGCCCCGGCCGCGATGTTGACCAGGGAGATCCGGGAGTTGACCTTCACCAGGGTCAGCTCCCGGGGGGCCACCCGCGGGATGACCGCGCTGCGGGCCACCCCGAACGACCGCGACAGCATCAGCAGCCCGAGCGCCAGCGGGTAGACCGCCACCCCGTCGAGGGAGCTCGCGAGCTGCCAGGCGAGCATGCCGCGGGCCAGGCAGATCGCGGCCAGGGCGGTTCGGCGGCCATAGGCGAACCTGTCCAGCACCGGGCCGATCACCGGTGCCAGCAGGACGAACGGCACCATCGTGATCAACAGGTACAGGGCGACCTTCGACCGTGCCTCACCGGTGGGTACCGCGAAGAAAAGTGAGCCGGCGAGTGCTACCGTGACCAGCGCGTCCCCGGCCGCGTTGACGAACGAAAGCTCCATCAGGGAGGCGAGCCCGGACTGTTCGGCGCCGCCCCGGCGGGCGGAGGCCCGCAGCTTCCGCACCCCCCTGGCGACACCGGCACCCACGTTCACCATGCTGAGTGTCCTCCCCCCCAGGAGAGCCATCACGACCACGCAGCGCAGTTCCGGAACGTGTAGGCGACAATACGTGCGTGGAGGCTCAGGATGTACAGCGCGGCCCGGCAGCACCCCCGGCACCGATGAGCGGGGACGTGACGGTGCCCGTCGATCCTGACCGGCCCGTCGACCTGGACCAACCCGTCGATCCTGACCGGGCCGACGGGCCGGTGCGGGCCGCTCGGGTGAGCCGCCCGTCCGTCTCGCCCAGGACCCCGCGCGCCCCCCGGGCACTGCGCCCACCCGCGCTGGACGCCGTGTGTGCCGCGGCCGTTGAGCAGGCCCGGGCCGCAGCCCTCGCCGAGGCCGACGATCCCAGTCTGGTCGGTGAGCATCTCGGTGCCGAGGCCGACGGCGAACGGCTTGTCCTGCACCGTTTCGCCTGCAGGTCACGCGCCTACCCCGGCTGGGTCTGGACGGTGGTGGTCACGCGCGCCTCGCGCATGCGCAAGCCCACCGTGGATGACGTGGTGCTGATGCCCGGCGAGGGGGCGCTGACCGCTCCGCAGTGGGTGCCGTGGTCACAGCGGCTGCGTCCCGGTGACGTCGGCGTCGGCGACCTGCTGCCGACCGCCGTGGACGACCCGCGCCTGACGCTGCGTCTCGGCGACATCGAGGAGTTCGTCGACACCGACGCGTGGCACGAGATCGGCCTCGGCCGTCCTCGCCTGCTGTCGGTGATGGGCCGCGACGACGCGGTGGCCCGCTGGTATGCCGGCGAGTCCGGCCCGGAGGCGTCCATTGCCCGGGTTGCCCCCGCGGCCTGCCGGACCTGCGGTTTCCACGTGCGTCTCGCCGGCGCCCTGGGGCAGGTGTTCGGGGTGTGCGCGAACGAGATGGCGCCGGACGACGGCCGGGTGACCGCGCTCGACCACGGCTGTGGTGCCCACTCGGAGGCACTGGTGGCGCCGTCCGCGCACCCGGAGTCGATCGTGTACGACGACGATCCGGGTGACGCGGAGTCCGCCGACCTGGAACTGGTCGGTGTTGCCGCGCATCCGCCCGGCTCGGTCCCGGACGATCCCGCCCAGGCCCCGGCCGGGGACGCCGCCGGCCCGGAGCCCTACGGCCACTCCTGACGCGGCTCCCAGCCGTCTCTTAGCGGCCGATACGGGGCGGCGATCCGCAGCCGGGCGACTCTTCGTCCTGGCCGATGATCCACTTGGCGTGGACGTGGAGTTCGACGTCGCCGGCGAGCTGTCCCCGGTGCCGGCTGTCGCCTGGACCCTGCCGTTGGAGGACTTCACCCGCGTGTTCACGACCACGGGCCTGGTGATCACCTGTATCCGGGAGCCGCATTTCTCCGAACGGCAGCTACGCGACGACCCGTGGTGAACCGAGCGCTTCATCTGCTCTCTGTTCATGCTGATCACGGCAAGCTGGACTACCTGAACCGGACCACTTGAAGACGCATTCCGTTGGGTGCGTCCAGCGTATCGTGGCGGTATGAGCGAGCCTGGCGTCGTCCCGTGGTGGGACGAGGAGGACTACCCGGCGGCCGAGCATGACGCCGACTGTCAGGCGATCGACGCGGCCTGGGCGGAGCCCGGGGAGAACATCCCGCTCGAGGTGGTGCTGGCCGAGTTCGGTGACACCGACCTGCTCGCCTCCTGAAGTGCTGACTCCGTGGCACCCTATAAGATCGAATTCCGTCCGGCTGCCTGGCGGGAGCTCCGGAAGATCCCGTAGCCGGCCCGGCGGCGCATCGAGGCGGCGATCGTCGGGTTAACCGATGATCCGCGTCCGGCCGGCTGCAAGGCCGTGGTCGGCCGTCCCGGGCACCTACGCCTGCGGGTCGGGGACTACCGGGTCATCTACCTGCCCCGTGATGCAGATCTCGTCATCGTCGTGGTCAGCACCGCTCACCGCCGTGAGGTCTACCACCGCTATTGATCCCACGATCGCACTTTTACAAAGAAATAGGTGTTTCCTTACCCGTCAGCTCCGCGCTGCCGGTGCGACGATCCCGTTCCGCCGGCTACTTCCATCTCACAAATTCAGTCAGTCTACACGCAAATTTTGAAGTCAATCTTGGGTGATGGGCTTGTGCGATGAGGAGCTGGCAGCCAGACCTGCGAAGCGGGTCGCACAGGGAGGCTGAAGCGCGGGCCGCGCTGACCCGGGGGAATTCACCGCCGGATCCGGATCCGTTTGGAGGCGGTGCCTGAGGTGCCAACCGGTTGGACACAGCGATGATCATATGGGGTGATCATATGGATGTGGATGCAGCCGGGATGTGGCTTTTCGGGCCAGGCCCGGCGCTTCTGGGAAGCCTCCGGAAGGGGGTGCCCACCCCTTGGTCGGGGTTCACCGGCCGGGGCATCCCTGACCGGGCCTGACCAGGTTCGTCCCCTCGGGATTCCCGGGGTTGGCCGGGCTTGCGGACGCTGGCCGGCTTCACCGGGAAGCGTCCGGGAAGATGGGTGGCGTGACCGGTACACCGACCGCACCCACCGTCCCGTCCACGCTACTTTCCGACGCTGTTGCGCCTGGCGCGACCGTGCAGCCCTACCGTGAGCTCGGGCTGACTGACGACGAGTATGCCCGTATCGTCAGCACGCTCGGGCGCACGCCGTCCGACGCCGAGCTCGCCATGTACTCGGTGATGTGGAGCGAGCACTGCTCGTACAAGTCGTCCAAGGTGCACCTGCGCCAGTTCCGCGACACGCCCGCGGGTGACCGGCTGCTCGTCGGCATGGGCGAGAACGCCGGGGTGGTCGCGGTCGGCGAGGGGCTTGCCGTCACCTTCAAGATCGAGTCGCACAACCATCCGAGCTTCGTCGAGCCGTACCAGGGCGCGGCGACCGGTGTCGGTGGGATCGTCCGCGACATTCTCACCATGGGCGCCCGGCCGATCGCCGTCCTCGACCCGCTGCGCTTCGGGGACGCCGACGCCCCCGACACCGCCCGGGTGCTGCCCGGGGTGGTCGCGGGCATCGGCGGCTACGGCAACTGTCTCGGCCTGCCCACGATCGGCGGAGAGGTCGTCTTCGACCCGTCCTACCAGGGCAATCCGCTGGTCAACGCGCTGTGCGTGGGAGTGCTGCCGGTCGGCCGGGTGCAGACGTCGGCGGCGACCGGGGTCGGCAACGCGGTCGTCCTGCTCGGCGCCAAGACCGGCCGGGACGGCATCGGCGGCGTGTCCGTGCTGGCGTCGGCGACCTTCGACGAGGGCGGCGGGCCGGCGCGCCGGCCGTCCGTCCAGGTCGGCGACCCGTTCACCGAGAAGATTCTCATCGAGTTCTGCCTGGAGCTGTTCGACCGCGGCTTCGTCGTCGGCATCCAGGACCTCGGCGGAGCCGGGCTGACCTGCGCACTGACCGAGACGACCGCGGCCGGGCTCGCCGCCGGCGGCCCCGGCGGGATGACGGTCGACCTCGATCGCGTCCCGCTGCGCGAGGCGTCGATGGCGCCGCACGAGATCCTCGCGAGCGAGTCCCAGGAGCGGATGCTCGCGATCGTCACCCCGGATGTGCTGCCCGCGGTGCTCGCGCTCGCCGAACGCTGGGGTGTGCTGGCTACCAGGATCGGCATGGTCACCGACAGTGGGCGCCTCGTCGTCCGCTGGCACGGTGAGGTCGTCGTCGACGTCCCGCCCGGCTCGCTCGCCGACGACGGGCCCGTCTACGACCGTCCGGTGCGCCGGCCGGCGGACCTCGACGCCCTGCGGCTGGACGACCCGGCGGCGCTGCCACGTCCGAGCACCGGGGACGAGCTGCGCGCGACCCTGCTGACGATGGCCGCCTCGCCGAACCTGTGCTCGAAGGCGTGGGTGACCGACCAGTACGACCGGTACGTGCAGGCGAACACCGTGCTCGCGCAGCCCGAAGACGCCGGGGTGATCAGGCTCTCGGAGGAGACAGGCCTCGGCATCGCGCTGGCCACAGACGGCAACGGCCGCTACACCCGGCTCGACCCGTTCGCGGGCGCGCAACTCGCCCTGGCCGAGGCGTGCCGCAACGTGGCCGCGGCCGGGGCCACACCGATCGCGGTGACCAACTGCCTGAACTTCGGCTCCCCCGAGGACCCGGAGGTCATGTGGCAGTTCGCCGAGGCCTGCCGGGGTCTCGCGGACGCCTGCCGCCGACTCGGCCTGCCGGTCACCGGCGGGAACGTGTCGTTCTACAACCAGACCGGCGCCACACCGATCAACCCGACGCCGGTCGTCGGCGTCCTCGGCCTGTTCGACGACGTGGCCCGGCGGGTCCCGATCGGCTTCGCGGACGAGGGTGATTCGCTGCTGCTGCTCGGGCAGACCCGGGAGGAGTTCGGCGGCTCCGAGTGGGCCTGGGTGACCCACCGTCACCTCGGTGGGCGCCCGCCCGCCGTCGACCTCGCCGCCGAGAAGCTGCTCGCCGAGATCCTGGTCGCCGGCTCCCGGGACGGGATGCTCACCGCGGCGCACGACCTCTCCGACGGCGGGCTGGCGCAGGCGCTGGTCGAGTCCTGCCTGCGGGGCGGGCACGGTGCCCGGATCGTCTTCCCGCGGGACGCGGACCTGTTCACCGAGCTGTTCAGCGAGTCGGCGGGCCGCGCGGTGGTGGCCGTGGCCCGCTCCGAGGAGCTGCGCTTCACCGACATGTGCGCCGCCCGCGGCCTGCCGTGTCGGCGCGTCGGTGTGGTCGACGGCGACACCCTCGAGGTCCAGGACGCCTTCACCGTCCCCCTGGCCGACCTGCGAACCGCCCACACCTCCACCCTGCCCTCCCTGTTCGCCACCCCCACCCCGACCACGTGACCCGCAGCGACCTGTGTAGCCCTCGGGCTCTGCCTGGCCCTTGACGGCCTAACCTCCCGCACGCCCCCGCCGCGACCCACCCGCGGGACCCGTAGGCCCCGGCCGTCCCCGGCGTAGGCGCGGTCAGAACATGACAAACGATGTGAATCCGGTGCCGTGGCCGCGACATCGGATTCACATCGTTCGACGAGCATGATGGGACGGGCGGGGGAAGGAGGACAGCGGCCCTGCCGGCAGCGGGTCGTCTCGATCGCCGAAATGACCACGTTCCTGCCGGCGAAGGCTTTCGAGTTCGCCGCCGAGGCGCAGGAGCTCCTGGAAGCCACACTGCCCGGTAACCATGTGGTGAAGGCCGTCGAACAGGGAACACGGTTCGTGATACGGCCAGAAGGGGCCGACCTGGAGCCGGAGCTCGTCCAGCTCTACGCGGATCGGAAAGATCTTGAAAAGGATCCGCTGAAGGGCCTGGTGAAGGCGGAACAGGAACGTCCGGCCGCGGGGTTGTGCGGGCTATGGTGACTCTGGGACCAGTCGGTATAGCGGCTTCCGGACTTTCGGCGGATCATCCTGACGCCGAGATCGATATTGCGCGGGAGGCGGAGGCCCTCGGCTACTCGACGTTGTGGCTGCCGGGCGGCCAGGGCAACAACCTGCCTGTCATCAGCCGCGTCGTGCGCGCGACGGAGCATATTCAGGTGGCCAGCGGCATTCTCTCGGTGGACGTGGTGCCGGCGCGCGAGGTGGCGCAGGCACATGCGGACCTCGAGAAATCATCGCCCGGCAGGTTCGTCGTCGGCCTCGGTGGCGCACACGGTGCCCGGCCGCTGCAAACGCTCAATTCCTACCTCGACAACCTCGACACCGAAGCCCCGGTGGTACCCGCGGCCGCACGAGTGCTTGCCGCGCTCGGCCCGGCGGTCCTCGCCCTTGCCCGCGACCGTGCCGCGGGTGCCTACCCCTTCCTGGTCACCCCGGAATACGTCGAGGGGGCGCGGGCGACGCTCGGCGCGAACTCGGCGCTGGCGGTGCTGCTGTCGGTCGTGCCCGAGACGGATCCCACCGCCGCACGGGCCGCGGCCGCCGAACCGCTGCGGTTCCTCGGCACCGTTCCCGGCTACCGGCGCAACTTCCTCCGGCAGGGATTCACGGAGCAACAGATCGCGGACGTCGATGACAGGCTCGTCGACGCGGTGACCGCGTGGGGGAGCCTCGACGCGATCGTCACCCGCGTCCGTGAATACCACGCCGCCGGCGCCGACCAGGTCGTCCTGCGCATAACCGCCGGCAACGATCCGTTCGAGGTCTGGCTCCGCCGGTTTGCCGAGGCGTTGCTCACCTGACGCGTTGCCACCCTGGCCCGGCTGTCCCGGCCCGGCTGGTCTGACCGGGTCCGGCTCCGGCTCCGGCCTGGCCGCCGGCCGGTCAGCCGGTCGCCGCGGCGGGCTGGTGCCGGGGGGGCCGGTGGGAGAGGACCGAGCGGAACATGGCCAGGCCGTCCGAGCCAGGGCCGGTCAGGAGCTCGACGGCGTGTTCGGGATGTGGCATCAGCCCGACGACCGTGCGCTGCGCGTTACAGATGCCGGCTATGTCGGCGACCGAGCCGTTCGGGTTCCCGCCGAGATAGCGGACGACGATCCGGCCCTCGCCCTCGAGCTCGGCGAGTGTCTCCGGGCTGGCCACGTAGCGGCCCTCGCCGTGCTTGACGGGGATGACCACCTCGTCGCCGGCGGTGTAGTCCGACGTCCACACGGTGGCGGCGTTCTCCACCCGCAGCGACTGGTCCCGGCAGACGAAATGCAGGCCGGCGTTGCGGGTGAGCGCCCCGGGCAGCAGCCCGGCTTCGCACAGCACCTGGAATCCGTTGCAGATGCCGAGGACGGGCAGCCCGTCGCGGGCCGCGTCCACGACCGCGCCGATGATCGGGGAGAAGCGCGCGATCGCACCGGCGCGAAGATAGTCGCCGTAGGAGAACCCGCCGGGCAGGACGACCGCGTCCAGCCCGGACAGGTCGGTGTCGCCGTGCCAGAGCGGGACGGCCTCGCCGCCGCCGAGACGGACCGCGCGGGCGGCGTCCCGGTCGTCGAGCGAACCCGGGAACGTCACCACGCCAATCCGTCGGGTGACCGCCGTCGCGTCGCCGAAGAGCTCGTGCTGGTCGATGCTCATGCAGCCTCTCTCTCGCCGCGCCGTCGCTTCCCAACGCTCTGCCGCTCCGAGCCTATCGGTGACCACCTGGCCGTTTTATGATCGCTGCCGCTCCCTCGGGAACCGCCCACCGCGTGGCCCTCCCGGTCCGGCTCTGCCTGTCCCGTTCGGGCTGCCGGCGCTTCGTGCCGATGCCCGGGAGCGTCGGACGCGGGTACTAGTAGACTGTCGCCGCTAATGTGTGGGGTATAGGTGGCGGAGTTTGGTGCGGGCGTCATCGGTGGTGAAGTGCCAGTTGACTTGGCGCTGGTTGGCGTTGACGGCTGTCTGCCAGGCGTCGAGTTCGGTGTTCAGGACGTCGAGGGTGTCGATGCGGCGGTCGAGGCATTGGCGGGTCAGGGCGGCGAGTTCGATTTCGGCGATGTTGAGCCAGGAGCCGTGTTTGGGGGTGTGGTGGATCTCGAGTCGTTGCGCGAGTGCGAACGCGACGGCCGGGTCGAAGGCCTCGTAGAGCGAGGAGATGTCGTGGGTGTTGAGGTTGTCCATGACCAGCACGACCCGTTCGGCGTCGGGGTAGTCGAGGGTGAGCAGGCGCCTGACGTGGTGTGCCCAGTCGATCCTGGTGCGCCGTGGGGTGGCCTGGACGCGGCGCCAGCCGGCGAGTGGCTCGACCCAGCAGAAGATCGAGCAGGTTCCGTGGCGCACGTACTCGGAGTCCTCGCGCCGGTCACGCCCTGGCGTGGCGGGGATCGGGTCGCGGGCGTGGGCCAACAGCTGGTAGGGCTTCTCGTCCATGCACACCACGGGCACGCCCCGGGTTGTGGGGCCGGGCGTAGACCGCCAGAACGTCTTCCATCCGCGCGGCGAACTGCGCGTTCGCCCTCGGTGGGATGGTCCAGCACTTCCTCAGATGAGGACGCCAACCTCGTTTTTTTAAGACCCGGCCGATGGTGGAATGGTCCAGGTCCGGGATGTCGGCGACCAGCGCGACGTGCTTTTCCAACAGCCGCAGCGACCAGCGTGCATAACCAGCCGGTGGCTGCGAGCATGCCAGCGCGATCAGTCTGGCCTCAACCTCGCCGGTCACCGGGGAAGGCACCGGGGGAAGCTCCCGTGCCTTCCGACCGATCGTGGCCCCCACATCCCCACCGGTCTCGGTGAACCGCTTCGCGACCAGCCGCAGCGTCTCACCCGAGACCCCGACCCGGACCACGAGTTCTTCTTGGGAGGCAACCGGGCCGACCGAGGTGTCCAACGCGAGCAGGACCCGCGCCCGCCGGATCATCGACGCCGGATGAACCCCCGTCGAGGTCACCCGAACCAACTCGTCACGATCAGCCTCGGTCAAGGTGACCGGCCACTTCTTCTGCGAACCCACGACACAGTCCTGACCGGCAGAGGGACGGGGAGACCTGCCAGACCCAACCCTCTCACCCAGACACAAGACACACCAGAACTAAGCAGCGACAGTTTACTAGCCTTGGCCCGTACCCGCCGTCAGGGCGCCGTCCCGCCGAACCCGAGGAGTACGCGATCGCCCGCCGACAGACCGTCCGTGTCCCTGTGCCGTCGTCCGCCGCGTCCGGTGCCGCCACCATCGGCCTGCCCGCCGGTGGCGCGGCGTTCGGAACCGGTGCGGGATCGGCCGCCGCCCGGCCGGAGCCGGGGGAGTTCCCGGCCGTTGGGCCGCGGTCCCCGTGCCCGTGCGGGTCGGGGCGCCGCTACAAGGCGTGCCATGGCGTGCGGCGGCGGCCCGCACCCGTTCTGCGGCCCTTCGCCGGCCGGGTCGACGAGCCGGATCTGGTGGCTCTGCGTGAGCTGGTGCCCAGCGCGACCGCCCCGCTGACGCTGGCCGCCGGTCACCTTCAGGAGCACCCTGAGCACGCCGGCCGTTCCATCGTGCTCGGCACGATGCTGCCGCAGGCCGTGCCCGCGCTTGTCCGGGACAATGGTGAGATCCTGCTGGCGATGCAGACCGGTATCGCCAGCGACGACGCGGGCGCGGACATCGCCCGCGCGTTGCTCGAAGCTCTTGACGCCGATCTCGGCACGCCCGTCATCCCGCGACCCGCCGCGGCGGGAAGTGCGCGTGGGGACGGCAGCCGGGCCGCTCCGACCCTGGCGGATCTGCTGGATCCCGCGCCGTTGGACATCACCGTCCACTCCGGGTTCACCTGGTGGCTCCCGCCGTCGGAGGACGGTGGCAGCCCGGATCCGCAGGTCGTGGCCCTGCTGGAGCGGGCGAACGCGGCCGTGGTCCCGACGGCCCGACTGACCTCGGTGGACGCGGCGTACTGGTGCCGTCCGGGGGAGCGGGCACATCTGCGCTGGGTCCAGCCGTACGACGAGGAGCCACTGCTGGACGCCCTCACCCGGCTCGCGGCGGCCAACAGTCTTACCGTGGGCGATGAATCCCGTTTTGTCGGTTCGCTCCGGGTGGACGGCCTGGTCGTTCCGGTATGGGATCTGGCGCCGGACGCTGACGCGGCGAGCTGCGAGGAAGCTGCCGCGACGCTGCGTGACCAACTGGAAAACGCGATTGCCGACCGCACCCCGCTCACCCCGGCGGAACGCCGGGTACGCGCCGGTGTGGTCGGCCGGACCCTCACCCTGCGCTGATGCCGCCCGGCCCGCCCGACGACCTGCCCGGAGCGCCAGGCGCCTCCGGCGCGCCCGGCTCGTCCGACCCACCTGGCCGGCCGGTGGCTGATGGGACCCGGCCGCCAGCGCCACGGGACGATCATGGTCGCACCGCCACCGCCACCGCCACCGATCGGTTGGAGCCGGCCGGTGGCATGTTCGACGTGGTCGTCGTCGGCGCCGGTCCGGCGGGGGCCAGCGCAGCCCGCGCGGCGGCCCGGGCCGGCGCCACCGTGTGCCTGCTCGAACGCGCCGAGTTGCCCAGGTACAAGACCTGCGGCGGCGGCCTGGTCGGCCTGTCGGTCGATCATGCCGGTGTCGATCCGTCGCGGCTGACCCGCGCGAGTGTCGACCAGCTCACGATCGCCCTCGACGGTCGGCTGACGCGCACCCGCCGGCGGCCGAGCCGGCCGATGCTGTCCATGGTGATGCGCGCGGAGTTCGACCAGGCGCTGGTCGAGTCGGCCCGCGCCGCCGGGGCGGTCATCCGGACCGGCACCCACGTCACGGGAATACGTGAACACGACGCCGGCGCCGGCCGTGACATCGCGACCGGCCGCGTCGCGGATGGTCACATCACGGACAGTCATGCCCTAGGCGATCATGTGGTGGTAGCGGTGCGCGGTGGCCCGGACGTCGTCGCGCGGGTCGTTGTCGGCGCTGATGGCACGTCCGGGCGGGTCGGTGCCTACGTCGGGGTCCGCCTCGACCAGGTCGACGTCGGCCTGGAGGGCGAGTTCCCGGTCGACGCCGCCATGGCGCGTCGCTGGGCCGGCCGGATGCTGATCGACCTGGGCCCGGTGCCCGGCTCGTACGCCTGGCTGTTCCCGAAGGGCGAGATCCTCACCGTCGGTGTGATCGGCTCACGGGACGACGGCGGCGCCCTGCGCTCCTACTACGCCGACATGGTGCGCAGGCTCGGCCTGGACGGCGTGACGCCGCTGCACGACTCCGGGCATCTCACGCGGGTGCGGGCCGCGGGCTCGCCGCTGCGCCGCGGCCGAGTGCTGGTCGCAGGGGACGCGGCCGGCCTGCTCGACCCGTGGACGCGGGAGGGGATCTCCTTCGCGCTGCGTTCGGGACGGCTGGCCGGGGAGGCGGCCGCGCGGGTCGCCGCCGGCGAGCCGCGTGCGCTGGACGACTACCCCCGCCAGGTGGAGGCGGTCCTCGGCCCCGAGATGGACGCCGGTCGTGAGGTGCAGGCGGTCTTCGTCCGCCATCCCGGCCTGCTGTACACGTTCCTGGCCGCCGTCCCGGGTGGCTTCGGCCTGTTCGGACGGATCGTGGCTGGCCAGACCACGGTGGCCAACCAGTTGCGCCGGCCCGGTGTCCGCACGCTGACGGCGGCCATCACCCGTTGAGCGCACCGGACACACTCGGGCAGGCCGCGGCCTGCCGGAAGCGTGCGGGCTGGCCGCCATCCGGCCGGCGCCGCGGGCTGGCCGGTCCCTACCGGATCTGCTGCCGGACCTCCTCGACCGGTTCCAGCGGTCGGGCGGGAATCCTGGCAGCAACGGGAGTCCCGGAAGCCTGGCCGGGCGGTTTTTGGCTTTCCAGTCCGAACCGTTCGGCGACCGCGCCGGCGATTTCCAGAAAAGCCTTCCTGGTCGCTTTCCGCATCTCCTCCAGGATGATGTTCCCGCCGACCGCCAGGTGCGGGTCGTAAGGTACCCGGACGACCCGGCGGGTACGGGCGGCGAAATGCTGTTCGAGCGCGTCCAGATCGACCGACTCCCGATTCACCGGGAAGGTCGAGATGACCATCACCGCGTTCTTCACCTGCGCGGTGTACCCGTGCGCGTCCAACCAGTCCAGGGTGGCGCTGGCGGAGGAACCGCCGTCCGCGCTGGAACTGCTCACGATCACCAGCGTGTCGGCGAGTTCCAGGATGGCGGGCATGGCGCTGTGCAGCATTCCGGTGCCACAGTCGGTCAGCAGGATCGAGTGGTAGCGTTCCAGAATGCCGTCGACGGCGATGTAGTCGGTGTCCGTGAACGCCTGGGACAGCTCCGGGGCGTTGGCGGAGGCGAGTACCTCCAACCGGCTGGCGGCCTGCGACAGATATCTGCGCACGTCCACGTAACGGCTCACCGAGTCGGCATTGTCGAGCAGGTCCCGGACGGTGTTCTCGGATGTCCGCGGTACCTTGGCCCCGAGCGTCCCGCGGTCGGGATTCGCGTCGATCGCCACGATCCGGTCTCCGCGCAGGCTGGCCAGGGTCGAGCCCAGCCCCACCGTGGTGGTCGTCTTGCCGACGCCGCCCTTCAGGGACATGACCGCGATCCGGTGGCAGTCGTTCAGGGGCGCGCCGATGTGCTCGACCAGCAGGCGGTGGCGGGCCTCGTCGGCGGAGGGCCCGGGGTTGATCTTTCCGCCGGAGACCCTGAAGAGAACTCTGCGCCAGCCCCGGGTGGGGACAGCCGGCCGGGCCGGCAGCAGCGCACTGGTCATGAGCCGGCCGGACGTACCGTCGTCCGTTGCCGGCCGTTTCGGTTCTCCGGGATTTCCGGGATTTCCGGTGGCGGTCGGACCGAACTCCGGACCCGGTGCGCGTGAATCGCTGTCGGGGCTCTCTCGGTTGTCCCGCTCCGCGGGGACTCCGGTCACCTGGAAGTCGTTGTCGGGCGGCCGCTGGCTGTTTCTCCCCGCGGGGTCGCCAGCAACGTGAAAATTGTTGTCGGATGGCCGTCGGCTGTTCTGCTGGCCGCTGGCCGCCGGCCGGGGGCTGGGCGGCGGCGCCGGATACTCGGTGCTCGGATAAGGACTGTCGGGGTACGGGAAAGCCGTTCCGGCCGGACCGGGGAACGGTAGGCCGGGCTCGGGCTGGTGCCCGCCGCGCGGGCGCTCGTCGTCCGGGAACAGCGGATCCCCACCGGGCGCTGTCGGGAACGGCGCGGTGGACGGCCCCGACGGCGGTTCGGCTGCTGGCGGCGGTGGCGCTACGGCTGCTGGCGGCGGTGGCGCTACGGCCGCCGGGTGCTGCGTGGACGCCGGCGTGTGCGGCGGCTGGTCCCGGTCCTGCTGCCCTCGTCCCCAGGGCCCCTGTTCCTGCCCTCGTTGGTCCTGCTCCGGGTGGTTCTGGCCGGGGAGCGGGGCGGCATGGTTGTGACCGACGTCCGGTGGCTCGGGAGGGCGCCGGGCCTCCCCGGGACGTTCCTCGTGCCGGAAGGGGACAGCGCGCGTGCGACGGTCGCCGGACGGGGGCGGCACGCTGGTGAAGGTGTCCTGGTCGAACAGCGGATCGTAGGTCGGTGGTTCGGACCAGGGCCGGCCGTTCGCGACCGGTGCGTTCGAGGCTGCCGCGGTCGGCGCCGGTGCGTTCGGGACCGGCGGGGTGCCGGCGCCGGCAGCACCCGTACCGGTGATGTCCTGCGTCAGCCCGCTCACGGACACGCCGGGTGCGCTCGACGGCGGTAGGCCCGAGGGCGGCAGGGACACCGTGGACGCGGACGGTGCTGTGGACACGGACGGCGTGGACGGTGTGGACAGCGACCGTGCGGATATCGGGGACGGTGTGGACGGGGCGGGCGGCGTGGACGCGGAGATGGGGGATGCCGGCGGCGCCGGCCGCGGACCGCCGCCGACCTGTGGCCCCCACGGGTCGACCAGCGGATTGGTGGACGGCCGGGACCACGAGCCGGCAGCGTCCCCACCGGCATCCCGGGGCCCGGTGCCGCCGACCACGGGTCTGTCAGCCGGGGGCCTGCCCGCCGTGCCGCCGCCGGCCGCGCTCGGGCCCGCAGCGACGTCGTCCGTCGCGGTGTACCTGTCCACCACGGCGAAACCGCCGGGTACACCGTCCGACGCCGGTCTGCTCGGGCCGGGAGAGCGCCAGGACGAGGACGACCGGTAGGCCACCTCCGGCCACGCGCTGGTGAGCGGGTCGAAACCGCGTTCGCCGCCAGGCGGCGCGACGGGCGGCGGCGTCGCCCGGGACGGTGACGGTGGCGGTGGTACCGGCGGCGGCCCGGCCGGCCCGGTGCCGGGGGAGCCGTTCACACCGGTGCGCGGCGGCGTGCGGCCGTTCATCAACTGCGGATCCCCGGTAGTGCCGGCCCATCGCCCGGGCTCCTGCCGTGGCTGCACGGTGTACGAGGTCTCCCTGGTGTATGAGGTCCCGTTCGAGGGCTCGTTGCCCGACTCGACCGGATCCGGCGGAGGGTAGGAGCGGGACGATGACGGTGACATCGACTGTCACTCCCCCTACAATCGGTTCGCGTCCACGGTGCACTGCGTCCAAATCCCACTACATTGACATATCGGCCGGTTCGGCTGACCGATCGGGTCGCGGGTACCTCCGGACGCCGGCGGCACGCCCGGTGGCAGCCCGTCCGGTCGATCTCCTATCGTCCACGCCGGTCGATGTCCGCTGGACGCGGCTCAGGATGGCATGCCGGTCTGCGTGCTGTCGTCACCGGCGCCGGTGTCGTCCGCTATGCCGGTTTTACCCGTTCTGTAGGTATTGCTCATGATGTGGACGTTGCTCGTGGTGTGGGCGTTGTCCGTGGTGGCGGTGTCATCCCTGAGGTCGGTCCCACTGCCGCCGTCACGGCCGGCTGTGGGAAGGGGCGCTCCGTCGGTGTTCAGCGCGGCCGCAGCCGCCGTCGCCAGGACCCGGCGGGCCGGCTGCCCCAGCCGGATGGCGGCCCGCCGCACGTCGTCCCATTCGGGCTGGGCGGTGACGGCCCGGCCGCCGGCAAGCATGCCGATCTTCACGGCGATGGTTTCGCCGCCCACGTCCACGGTGCGGAAGGCCCGGTCCAGGGCCCGCTTGCGCACCGTTGTCTCGCGCAGACCGAGGGTGGGGGTGTGCAGGAAGACCAGCCGCCGGACAGCGTCCGCGTGCGGGGCCCGGACGAGCACCGACAGGGTGTGCGCCGGACGGCCCTTCTTCATCAGTATCGGCGTCAGCCAGACGTCACGGGCGCCCGCCGCCAGGAGCGCGGCCATGATCTCCGGCCAGGCGCGTGGGTCGAGATCGTCGACGTTGGTCTCGATGAGCAGTTCGTCGACCGCGCCGGGAACGCCCGCGCCGGGAGCCTCCAGCGTGGCGGCATCCGGGACGGGAGCGTCCACCGCGGCATCCGGCGCGAAGCTGTCCGGCGCCTGGGAGGCGTGGGGGGGCCGGGGTGCGCGGGCAAGAGAAGCGTGGGGAAGGGACGCGCGGCCGCCGGCCGCCGGCACCGAGATCAGCGGGCCTGGGCGCGGGGCACACCCCACGACCAGTCGGACGATGTTGGGCCGGCCCGGGATGTCGCGTCGGCCGGCGCCGACCCCGATCGCGCGCACCCGCATCGCAGGGAGCGGGCCGGACGCGTCCGCATGGGCGGCCACGAGCGCCGCCCCGGTCGGCGTGCACAGTTCCACGTCCACCGGCCCGCCGTGGCCGGGCAGCCCGGCGGCCCGCAGCAGCTCCAGCACGGCCGGGCCGGGTACCGGCAGGACGCCGTGCTCGGTACGGGCCGATCCACCGCCGAGCGCCACCGTGGACACGACGAGCTGGTCGAGGCCGAGCGCGGCGATCCCGGCGCAGACGCCGACCACGTCGGCGAGCGCGTCGAGCGCCCCGACTTCGTGGAAGTGCACCTCGTCGGCGGGGATGCCGTGGACGGCCGCCTCGGCTTCGGCCAGCGCGGCGAAGGTGGCCAGCGCGTGTTCACGGACCGTGTCGGCCAGTGGTGCCCGGGTCAGCAGCCGGCGGACGTCCGGCCAGGTGCGGCGAGGCTGCCCGTCTCCCTGCCCGCCGGGCCGGCCGTCGCCGCCAGGGCCGTGATGATGGCGATGCCCATGATGATCTTTATGCGTGCCAGGTCCGGTGACGGGGGCGGCCGCGGTGGTCCCGTCACCCCCGTCACCGTCCCCGCTGGCGCTGGTCCCGTCGTCCCCGCCGGTTTCGGCGATATCACCATCAGTGATCACACGGACGCGAGTGGCCGCCAGTCCCGCCCTGGACGTGCCGCTGACATCCAGCCGGACGGGAAGCCCCAGCGCGTCGACGGCCTCGCCGATGACCCCGGTGGGCTGGCCCATCCCGGCGAGCGCGCCGATCAGGGCGCCGAGCAGCATGTCCCCGCTCGCCCCACTGGACAGGTCGAGCCATCCGAGCCGTACCTGCCCGGCGGCGGGATCCGGCCCGGCCGGCTGGGCGGACCGGGGGTGGGCGGACGGTGGTCTGGCGTCGGTCATCAGCAGGTCGGCCCCGAACGGCGGGTCGGGTTCGAGCGGGACGCTCGAGCCACGCGGAATGATCAGCGGACAGGACGGCGGGTGGGAGGCGAGAAGGCTGATGCAAGGAACATGATGGAACGTGAAGGATGACGCAAGAAGGATAGAGCCGTCCCGCCGGCATGCGACAACGGTGGGTCACAGCCGATAGCCGCGCTGCACCGTCACCCGGACACGCCCGCGTCCGGGGCGCGCACCCGGTGGCCCGCCTGGTGGCCCGTCCGGTACCCGACACCGGATGCGGCGCGAAACACGCGGAAATCTTCGACAGCGGGTTTTGACCGGCCGAGCGTGGTGAGGGATGACACCATGACGAACCCCATCCAGGTACAGAAGTTCCTCGGCGGTGTGGACTATCCGGCGAACCGGGAGAAGATCCTCTCCGTCGCCCGGTCACATGGCGCCGACCAACGCGTCATCCAACTGCTGGAGAAGATCCCGGACCGCGTGTACGAGGGCCCGAACGCGATTTCCAGGGAGATCGGCGCGAATTGAGCGTCGGCCGGATGGCGACGGGCTGCCGGCCAGCCGGCCGACGTCCACCGGCGAATACCGGGCCACCGGGGTGAATGCCCACGCGCCCGAAAGACCGCAAAGCCGGCGGTGAGCGCCGGCGGGTACACCGGCACGACCGAGAAGCAGACACACGGCAGACCCGTCCGGATATCGGCCGGGTAGTTTTCCGGTAACCAGTCAGGTAGTTTTTGATCTTGAGTTAGCTGATCGCGGGCATCCAGGGACGGCCCTCGGCAAGTTGGACGAGAGCGTCGAACAGGCTGATGCCGTGTTTGGTGGCGGTGGACAGGTAGCTGCGGATCGCGCAGAACTGGCGGGCGCCGGTGAGCGTGCGTAGGCAGCCGGATACCTTCTGCCGTAGTTTGATCATGCGGATGTCGCGTTCGGAGCCGTTGTTGTCCGCGGGAACCCGCCAGTCGCGGGTGAACCGAAGGTAGTCGGCTTCGCGGTCGACGAGCCGGCAGGCCAGGGCATGGCGGGCGGCCATGAGTTTCGTGCCGCGCGGCGAGGTCTGGCTGATCCCGATGTGAGCGGCGTGGCGCAGCTGCCGGGTCTGGGTGGCCGGTGCCTGCTCGTCGATGGTGACGCCGGTAGTGGCGGCGTCGACGGCGAGGCGGTGCAGGGCGACGAGCGCGTCGCCTGCCTGGGCGGCCCAGCACCAGGTTCCCGTCGGGGCCGCGTCGACGACGGCCTGTAGTTCGCGCAGCACGTGAGCGACGCACAGCTGGTGGGTGGCGCCGGTGTAGCTGTCGTAGGGGCCCAGGCGTCGTGGACCACCACCCACCGAAGGCGGGAAGCACCCCGAGGGCGTCGATCCCGCCGCTGCCGCGGGTGGCATGGCAGTCGATCAGCGTGTACTTGTCGGTGCGGGCGCAGTGCACCCAGTGCAGTTTCCCGGCGACCCGCAGCCCCGTCTCATCGGCCCCGATCACGTCGGCGGCGGCCAGCAGACCCCGGACGGTGTCACGGAAGCCGTCGAGTCCGGCGGCGGCACGGGCGGTCATCGCACCGACCGTGCCCGCCGAGATCGGGATCCCAACCAGCTCGGCCAGCGCGGTCGCGGTCCGCTCCTGCGACAGGAACTGACCGGAATACAGGTAGACCACCGCCGCGGCCACCCGCGGCCCGTACTGCACCGGCGCGTCCACCCCGGCCGGTGCCGCCGCCTTCGTCCGCGTCCCGCAGCCGCACTCCCGCTCGATGAGCTGATGTTCGACCACATGCGGACGTAGTTCGGGCAGGTCGAACACCTGCCGCCGTTCGGTCCGGGTCACAGGCCGGCCCGCAAGCCCCGCCCCGCACCCCGCACACGGCCCCGGCTCATGCCGCAGGCGCACATCAGGCTCAGCGAGCATCCGCAGCGTCGATCCCGGATGCCCGCCCTGCCCACCGGGCCTGCGGCCGGTCTTCTTCCGCAGCGACTTCGGTGGCGGTTTCGCCAGCCCGTCCGAACTCGGTGGCTTCGCCGAGTTCCGCGAGTTCTTCGCGACCTGAGCTTCCAGCTCGGCGATCCGCACCCGCGCCTGTTCCAACGCCGCGGCGGTCTCGACCAGCTGCGCCCGCAGACTCACCACCAGCGCCGCGAGCTCGTCATACGACGGCACCGGCGGCGACGCGGGCGGACCATCCGACACACCCGGACCCTACGGCCCGATCAACCACACAGCACCAACGACCCGGGCCTTCAGGCCATCGAGGAGTCCCAGCCAGCCGGGAAACCAAAAACAAACGATCTACCAGACCTGACCAGTTACTCGCACTCAACATCTGTGAATGCATTTGTAGAGCCGTTAACGTCCCTCCTTAAGTTCGAGAGGGAGAGGCAGCTACTCGAAGCGGAGTTGGTTAGGCGGCGGACCGACGGTCAAGGTGACGGCGACTTGCTTGCCAGGCTCAAAGAGAATCAAGATAGGCGTCTTGTGGCAGCCGAGCGGGAGCAAGATGCACGACAGACTCCGGTATTAGTATTTATTTCTTACGCTCATGAGGACAAGCCGTTTCTACAGGAGCTTGTAAAGCATCTTGCAAACCTGAAGCGCGCAAAGATTATTCGAGAGTGGTGCGATCGCGAGATTGTTGGAGGTATGGATTGGAGTAGAGAGATTGATGGCCAACTCAATAGAGCCAAGGTAATTATCTTTCTCTTGAGTCCAGACTTCATGGCGTCAGATTACTGTATCGGGATCGAGACAGAACGCGCAGTCGACCGCCACGAGAAAGGCGAAGCGCTTCTAATTCCGGTCCTTCTCCGCGCTGTTGACTGGCGGGGAAGTGTCTTTGAACGGTTTCAGGCGCTTCCGCGGGATGCTAGTGTCCTGAGTCGTTGATTCGCTGGCAGTAGGCGGCGAGGGTCTCGAGGATCTCGTCGGCGGTCTTGGCCCAGACGAACGGCTTCGGGTCCTTGTTCCAGGCGTTGATCCATCGGCGGATGTCGGCTTCGAGTTCGACGACCGAGCGGTGCGTCGATCGGCGCAGCTTGCGGGTGGTCAGCTCCGCGAACCAGCGCTCGACCAGGTTCATCCACGACGCCGAGGTCGGGGTGAAGTGCAGGTGGAAGCGGGGGTGGCGCAGCAGCCAGTTCTTCACCGCCGGGGTCTTGTGGGTGGCGTAGTTGTCCAGGACCAGGTGCAGGTCGTAGCCCTTCGGGACCGAGGAGTCGATCAGCTTGAGGAAGCGCAGGAACTCCTGGTGACGGTGCCGCCGGAAGGTCTGCGCGATCACCGACCCGGACGTCGGGTCGAGCGCGGCGAACAGGCTGGTCGTGCCATGGCGGACGTAGTCGTGGGTCATCCGCTGCGGGGTACCCGGCATCAGGGGCAGCACCGGTGCCGTGCGATCCAAAGCTTGCACCTGCGACTTTTCGTCGACGCAGAGCACGATCGCCTTCTCCGGCGGGTCGAGGTAGACCCCGACCACGTCACGGACCTTGTCCACGAACAGCGGGTCGGTGGACAGCTTCCACGTCTCGACCAGATGCGGCTTCAACCCGAACGCCCGCCACATCCGTGACACCGTCGACTGCGACAGCCCACTGGCCCTCGCCATCGACCGCGATGTCCAATGGGTATCGCCGTTCGGTGGCTTCTCCTCCAACGTCCTCGCGATCACCGCCTCGACCTGGGCGTCGGTGACCTTCCGAGGCGCTCCCGGACGTGCCTCGTCTGACAGGCCCTCCAGCCGGTCGACCGCGAACCGCTCCCGCCATTTCGCGACCGTTCCCCGGGTGATCCCGAGCTCGGCCGCGACCCCCGAGTTCGTCCCACCGTCCGCGCAGGCCAGCACGATCCGCGAGCGCAACGCCAGCGCCTGCGCGGTCTTCCGCCGTCGGGCCCAGCCCTCCAGCACCGCACGCTCAGCAGACGACAACTCGATGGGATCCGCGCTCGGGCCAGGCACCAGCCCATTCTATCTGCACACGAATCAACGACTCAGGACACTAGCATCCCGCGGAAGCGCCTGAAACCGTTCAAAGACACTTCCCCGCCAGTCAACAGCGCGGAGAAGGACCGGAATTAGAAGCGCTTCGCCTTTCTCGTGGCGGTCGACTGCGCGTTCTGTCTCGATCCCGATACAGTAATCTGACGCCATGAAGTCTGGACTCAAGAGAAAGATAATTACCTTGGCTCTATTGAGTTGGCCATCAATCTCTCTACTCCAATCCATACCTCCAACAATCTCGCGATCGCACCACTCTCGAATAATCTTTGCGCGCTTCAGGTTTGCAAGATGCTTTACAAGCTCCTGTAGAAACGGCTTGTCCTCATGAGCGTAAGAAATAAATACTAATACCGGAGTCTGTCGTGCATCTTGCTCCCGCTCGGCTGCCACAAGACGCCTATCTTGATTCTCTTTGAGCCTGGCAAGCAAGTCGCCGTCACCTTGACCGTCGGTCCGCCGCCTAACCAACTCCGCTTCGAGTAGCTGCCTCTCCCTCTCGAACTTAAGGAGGGACGTTAACGGCTCTACAAATGCATTCACAGATGTTGAGTGCGAGTAACTGGTCAGGTCTGGTAGATCGTTTGTTTTTGGTTTCCCGGCTGGCTGGGACTCCTCGATGGCCTGAAGGCCCGGGTCGTTGGTGCTGTGTGGTTGATCGGGCCGTAGGGTCCGGGTGTGTCGGATGGTCCGCCCGCGTCGCCGCCGGTGCCGTCGTATGACGAGCTCGCGGCGCTGGTGGTGAGTCTGCGGGCGCAGCTGGTCGAGACCGCTGCGGCGTTGGAACAGGCGCGGGTGCGGATCGCCGAGCTGGAAGCTCAGGTCGCGAAGAACTCGCGGAACTCGGCGAAGCCACCGAGTTCGGACGGGCTGGCGAAACCGCCACCGAAGTCGCTGCGGAAGAAGACCGGCCGCAGGCCCGGTGGGCAGGGCGGGCATCCGGGATCGACGCTGCGGATGCTCGCTGAGCCTGATGTGCGCCTGCGGCATGAGCCGGGGCCGTGTGCGGGGTGCGGGGCGGGGCTTGCGGGCCGGCCTGTGACCCGGACCGAACGGCGGCAGGTGTTCGACCTGCCCGAACTACGTCCGCATGTGGTCGAACATCAGCTCATCGAGCGGGAGTGCGGCTGCGGGACGCGGACGAAGGCGGCGGCACCGGCCGGGGTGGACGCGCCGGTGCAGTACGGGCCGCGGGTGGCCGCGGCGGTGGTCTACCTGTATTCCGGTCAGTTCCTGTCGCAGGAGCGGACCGCGACCGCGCTGGCCGAGCTGGTTGGGATCCCGATCTCGGCGGGCACGGTCGGTGCGATGACCGCCCGTGCCGCCGCCGGACTCGACGGCTTCCGTGACACCGTCCGGGGTCTGCTGGCCGCCGCCGACGTGATCGGGGCCGATGAGACGGGGCTGCGGGTCGCCGGGAAACTGCACTGGGTGCACTGCGCCCGCACCGACAAGTACACGCTGATCGACTGCCATGCCACCCGCGGCAGCGGCGGGATCGACGCCCTCGGGGTGCTTCCCGCCTTCGGTGGGGTGGTGGTCCACGACGCCTGGGCCCCCTACGACAGCTACACCGGCGCCACCCACCAGCTGTGCGTCGCTCACGTGCTGCGCGAACTACAGGCCGTCGTCGACGCGGCCCCGACGGGAACCTGGTGCTGGGCCGCCCAGGCAGGCGACGCGCTCGTCGCCCTGCACCGCCTCGCCGTCGACGCCGCCACTACCGGCGTCACCATCGACGAGCAGGCACCGGCCACCCAGACCCGGCAGCTGCGCCACGCCGCTCACATCGGGATCAGCCAGACCTCGCCGCGCGGCACGAAACTCATGGCCGCCGCCATGCCCTGGCCTGCCGGCTCGTCGACCGCGAAGCCGACTACCTTCGGTTCACCCGCGACTGGCGGGTTCCCGCGGACAACAACGGCTCCGAACGCGACATCCGCATGATCAAACTACGGCAGAAGGTATCCGGCTGCCTACGCACGCTCACCGGCGCCCGCCAGTTCTGCGCGATCCGCAGCTACCTGTCCACCGCCACCAAACACGGCATCAGCCTGTTCGACGCTCTCGTCCAACTTGCCGAGGGCCGTCCCTGGATGCCCGCGATCAGCTAACTCAAGATCAAAAACTACCTGACTAGTTACGAGTGCGATACGCCCGACGCAACCTCTTCAGCAATGGGGACACGGCGCGCGAACTCCTCGTAGAATCTAACATAGCCGATAGGCGACGAATTTTCGCGAGGGAAGAAATAGAGGTCGATGTCAAGCGGGCGACTTGTGAGGCGCACGTAGTCTGCCATAACTTCAGTCATCGCAACCGCCGAATCCTCCATCGAGAATCCGGCAGCGCCTGTCCCGAGTGCGGGAAAGGAAATCGAGGAAACATTCAGCGCCGTAGCCAGCTCCAAGCAACGCCGAGTCGCTCGACGAACCACATCACGGGCTGCTTCGCTCCCGTCCGGGCCTATAGTAATAGCATGGAATATATATCGGGCCCTGAGTGCGCCTGCTGTTGTAACAACAACGTCGCCAACCTTACACGGCACACTCTTTGCCGCATCCAGCATCAGAGCATTCCCGGCAGCGGCTCGGATCGCAGCCGACACACCACCGCCCATGGTCAAAAAAAGTCATCCGAACTGACTAAAACCTCGGCAGAAGAAGTCACGATGTCTGCGAACTTGAGTGTGAGCTGAGACCCACTAACACGGTAGGTCCGCGTAAGATCCATCTCGGCTTCAACTCCCTTGAAGTGCGGTGCACAGCGTGTACGCGACCACACAACTCTATATCGAGATCGACAAGCCCGGTCCGCCCGTAGCCCAAATAGCGTGGGCCACGAGTGTGGAGAAGCCAGACCGTTCAGTCCGGGTCGGCGCACAACTTTTCCAAGATCGTGGCGTGGACTGCGGCGCTGCCGCCCGAGAGGAGACGTGCAGTTGAGGTGTAAATCGCCGGTGAAACCTTCTCGTTTCGCCAGCCAGCGGGCGACACGCTCTGTGAGCGCCGCCCGGAGGACTGCCGTACTGCAGTTTGACGGCAAGGGGGTGGACGTCGGTTGACGCCGGTGGACATCATAAGCGTCGCGACCTGCACCGATGGACGAACGTAGACGTCTGTGGACAGACCGCCGAGGACTACGGATCAGAGGTTGGGGGTTCGAGTCCCTCCGAGCGCACGCTGGTTGAGGCAGGTCAGAGCCCCGCAGCCGATCACACGGCGCGGGGCTCTGGGCTTTCAAGATCTTAAATACTGCAATTCGTACTACAGATGGAAACGATCAGGACTTCGTGGAAGACAACGACCGGTCAGACGATCTGGCGGAGGTCGTTGCCATAGTCGAAGATGATCCGCATGCGGGCACCCAGCGCCCGGGCGTACCGGCTCAGCGTCGCGACCTCGTTGGCGTCGAGATCACCGTTCTCGATCTGGCTCACCCGGCCCGGGGAGACACCCATCAGCTCGGCCACCTGACGCTGAGTCAGCCCCAGTCGCCTGCGCTCCTCAGCCAGATGGAATGCACTGACCCATGCCTCGGTGCGCGCCCGCTCAGCGGCTAGCGCCTCACCGTCGCCGTCGTGCAGTTCGGCGCGGATGTCGTCCCAGTCGTGGAACTCGGTCATGAGCCCTCCCGCCGCTTCCTCTCCACGGCCAGCCATCCGCCATACGCGACCTCGGCCGCGGGGATCGCTGTCCTGTACCACCGCGACCAGTCGCCAGCCTTGTTGCCGGCGACCAGCAGTACCGCCTGCGACCAGGGGTCGAAGACAAAGATCACCTGTATCGCAACATCACGGCCCGACCGTGGACGCAGCTCCTTGAGATTCTTGACTGTCGACCCCTGCAGCGTGTCGACCAGCGGACGCCCGAGCCCAGGCCCGATCTCGGCGAGCATGTCGATCGCCACGTTGACCGACCGGTAGGCGCCCGGATCTGTCTGGCGCAACGCACGCAGCCACTCCCGTACCTCGGGCGCGACCTTGATCGCCCACCGATGAGGCGGCTCCGCCGACATGGATCAACTATAGCCCAATGCCGCTCAATTAGGCTGGAGGGGCGTCCGTCCATCCCGACACGCCAACGCCCGATCCCGCATCGATCAACTTCTGAACACGGCATCCAGTCACGTTCCTCAACGTCGATCAGTAGGCGGCGGAGTGCTCATGCCGCGATTTCGGCCGGTCGGCAGATAGAATCCAGATGTGGTGCGCCTTCGCCAGGTAGTTGAATTGCCAGCCGTTGACAACGACCGGCTGACCGACCGCATCTCGATCGGTGTGCTCGCCAGAATCGTTCCCCGGGACCTCGTCGAAGAGGTACTGGTGGAAACGAAGCGGCAGGAACGGCGTACCAGGCTGCTGCCAGCCCGGGTCATGGTGTACTTCACCATGACGATGTGCCTGTTCTTCGACGATGACTACGAAGAAGTCATGCGTAAACTCGCCGGTGCGTTGAGATGGCTGGGGAACTGGCAGGGTGACTGGAAAGTCCCGACCACCGGGGCGATCTCGCAGGCACGGATCAGGCTCGGTGCCGCCCCCCTGAAGGTCCTGTTCGAACGTGTCGCTGTGCCGGTCGCGGGGCTGGGTACCAAGGGCACTTGGCTGCGTTCCCGGCGGCTGATGGCGATCGACGGGTTCTTCCTCGACGCCGCAGACACCCCCGAGAACGTGGCCAGGTTCGGGCGGTCCACCAACGGACACAAGGCCAGCGCTCTGCCCCAGGTCCACGTCGTCGCGCTCGCCGAATGCGGCACGCACGCGATCGTCTCCGCCGCGGTCGGTCCCCGTGCCAGCGACGAACGTGCTCTCGCCGCCACCCTGCTCGACGCCTGCGAACCCGGGATGCTCCTCACCGCCGACCGTTACTTCTACAGCTTCGACCTCTGGCAGCAGGCGCTCGACACCGGCGCGGACCTGCTCTGGCGAGTCAAATCCGATCTCACGCTACCGGTCATCCGGTCCCTTCCCGACAGCTCCTACCTCTCTATCATCGTCAACCCGAAAATCAGAGGGAAACAGCGGAACCAGATCATCGCCGACGCCCGCGCCGGCCGCGACTTTCCCGAGGACTCCGCGACACCCGTCCGCGTCATCGAATACACGGTGCCTGACCGCACAGGATCCGGAACCGGAGAACTGATCTGCCTCATCACCAATATCCTCAACCAGACCGACATACCAGCGGTGGAACTCGCCACGGCCTATCACGAGCGCTGGGAAATCGAAAACATCTTCGATGAGATTAAGACACACCAGCGGGGCGAAGCCCGCGTCCTACGCTCGAAACTCCCGGACCTGGTGGAACAAGAGATCTGGGCGCTGCTCCTCAGCCACTACGCAATCCGATGTCTCATGTGCGAGGCCGCCGACGAAGCCGACGTCGACCCGGACAGGCTATCCTTCATGCGATCACTACGCGTCGTCCGCCGCCAGGTCACCGACCAGGCGGATTTTTCCCCCTGAGGACCACACGCACGCGCTCCGGGAAACCTTCACAGAGATCACCGAACGGCTTAACCCCGTGCGCCTCCACCGCACGTACCCACGCACCATCAGACGAGGCCGACACAACGCCTACCGAGTCAAAAGCCCAACAGACACCGGCACCAAGCATGATCAATCACCGAAGATCATGCTCGCTCGGGCCGCTTAACTAAGCGCCATTGGGCTCCAGCCGGTCGTTCTGGACAGCGGTGACGTCCGCCGTTCGGACCGCGGCTGTCAGCGCGGCCCCGAGGCAGCCGAACGCGATGGCGAGCGTAATGGCCACCACAACGACCACCTTCCTCTTCATCCTGTTCTCCCCCACGCCGACGGCCGTCTGTCGAGCGGTAGCCCTGGTTATGAAGAGCGCTGGGCAGCGGCGGAACGCCGACTACCGGCCTGGGGCCACCCCGCACGGACCCGCGCCACCGCGTGGCCCGCCGGCCCCCACGTGTTCCACCGGCCCGTGGCCTCGGTCGTTCCACCAGGCCCTCATCCAGCCTGGCGGAGCCGTCGCGGCTCTGACAGGGACCTTCGGCAGAGGTGGTGGGGTCTGTCCCACCCGCTTTGACAGGTGCCATGACCTGGCCGATGGGCAGGCGCTGTGCCTGGCCGGCCGGTCGGCCCCGACATCGGCCGACGCGCAGAGCGGACGAGCGATGATCGTCCCCGTACGTCGGCACGGGGCGGTCAGGTGATCCTCAGGATCTGAACGGATCTTTCGTCTGGTGGCCGCCGGATGATTTGGTCAGCGCATGGTAGCGAGCCACGGCATCCGTGCGGTTGGCCGCGCCGAGCTTCCGCAGAATGTGCTTCACATGCGATTTCACGGTGCCTTCGGTCACGAACAGGCTGCTCGCGATCTGTGCGTTCGTCTTACCCGAGGCCAGGCTACGCAGCACCTCGCACTCACGGGGGGTCAGACTGGCGAACAGCGCGTCCTCGGGATACGCCGCCGGCGTCTCCCGGAAATTCTGTCCCGACGAGTGCGCGCCCAGTGAGCGGTTCGGTGGCTTCTCCGAGCCATCGCCGATCTCCATGACGTCCTCGGCGATGTCGTCGACGAGGTCGTTGACCGCGCACACATGTTCGTTGAACATGGACCGCATGAACCGCAGCCGCCGGAAGAGCGCGTTTCTCTCGAACGCGACACCCACCCCCGCGGCGAACATGCCGATCAGATCGCGGTCGAATTCGTCCACCCCGCCGAGTTCCGCCTGCCGGTCGGCGTGCAGCAGCCCCACCACCTTGCCCCAGGAGACCACCGGGGCGGCCACATAGCCCTTGGTGCCGACCACGGCAACCATTTCGGCGTGGACGCGCGAGCTCGACTGGGGGTTCCGTACCAGGATCGGGACGCGGCGCCGTGCCATCTCGCTTTCGACCAGTGCGCCGGTCAGCGGCCGAGGATTCGCGATACCGACCTGCACCAGCGTCCGGGCGAGCTGCTCCTCGCCCTCCGTATAGGCTGTGCGCGCGATCCAGACACCCTTGTCAATGCGTGAGAACAGAATTCTGGTGAAACCCAGCCGATGGGCCTCCACCGGTGCCCGCTCCTCCAGAGCCGACAGCGAGGAGGCCCCGCGTAAGTGGCAGAGCGCCTGCTCGACACCGAACATCCTCGCCGTTCGCCGCGCCAGCGTGGCCTCCATCAACGTGACCCGGGCCAGCCCCGACTGCAGAAGAACCTCCGCCAGTTGCCGGACCGAGGAGTCCTTCGACGACTGGACGGCGAGGCTCATACATTCACTCGCCGCGCGTTGGGCCGCCCCCAACGCCGCGTCCGCCGCCTTCGGGTCACCGTTGGCGAAGTCTGAATACGTCACGCCGTCGTCAAGGATCCGCTCGGCGGTTCTCAGGATCTCCCTGGCCCGCTGGACGCCGTCCTCGACCGCCACCGGCTCCGAGCTGGCCATGTCCGAGTCCGACCCGTCGTCCAGCACGGGAGCATGGACACCACTGCCCATTCCCGCCTCCTCTTCGAGTCGCAGGATCCACGGCGGCATCGAGGCCATGCGCCAGCGAATCTGACGCGCGGCTGGCCGATCCCCCTCAGCCCTCCGGCGGCCGGTGTGGCACGGCTTCGACCCGCCACTCAACGGACGGTCGATGATCGACATATCACTCGACTTTGGTCGATACATTAGACCGATAGGCCAGGATGGTCCAGACGCGACGTGCGGGTGCTTCGCCGAGCGTCATGCGCGCGACGCACCCACCAAGAGCACCGAGAGCACTTATTCTGTAGCCGTGCGCAACCGAATGGGCGGTGGCCTTCGTCGGCGGACGGCGACGCCGGGGAGGATTGTCGCGAGTGCGTCGTCGGATACGCACGCAGGCCGAAAAATACCCAGCAAGAAGCGTTCGCCCCCGGCCGGCTTGGCGAACCCGGGCCTACAGACCCAGCGACTTACTGATGATGGTCTTCATGATCTCACTCGTGCCGCCGTAGATACGCGTGACACGGGCATCCGCGTACAGCCGGGCGATAGGATACTCCAGGATATAGCCGTAACCACCGAACAACTGCAGGCAACGATCGACCGTCCGGCCCTGCAGTTCGGTGCAGTAAAGCTTCACTTTTGCCGCGTCCACCGGGCTCAGCTCACCGGCGACGTGCTCGGCCAGCGCGCGGTCCACCATCGCCTGCGCCGCCTCTATTTCCGTGGCCACCGCGGCCAGTTCGAACCTGGTGTTCTGGAAGTAGCTGACCGGCTTCCCGAACACATGGCGTTCCCTGACATAGGTCACGGTGGTGTCCAGCGCGGCCCGGGCCGCGGCCAGCGAACTGATCGCGATGCTCAGCCGCTCCTGGGGCAGACCGTGGGTCAGCTGCTCGAAGGCTGCCCCCTCCTCCCCCAGCAGGTTCTCGACCGGCACCCGCACGTCGGTGAACGACAGTTCGATGGTGTCCTGCACCTTCAGGCCGATCTTCGCCAGATTGCGGCCCTTCTCGAAGCCCGGCATGCCGTCCTCGACGACCAGCAGGCTGAGCCCCCGCCGCCGGTCGGACTCGCTTCGCGAGGTTCGCGCCACCACGACCACCAGGTCGGCGAGCGCACCCCCGCTGATGAACGTCTTCGCGCCGTTGAGCACATAGTGCTCGCCGTCCCGGACCGCGGTCGTGCGCACGCCGGCCAGGTCCGAACCAGCGCCCGGTTCGGTCATCCCGATCGCCGCGAACAGGTCGCCGCTCACCAGGCCCGGGAACCAGCGCCCACGCTGCGCCTCGTCGGCGTGGTCCAGGAAATACGGAACCACCACGTCCAGGTGTACCTGTAACGTCCCCAGCGCGACCAGCGCCCGGGCGCACTCCTCGTTGATCACGGCGTTGTAGGTGAAGTCCGGCTGGTCACCTCCGCCGTATTCGGCCGGGAACGCCATCCCCAGCACCCCGAGCTTGCCCAGGTTCCGGAAGAAATCCCTGGGGACCGCACCGGCGGCCAACCAGTCGTCGAAGACGGGCACCACCTCGCGGGTGAGATAATCCCGGAGCATCTGACGGAAGCTCTCGTGGTCGGCGGTAAAACCGGTGCGCCGCATTCCCGACGTCCTCTCATGGTGTTGTGAGCAGCAGAATAGCCCCACCGGCCCTCGTCCGCCGCGAACAGTCGACAACACCGCGGAACCTCGGCCGGGTGCCACGGGCAGGGCGTGGGGCAACTGGGGTACGCATCGTAACAAAACCGTTGAAAGACGGAAATCTCAACGCGATCAGAAGCGACCAGAAACAGTGGGACGTGGGACCGGCCGCCCCGGACACCGGTCCCACGTCCCCGACCCACTCATGATCCCGTGAACGGCTCCGCGGCCTCGCGGCTACGAGATGTCTGCCTCGCGCGCTCAGCTCTTCTCGGGCACCCAGGTGGCGGGCAGCCGCTTGACACCGTTCATGAAGTTGGACAGCAGCATGTCGCGCTCGCCGACCCTGAGGTCCTTCATCCGGGTGTATATCTCCCGCACCTCAGTCTTGATCATCTGCTTGGCGAGCATGTGGCCCAGGCAGTAGTGCGGGCCACCGCCACCGAACGCCTGGTGCGGGTTGAACTTGTTGACCCGCCGTACGTCGAACGCGTCGGGGTTCTCGAACACGTCGGGGTCCCGGTTACTGGATATATACCACATGACGACCTTGTCACCCTTTTTGATGGTTTCCCCACCGAATTCGGTGTCCCGCGTCGCGGTGCGGCGGAAGTGCATCAGCGGCGGTTCCAGCCGCAGGCACTCGTTGACGGCGTCGTCCGCACGCCTGTCGAAGTCCGCCATGACGTAGGCGAGCTGGTCGGGATACTCCTGGAACAGCGAGAGCACGTGCGCCATCGAGTGCCGGGTGGTGTCGTTGGCTGCCGCGGCGAGCAGCGCGAAGAAGACGCCGACCTCCTCGACGGACAGCTTGTTGCCCTCATACTGCGCCTGGGCGACCCAGCTGAGCAGGTCGTCACCCGGATTTTCCTTGCGTTCCTTCGCCAGCTCGATCGCGAGGGTCGCCAGCTTCTGGGAGGCGTCGGCGAACACCTGGAGCGGAGAGCCGATATGCGCGTACTCGGGGTCCGCCCAGCACGCGAACTGCTCGGCCGCGTCCATCACGTACTGGATCTGCTCCGGGTCGGTGATCCCCATGAAGGTCGCGAAGATCCGGCCGGGCACCTCCTTGGTGATCAAGTGGCAGAGGTCCCCCTCGCCCAGGGGCGCGACCCTGTCGATGACCTGATGGACGATCCCGCCGATGTCCTCCGACATCTTGAAGATGTTCTTCGGCGTGAAGGCGACGCTGACGACGCCCCGCATCTTGGTGTGCCGAGGAGCGTCCGTCACGATGAACGACAACATCGTCTCCAGCTGCGGGAAGTCGTCGACGAACACGCCGTCGGCGGAGCTGAACAGCTCCGTGTCCCGGGAGATGTTCTGGATGTCGCGGTACTTCACCACCGACCAGAACCCTTGGGCGTTGTTCAGGTTCGGGTCCAGGGCCTCGGGCGCCTCGTGCCAGCTGACCGGCTTGTTCTCCCGTAACCAGCGAAATGCCTCGTGATGGACGGACCGGGGCTTGGCCCAGAACTCGAGCGAGCTGAGCCGCGTGTCGACGGTTCCATCGGTAATCGTCATGGTCGCCCCTTTCTCAGGCATGTACTACAGGCCTGATCGTAATCTTCCGGGCTCCGCAGCACTCCCCTCGTAGGAGTCAACCTGGTGCCCCCATCGGGATAAATTTTCGCGGGCGTCGCCACGCCGCCGGACCTGTCCGGCACGGACCGCGCGACGAAGAGCGCGCCCCAGCGCCACGACGGATTTTCGCCGTTCAGGTCAACCTGATTCGACAACTACGATCACGACCGCCGGAACGCCGTCGCGCACCGGTATCGACGGACGGAGCCGGCCGGGCGCCACACGGTCGCCACGGCCGGCTCCTCTGGTCCGTCAATCAGTCATGCCCAGTTTTCGAGGAATGCGGTCAGAAACGAATCAGACCTCGAATGTTCCGGCCGTCCAGCATGTCCTGGTATCCCTCGTTGATGTCCTCCAGGGAATATTCCCTGGTCACCAGCTCGTCGAGCTTGAGCTGGCCGCGGTTGTACAGCTCAAGATAGCGGGGGATGTCGTGCTGCGGGTTCGAGGAGCCGAACAGCGCGCCGCGGATCGACTTCTCGTACAGCGTCAGCTCGAACAGCGACCCACTGATCGAGATGTCCGTGGGATGCCCGATCGCGGTCACCACCACCCTGCCACGCTTACCCACCAGGCTCAGCGCCTCACCGACGTACGCGCCTTCGGCGACGTCCGTCGTGATGATGCACGCGTCCGCCAGCTGCCCACGGGTCAGCTCGCTGACCAGTTCCCGTGCCGCGTCGACGGTGGCGGCCGTGTGGGTCGCGCCGAACTCGACAGCCTTCTGCCGCTTGAAGTCGACGGGGTCCAGCGCGACGACGGTCCGCGCGCCCGCGGCCCTGGCCCCCTGCACCGCGTTGACGCCGATACCACCGACGCCCATCACGACCACGGTGTCACCCGGCCGCACCTGCGCGGTGTTCACCGCGCTGCCGTAACCGGTCGGGACACCGCATCCGATCAGTGCCGCCTTGTCCAGCGCCGCACCCTGGTCGATCCTGACCACGGACGCGACCGGGACGACCGTGTATTCCGAGAAGGTCCCGAGCACACACATCTGCCCGATATCGTGACCGCGCGCGTGGAATCGGTAGGTACCGTCCAGCTGGGGGCCAAGAATAATCGCCGCCCCGAGATCGCAGAGATTCGTCAGGCCACGCGAACAGTACGAGCAGCGCCCGCAGGAGGGCAGGAAGCTCAGGACGATCGAGTCGCCTTCCACCACCTCGGTCACGCCCGGCCCGACCGCCGCGACGATACCGGCGCCCTCATGCCCACCGACGACCGGGAAAGGAATGGGGATGTCGCCGCTGACCAGGTGATAATCTGAATGACACAGACCGCTGGCGGTGAGCTTGACCAGAACCTCGCCCGCCTTGGGCAGGTCGAGTTCGACCTCCTCGACCTGCCACTTCTCTTCCAGCCCCCACAGGACGGCGGCTTTGGTCCTCATTCGGACGACCTCCTTCGGCGGTGAAGGCTCCGTCTCGAGCGCGCCAGCCGACGCCAGCCGAATGCTGCTGGCGCGCTCGAGTGCCTATCTCCACAGGATGACCTTGTGACGTGCGTAACAGTACTCCCGCCGTGTTTCCGGCGGATCTTCCGTACGAGGTGTTTCAATACCCCCGCAGAGGGATGACGATCCGCTCTCGATCATCGAAATCGTGATCGCCGCCCGATCGAGGAAGAGCAGGCCCGACGGTCATGCGGGCCGCTGCTGGCGACTCCGGGCGCGAAGGCCCACGCAACCGGACAACGACCGCTGTAGCCGCCCGCTGACGGAGCCGACCGGACACACCCTAAGCGGATCAGCCTGAGCGGATCAGCAGTGACCGGTAGTCCAGTATGAGCATGGTCCAGTACGCGCGCCACACCATTCACCGAGCGTCGTTTCGCCGAGAGCTGTTCACCCCGGCAGAAGCACTGGCACGGCTGGGATCGTGCCCCTGGCAGGGCGCCGAGCAGAAGGGAGTCGGCCGAAGGGCCGACATCGGGGGTCCGAGGGTCGTCCCCCGGGACGATATCGCGGCCTCCGGCGAAGCCGACCGGAAGTCGGCGAGCAGGCAGAACCGGCTCGTGCCCCTGGCAGGAATCGAACCTGCGGCCTACCGCTTAGGAGCTAATACCGTCCGAGCGGTGCGCCGACCTGCGTCGTTGCTGGTCGGCGCCACCCGTTTCCCTCGAAGTTAGTAGGCCATCCCCGATCTTCGCCCGACGCTCAGAACCGGTCGCCCAGGCCGAGCCGGTCATGCGCGTTGCGGGCCCGCCGGTCCTGCGCGCTGGCTGCGTACCGGTCGACCATCTGACGGGAGCGCCACCCCATGATGCGCATGAGGTCGCCCTCGGTGCCGCCGGCCTCCAGCCAGTCATCCGCCAGCGTGTGGCGGAACTGGTGGGGGTGCAGGTGCGGCAGGCCGATCCGCTTGCCCCGGCGCGAGAGCATCCGCGCCATACCGTCGCTGGTCAGCACGCGGCGGCCATCCGACGACAGCCACAGCGCGGGCAGCTTCGCGCCAGGCTGACGGGCCCGAGCCCGCAGGTAGCGGCCAAGCGCCAGCGCCGTGTTGTTGCCGATCGGCGCGTCGCGGGGGCGGCGGCCCTTGCCGAGAACGTGCAGCACCTTAGCCGTCAGGTCGACGTCGGGCACCTCCAGCTTGCCGACCTCGCTTCGCCGGCCGCCACTGTCCATCAAGCTCCGAATGATCGCGTTGTCCCGCCGCTCGATGAACTCCTTGCCCGCGCAGGTGGCCAGGAGCGCGCGGATCTGGTCGTCCTCCAGCACGGGCACCGGCGTTTCCGGCACGACCGGGGGACTCATCCGCTCCAGCGGCGACCGGTCGATCTCCTCTTCGGCGAGCAACCAGCCGAACCACTGCTGAAGCGCCCGGTACACCTGGTTGGCGTAGGCCGCGCTTCGACCTTCCGGCCGCCGGGGGCTCGGCAGGGTGCGGAAGTCGATCAGGAACTGTTCGACGTGGGCGCGGGTGATGCCGGCGGCGTCCTCGGGCGCGGCGTCACGCACGAGCAGCCAGGCGACGAACAGGCGCGCGGCGTTCAGGTAGAGGCCGCGGGTCTTCTCGGTCTTGTTCGCGGCCTCCAGGGATCGACTCCAGGAGGTCAGGAGTAGGTTGGAGGGTTCCCACTTTCGTGGACAGTCCTAACTATGCAGCACGAAGTGTTTGTCCGTCAAATTCTTCCTCGAACTCGACAGGCGTGAGATAGCCGATCGAGGAGTGCAACCGCTGCCGGTTGTAGTAGATCTCGACATATTCGAAGATCCCCGCCCGGACGCGGTCTATGGTATCGAACGGGTGGAGGTGGACGAACTCCTTCTTGAGGGTGGCCCAGAAGGACTCCGCCGCGGCGTTGTCGAAACAGATCCCGGTACGGCCGACGGAGTTTCGGACGTTGTTGTCGCGACAGAAGGCGACGAACTCACGGCTGGTGTACTGACCGCCTCGGTCGGCGTGGAATATGACGCCGCCGGGTGGCCGCCGGCGGGTGACGGCCATACGAAGCGCGTCGAGAACGAGTTCGGTGCGCATGTGATCGGCGACCGCCCAGCCGACGATCTTCCGAGAGAACGCGTCGATGACGGAGGCCATGTACACCCAGCCATCCCAGGTGCGAATATATGTTATGTCGCCGTACCACAACTGGTTCGGTGCGGACGCGGCGAAGTCTTGGCCGACAAGATCAGGCAGCGATGAGGAGTCCGCGGCCTGCACCGTCGTCACCGGCCGGCGGGGACGCGGATGCACGCTGACCAGGCCCATCGTCGCCATCAGCCGCTGGACCCGCTTGTAGGCGACGGCGACGCCCTGGCGGCGGATCTCGTGGAAGATCCGCCGCACGCCGTACCGCCCCTCGTGACGGTCGAAAACAGCTCTGATCATGGTCGACAAGGTGGCGTCGTCCTTCTCCCTCCGAGACGGGCCGCGTTTCTTCCACGCATAGTAGCCCTGTCGGGACAGGTCGAGTTTCTTGCACATGTAGTCGACGGGAAAGGTGTTCGCGCCGTCGGCGGACACAGGCTTCTTCGGAGCGTGTATCGAGATGAACTCGAACTTTACTTCTGCTCGCTCGCGAAGAAGCTCGCCGCTTTTTTTAGGAAGGCGATGTCCATCTGCGCCTGCGCGTACTTCTTCCGGAGCTCCTCAAGTTCCGCGCGCTCCGACACCGACAGCGGCCGCTCCTCGGTCTCGCCGTTCTCCTTCGCCTTCTTCACCCAGTTTCCCAACGTGGTCTCGTGGATACCCAGACTCTTCGCGACCTCGGTCACCGACCGGCCCGAGTCGAGCACCAACCTTACTGCCTCGGATTTGTACTCCTGGGTGAACTTCCGGCGAGCTGACCCCATGACGCTCCTTCCCTATGGACAGCGAACCTCAGGTTCGCTGTCCACGGAAGCGGGATCACTCCAGGGGAGTGTCAAGTTAACGGTGTAGCGGGTGATGTTGGTGCTACGTGTGGACCACTGCGGTGAGCTGGTCTACTTCCGGCCGGCGGACAGGCGTCCGTCGAAGGCCAGATCGAACGCGTTGAGGGGTGCTTTCCAGCGGATCATCCATTTGGCTCGGCCGCGGCCGGTGGGGTCGAGGCTGGTCAGGGTGAGGTAGAGGTGTTTGAGCGCGGCCTGTTCGTTCGGGAAGTGGCCGCGGGCCTTCACCGAGCGGCGGAACCGGGCGTTGAGGCTCTCGATCGCGTTGGTCGTGCAGATCACGGTCCGGATCTCGGCGTCGAACCGGAGGAACGGGACGAACTCGGCCCAGGCGTTCTCCCAGAGCCGGATGATCGCGGGGTACTTCTTCTCCCAGGTCGCGGCGAAGTCGGTGAATCGGTCGAGGGCGGCCGCCTCGGTCGGGGCGGTGTAGACGGGCTTGAGGTCCTTCGCGAGCGCGGGCCAGTCCTTCTTGCTGGCATACCGGAACGAATTGCGCAGAAGGTGCACGATGCAGGTCTGGACGATGGTGACGGGCCAGACCTGGGCGACGGCGTCGGGCAGACCGGTCAGCCCGTCGCAGACGAGGATGAGCACGTCGGTGACGCCGCGGTTCTTCAGCTCGGTGAGGACCTGCTGCCAGTGCTTGGCGCCTTCACCGCCGGTGCCGGCCCACAGTCCGAGCACGTCGCGTTCGCCGTCGGCGGTGACCCCGATCGCGACGTAGACCGGCCGGTTCGCGACCTGCCCGTCACGGATCTTCACCACGATCGCGTCGATGAACACGACGGCGTAGACCGGGTCGAGCGGCCGGTTACGCCACTCTTCCATGCCGGCGATCACACTGTCGGTGATGGTGGAGATGGTCTGCCGGGACACCTCGGTGCCGTAGACCTCGGCCAGATGCGCCTGGACCTCGCCGGTGGTCAGCCCCTTGGCGACCAGCGAGACGACGAGTTCCTCGACCCCGCCGAGGCGACGCTGCCGCTTCGCGACGAGCTGCGGGGTGAACGAACCGTCGCGGTCACGGGGCACATCGACCGCGACCGGGCCGATCTCGGTGACCACGGTCTTGGTCCGGGTGCCGTTACGGGAGTTCCCGCCGTTGCGGCCGGCCGGGTCACCCGGCTCGTAACCGAGATGCGCCGTCATCTCGGCGGCCAGGGCCTTCTCCAGGACCATCTTCGTCAGCCCGGCGAGCATCCCACCGGGCCCGGTCAGCGACAGCCCCTCGACGCGGGCCCGCTCGATGAGGCTCTCGGCGAGCGCCTCGTCAACCATCACCGGCGGGGCCGGTGCGGGGCCGGTATCGGCCGGTGTGTCCTCGATCGTGTCGGTCATCTGGTGCCTCCTCTACCTGCGCGTATGCACAGAGTGTCACAGGTGAGTTACACCGTTTTTCTTACACTCCCCACTCCAGGTCTGGATGCGGGGGCTGCGGGGAACGGGTGGGGCGGGGCCGGTGGGGTCTGGCAGAGGGTGAGCAGGGCGGGGGGCATCTCGTTGACCGGCCGGGTGCCGACCCACTGGTAGGGGCGGCCGGTGGTCGGGTGGGTGGAGGGTGGGGCGGTGACGTAGCCGCCGTCGGCCTTGATGTCGATGCCGACGTGGCCGGGCAGGGGCCGGGAGAGCACGGGGGTTCCGGGGTGCTGGTAGTACAGGTGCCAGCCCCCGCCGCCGGTGGCCACGGTTGCGGTCGGGGTCATCAGCGTCCGGTCGAGCCGGCCGCCGTGGCCGGGGTCGATGTCGACGACGACCAGGCCGGAGACCGCGCCGGTGCGGACCGCGAGCAGCCCGGCGGGGATGGTGGTGAGCATGGCGTGGATGCGGGCGGGGTCGGTCGTGGCGGCGTAGAAGCCGTGGCAGGTCAGGCAGGCGCAGCCGTCCCGGTCGTGGTCGGGGGCGGCGGTGGCGCACGCCGGGCAGTTCGCCACGGGGCGTTTGGATCGGCCGAGGACGAACACGGCCCGGCCGGCGGCGGCGTAGGCCACCGCGGCGGCCTGCCGTGGGTCCGGCGGGTGGCTCATGTGGGCTCCTTCGGGGTCGGTGTGAGGTGGCGGGCGAGGTCGACCGCCGGGACGGTCCGGACGGCGGTGCCGTCCCGGCGGTGGAGGGTGAGCAGACGGGCATGACCAGACATGGGGGATATCCCCCTTCCTGGGGTGGGCGGGGGTGGCCGGGGCCGGGGTGGGAGTGCCCGTCCCCGGCCACCCCGGCGGGGGTCAGAACGGCGGCGTGGCCTCCCCTGCGCCGACGGGTACGGGGGTGGGGGTGGACCAGGGGTCGTCGGAAGTGGCGGGGCCGGTGGGTGGGTAGTCGGCGCTGCCGCGGGTGGCCTTGGTGACCTTCGCGGTGGCGAACCGCAACGACGGGCCGATCTCGTCGACGTCGAGGCCGAAGGCGGAGCGTTTCTCGCCGGTGTCGGTGGTCCAGTGGTGTTGGCGTAGCCGGCCGGTGACGACCACCCGGGTGCCTTTGGTCAGGGATTCGGCGGTGTGTTCGGCCAGGGTCCGCCAGGCGGTGCAGCCGAGGAACATCGCCTCACCGTCGATCCAGGTGTTCCGGGTCTTGTCGAAGGCGCGGGGGGTGGCCGCGACGGTGAACCGGGCCATCGCGACCCCGGCCGGGGTGAACCGCAGTTCTGGGTCGGCGGTGAGGTTCCCGACGACGGTCAGCGGGGTGTCGTTCGCCATCGGAGGGTCCTTTCCCGGGCGGTGTGGCCCGGTTTTCGGCATGGGGGTAGCCGCTGCTGTGGTGTGGAGGGAAAAGGAAACGGTGGGGAAGAAGGAGGGAGGGGTCGGCGCGACGCGCCGATCAGCGGTTTCTTTTTTCTATCTTCCTGGTTTCCCGCTTGATCGCGCCTCGGTTTTTACGGACGAGTTTTTGCGCTTCTCTCTCGGCTTGTCTCACGGACATTCCGGATCCGCGCAGCAGTCTCTTGGCCTGCTTCAGGTCGCTGTCGCCGCCGTGCGGGAGGACTCCTCGCATCCCCGGCATGTCCGTGCGGCTGCCGCCGGCCAGAAGGATGACGGCTTCCTGTTCCTTCGTGCCGTCGAAATCGCCGGTGAAATATCCGTGGCTGCCGTCGGGGGTTATGCGGGCGGTGAGGTTCGTCGCGCCGAAATGGCGGGCGATGACGACGTGGCGTGCTTCGTGCCCGGCGACGCGGCGCCGGTTCGTACCGGAGCCGAACAGTCTCATAGGGGTTGCTCCTTCCCTTGCAGGGAGTGGAGGGGCGGTCACCACGCCCCGGGTGCGGGTGGTGTCGGTTACTTCCAGGTGCCGATGACGAATGGCACGTTGCGCGGGTCTCGTCCGCGGCGGTCAATCCAGACCTCGCCGTTGGCCTTGACGACCACCTCGTGTGGCTGCAGCCGGTCGGCCTGGTACTGGGTGCAGACCTGGTCAGTGATCTGTCGCTGCATGTCGGTGGGGACGGCCGACGTCGTCGCCGTGGTGGCGGTCGCTGCCGGTGGACTCGCCTTCCGCGGCGCCGGGGGCGGGGTGGTCGTCCGGGGCTTCCGCCCGGCCGGGGCCGGTGGGGTCGCGGTGGTCTTCCGGCCCTTCTTGGTCGCGGCCGGGGCCGGTGGGGTGGCGGTTGCCTTCCGGCTCTTCTTGGCCGGCGCGGGGGGGCGGCGGGGGTGTCTTCTTCGAGCTGAACAGGCCCATGTCAGGTCTCCTTGCTGAGGGTGTCGGTGGTGAGGGTGTCGGTGAGGATGCGGGCGTGGTCGAACGCCAGCCCGTCCGCGACAGCGCGGTGGACGGGAATCCAGCGGGCGGCGGTGGCGTCGTCTCCGGCGGTCGGCTTCAGCGCGTGGTGCAGCCGAACGGCGAACGCGACCGTCACGTACCTGCCGCGAGGGTCACGATCCGGGTCGGAGTAGGTGCCGACCGGCTTCAGGTCGGCGATGTCGACGAACACGCCGGTTTCTTCCGCCAGCTCACGGCGGGCGGCGGCGGTGGCGGTCTCGCCGGGGTCGACGTGCCCCCCGGGGAGGGCCCACCGGCCGGCGTAGGGATCCCAGCCTCGGCGGATGAGCAGAACATGGGGGATGCCGTTGTGGATGGTGAGGGCGACGACGTCGGCGGTCAACCGGACGGTTTCCCGGATACCCATGAGACGGGTTCCTTCCTTCTCGGTTCGGGTTGGTGGGGTCAGGAGGGGCAGCCGCGTAGGCAGGTCATGCCGCGGCGGGTGAGTTTCAGCGGCACGCCGGTGCTACCGCAGCAGTCGCAGGCCGCCGTGCCGGTGTGCTGGCCGGGTGGGAGGGCGCCGGCCGGGGGGCGGGTGACGGTCTGCCGGCCGCGGCGGGTGGCGACCACGCCGTGGCCGGTGGCGTGCACGGTGGTGCCGGTGAGCCGGTCGGCGATCCGCAGGGCGCGGCCGACGACCTGGTCCCCGATCGCGCCGGAGGGGTTGCACGCCCGGCACAGGTCGGGGCCGTTCTTCCCGGTGCCGTGGCAGCGGGGGCAGATCCGGGTCTTCTTCTTGGCCATGGCGCTGATTCCTTTCGGTGGGGGGATGAGGGGTGGGATGGATGGTGTACGGCCGCGTTCGGCTGGTGGACGGAGAATTAACCGATGAACGTCTCGGTGAATGAACCATCACGGTAGAAGGCGAATGCGTAGTTACCGGCTCGGTGCACACGCTTGCCCATCAGAGCGGCGTAGCGCTTGAACTCTTTCTCGCTCATGGGTGAGGTGGTCGTGAAGTCGTACGACACCAGTTTCGACTTTCCGTCAGGTCCGACGAAGTAGTGGTTGACGCCTTGCACCCATATGGTTTTTGTGGTCATGGTGCCCGGTGTCTTTCACGGGGAGGGATACGAAAGATGGGAGTGGGAGGTCAGAGCGCGACGGCGAAGGCGCCCAGACCGCGGGCGAGGTGCACGATCACAGCGGTGAGATGACCGACGACGGCGGCGGCCGTGGTGGGGGTGGTGGCGGCGTAGACGAGGAACGCGATGACGACGGCGGTCAGCAGCCAGGGGCCGCCGCCGCGGCGGGGGTGGGGGTATTTCACCGGGATCGGTCTCCGTTCAGGGCAGGGGTGCGGGCGGGCAGGGTCGCGCAGCCGGGGCAGAGCAGACCGGGGTGAGGGCCGTGGACGGGGCAGTGGGAGCGGTTGACCGGATTGGTCTCGCCCCAGCCGGGGCGGCTCACCGCCGCTCCCCGCCGGGAGTGGGCTGTGGGCAGCGGGTGACGGTCGTGCGGTGCTTGCCGCCGACGGTGGCGTGCTGGCAGCGGCCGGTGTGGTCAGCTTTCTCCTGGAGCCGGTGACCGAGGGGGCTGTCACAGCCGGTCGTGCCGGCGAGGGTGACCGCAGCGGCCACGAGGACGGCGGCCACGGTGCGCCGGCCGGTCATCGCCGAGGTCCGGCGGTGGCGTGGGCGGTCTCGTCCGCCAGGACAGCGACCACGGCGGCGACGAGAACAGCGAGCAACGCGGCGTCGCGGACGTGGATCGCGAGACCAGCAACAGTGATCACTGTGTGCTCCTGGGAAGGTCGAGGGGACGGGTGCGGGCGGGTCAGCGGGCAGTCACCGGCGGCCGGTCCGCCCGGCGCGGATCTCGGCGTTGACCTCGTGGAACCGGTCGGCGAGGGTTTCGGAGATCTCCGCAGCGCGGCGGCCGACGCGGGTACCGGCCTGCCGTTCGGCGAGGTCGAAGGCGCGGTTCGAGGCGTCGACGACCCGGTCGGCGCGGGCGCACAGCCGTTCGTCGCGGTCGAGATCGGTGTCGTTCATGGTCGGTTTCCTTCCTTGTCAATCGTCACTCTTGGTAGCCATCTGGGGGTGTGGTGGGGTAGGGAGGGAGTCGGGCCACGGTGTGGACCCGGCGGTGGTGGGGGCCTACAGGCGGGTCTGCCGGCCGGGTCTCCCTGTCTCCCTGGTGGGCGTCGGTGCAGGTCAGGGCAGGGAGGTTGGTCAGGGAGGCGGGTAGGGAGAACTCCCTGAGTCGGGGTTGTCTCCCTGGTCGTTCTCCCTGTCCTGGTCGCTGCGCTGTGTGAGGGCGCGTTGGATGTCGTCGAGGCGGACGACCATGACTCCGTCGCTCTTCGCCGGTTCCAGGTCGTGTTCCGCGAGGGCGGCGCGTAGGTCGCTAAACGACCATTCCGCGTAGTGGTCGTCCCGTTCGGCGAGGCGGATCAACACGGTCTGTGTCCGTACGCGCTTTTCTCCGCGGAGCACCTCGTGGATGTCGTCTAGTGTCCTGAGTCGTTGATTCGTGTGCAGATAGAATGGGCTGGTGCCTGGCCCGAGCGCGGATCCCATCGAGTTGTCGTCTGCTGAGCGTGCGGTGCTGGAGGGCTGGGCCCGACGGCGGAAGACCGCGCAGGCGCTGGCGTTGCGCTCGCGGATCGTGCTGGCCTGCGCGGACGGTGGGACGAACTCGGGGGTCGCGGCCGAGCTCGGGATCACCCGGGGAACGGTCGCGAAATGGCGGGAGCGGTTCGCGGTCGACCGGCTGGAGGGCCTGTCAGACGAGGCACGTCCGGGAGCGCCTCGGAAGGTCACCGACGCCCAGGTCGAGGCGGTGATCGCGAGGACGTTGGAGGAGAAGCCACCGAACGGCGATACCCATTGGACATCGCGGTCGATGGCGAGGGCCAGTGGGCTGTCGCAGTCGACGGTGTCACGGATGTGGCGGGCGTTCGGGTTGAAGCCGCATCTGGTCGAGACGTGGAAGCTGTCCACCGACCCGCTGTTCGTGGACAAGGTCCGTGACGTGGTCGGGGTCTACCTCGACCCGCCGGAGAAGGCGATCGTGCTCTGCGTCGACGAAAAGTCGCAGGTGCAAGCTTTGGATCGCACGGCACCGGTGCTGCCCCTGATGCCGGGTACCCCGCAGCGGATGACCCACGACTACGTCCGCCATGGCACGACCAGCCTGTTCGCCGCGCTCGACCCGACGTCCGGGTCGGTGATCGCGCAGACCTTCCGGCGGCACCGTCACCAGGAGTTCCTGCGCTTCCTCAAGCTGATCGACTCCTCGGTCCCGAAGGGCTACGACCTGCACCTGGTCCTGGACAACTACGCCACCCACAAGACCCCGGCGGTGAAGAACTGGCTGCTGCGCCACCCCCGCTTCCACCTGCACTTCACCCCGACCTCGGCGTCGTGGATGAACCTGGTCGAGCGCCGGTTCGCGGAGCTGACCACCCGCAAGCTGCGCCGATCGACGCACCGCTCGGTCGTCGAACTCGAAGCCGACATCCGCCGATGGATCAACGCCTGGAACAAGGACCCGAAGCCGTTCGTCTGGGCCAAGACCGCCGACGAGATCCTCGAGACCCTCGCCGCCTACTGCCAGCGAATCAACGACTCAGGACAGTAGGTGGTCGCGAGCCTTCTCCATCTCCGGGATCGCTCGGACCGCATCGGTGCCCGGTACAGCCCGGCCGGAGCGCGCGATGGCCTCCAGTGACCGGCGGATGATGCCGGGGACCTGGGCCACGTGGATGAAATAGGTCTGGGCGATCTCAGAGCGTTCCCCGGTGAAGCCCTTGACGATCGCTGTGCCCGCGTCGGTGCCCGGGATGAGTTCGGTGGCGCGGTGTCCGGCCCGGTAGGCGCCCTGGCCGAGTAGGGCGTCGTTGGCGACGTGGTCTCCGACCGCGTAGGCGATGCCGTTGGAGCAGTTGCGGGTGACGTCGCGCGGCATGCTGTCTTTCGTGGGTGCCTGTGTCGACACGATCAGGTGGATGCCGCGTTTGCGTCCCAGCCGGACGATGTCGACAAGGAGCTCTCCGATCTCCTCTCCGTGCTTCTTGTGCTGGATGGCGACGTGGGCTTCCTCCAGGAGGCACACCAGCGGGTGTAGGCCCACACCCTTGCTGGCCAACTCGCGGGTCACCGCCGGCACCTCATACTTGATCAGGAGCTGTCCGCGGGCCTGTACCTCGGCGTGGAGTTCCCGCAGGTCGGACAGGATCGAACGGATCTTGTCGGTTTCCGCGCCCATGACGTAGCGGGAGCACCGCGGCCGGAACGCCTCGAAGTCATAGTTCGCGTCCGGCACCCAGATCCGCAGCTCGGCCGTCGGGTCGAGGGCAACGCCGGCCATGATGACCCGGGCCGCGGAGGACTTCCCCTGGCCGGGCATCCCGCCGGTGATCGTGTTCCGTTCCATGATCGGTGCGGTGAGCGGGGTACCGCGCAGCGTCCGACCGAACGGCACGCCCTTGAACACGTCGACCGCACCGTCGGTCAGCAGCGGATACGGGCCGGCTCCCTCGGCCAGGGCGCCCTTGTCGGCTACCCACAGGTCGAGCACCCCGGCCTCACTGCCGGTTGTGGGCCACACCTCCTTGGCCAGCCGGTGCAGCCCGGAGGCCAGATCGGCGCGGCGTGTGGAGATCCGCTCGGCGGTCACCCCGCTGGGCAGCCGGATCACCGCGTGCGTGCCCCGGCCGTCCTTGCGGGCCGTGGTCAGGTACTGCAACGGCGCGGTCTTGAGGTGGTCGCGGATCTGCGGGATACGCAGCGCCGCCAACGCCTGCGCGATCGTCGATTCATCGATGGCCAGATCGATGTCCGCATCGGACGACGTGGCCAGCCACCCGGGCATCGACTCCCCACCGCCGGCCCGGTAGGCGGCCACCAGCCACGCCGGACCCGCACCCCAGAGCACCACCCGCACGGCTACGGCAATCAGGGTGGCCACCACATCGCCGATGCCGGCCAGGGCCGACCAATATCCGTCCCAGGTCATGCCCAGCGGTCGGGTCACCGCGACGACGACGCCGGCCAGGAGCAGCAGACCGGCGAGGAACGCCACCAGGGCGATGACCGAGATGACGGCGGACCGCAGAGCGGCCGGCAGGTTCAACAGTCGCTGCCGCCGGTCGGCCTTGGCCTGTCGCAGATGGTCCAGCCACGTGGCCAGGGCCTCACCATCCCCAGCCATCCGGGCCCGCCGGATCTGCTCACGGATCGCGGCGTGGGTGGTGGCGTCGATGGCACGCTGCGCCCACACGCCGTGTCCCCGGCCGACCTGGAACGCACCCCGGGCCAACCGTCGGCCGGCGGTCAGGGCCAGGGCCTCACAGGCCGACTCTGCATCCGCTGCGGGCACGACATGGCCGGTCGCGGTGACGGGCGGCTCGATGTCGTCGGCCGTGACCTCGATGACCGCGTCATCGCCACCGGACGGCGGTACCACCGGAGTCCACGGCCGGAGCGGGACAACATCACCCACGTCGGGGTTCTCCTTACTCAGACTCACCGGCGCGGTCACCGCTGCCACCCCCCGCCAGGCGTCCAATCGGCGGGAAGCAGGAGCGTCGAGGCGCCCAGCGGGGAAATCCCGAGCGTCGTGGACACCGCCACGTCGACCCGTTCGGCCGCATCCACGATCGCCACCACGATCAGACCGGTGATCCGCAGGACCAGGACAACGACGGCCACCAGGACCACCGCGGCAGCCGCCCACAGGGGCAGCACGCGCAGTTCGGCGCGGATGTCGGGTTTCACCGCGAGGTCACCTCCGCCCGCCGCAACGCGGACAGATGGTTATGAACAGTCGACACCGTGACACCGACCAGCGGAGCCCATTCCGTGGCCAACTGCCGGTCCGACCGGGGATCGTCCGCCGGGATCCGGGCCACCAGCGCGGCCACCTGATGCCGGGTCGAGCCCCCCACAAGCCCCACCGGCCCACCGTGGCCCGCCTCCGGCCCGGCCGATGGCCCGGGTCGGTCCACGGAGGGCCCAGCCGGCGGCCCGGGGTGGTCTGCCGGTGGCCCGGGGTGGGCCGGGGTCGGCTCGACGGTGGCCACCAGCGGCCCGGCCGTGGCCTCCAGCGCCGGGGCCGGAGCTGTGGTGAGTGCGGCGAACCGTTGCCGGTAGCGGGGTGCGGCCTCGGCGAGCAGGACCAGGACCACCGGCGGGATCGAGTGCGCGACGATCGCGCCCGGATCGCCCGACGCGGCGGCGTCCCACACGTTGAGCGTCCAGGTCGCGATCCCGCAGAACCAGCGCAGCCCGGTCGCCCACCCGTCGGGACGCTCCCCGTGCCGGGACAACGCCGCATCCGCGGTGATCGCCACGAACAGGGCGATGTCCACGATCGGCGCGAGTAGCCACGCCTGCGGATCGGCGGTGCCGTGCCCGCGAGCGGCCGTGTGGACGTTCGCCAGGCTGTACACCGCGACCAGCCCGGCCACCAGCCACAGCCCGGCATCCAACGCCCGACCCAACCGGCGCGGCACCCCGCCGGCCATCACGCCACCGCCCCCACAGACGACCGCCGGCCCGCGCTGACGCCGTGAGCTTCCCGCCGGGGCGGAACCGGCCGGGCGGCCCGGCCCAACGCACGCTCCGCCGTGGTCAGACCCGCCGGTCGATACGGGCGGCCCGCCAGATACCAGGCCGCGACCCGGTCCAGCGTCACCGCCGCCACCAGATCGAACGCGTCCGCCAGCTCGTCACGAGGAGCACCGGCCACACGGGCCTGGGCCTGCGCGACCCGCACCCGCGCTTCAACATCGACCGCGGCGGCATACACCCGCAACCGGTCATCACCGGTACGGCCGGCCAGCGTGGTCACCGCCGCCCAGTGATCCGCCACCGCGGCCAGGTAGTCAGCCACCCCGACGGCGAACCGCTCCTGTGCACCCGGTACGGGAGCAGCCCCGGCACCGGTGGACACGGCGGCACCCCGCGACCGACGCAGACTGACAGGCGTGGTGCTCACTGGCCCGTCTCCATACCCGCGACCAGCACACGCGCCTGGTCGACCGCACCCGGGTCGTCCAGCGTCGCCCACACCCGCACCGGATAACCCGCAACCGTCGCGGACGCCTGCACGGTCAGACTGCCGTTGTCGTACTCGTGGTCCACCGCCACCGGTACACCCAGCAGCCGCGCCACAGCCTCCACCTCAGCCAACGTGCCGGTATCCTGCGCTGCGCTACCAGGCTCCGTCGTCTGCCAGGGGCCTGGAGTGATCCCGCTTCCGTGGACAGCGAACCTGAGGTTCGCTGTCCATAGGGAAGGAGCGTCATGGGGTCAGCTCGCCGGAAGTTCACCCAGGAGTATAAATCCGAGGCAGTAAGGTTGGTGCTCGACTCGGGCCGGTCGGTGACCGAGGTCGCGAAGAGTCTGGGTATCCACGAGACCACGTTGGGAAACTGGGTGAAGAAGGCGAAGGAGAACGGCGAGACCGAGGAGCGGCCGCTGTCGGTGTCGGAGCGCGCGGAACTTGAGGAGCTCCGGAAGAAGTACGCGCAGGCGCAGATGGACATCGCCTTCCTAAAAAAAGCGGCGAGCTTCTTCGCGAGCGAGCAGAAGTAAAGTTCGAGTTCATCTCGATACACGCTCCGAAGAAGCCTGTGTCCGCCGACGGCGCGAACACCTTTCCCGTCGACTACATGTGCAAGAAACTCGACGTGTCCCGACAGGGCTACTATGCGTGGAAGAAACGCGGCCCGTCTCGGAGGGAGAAGGACGACGCCACCTTGTCGACCATGATCAGAGCTGTTTTCGACCGTCACGAGGGGCGGTACGGCGTGCGGCGGATCTTCCACGAGATCCGCCGCCAGGGCGTCGCCGTCGCCTACAAGCGGGTCCAGCGGCTGATGGCGACGATGGGCCTGGTCAGCGTGCATCCGCGTCCCCGCCGGCCGGTGACGACGGTGCAGGCCGCGGACTCCTCATCGCTGCCTGATCTTGTCGGCCAAGACTTCGCCGCGTCCGCACCGAACCAGTTGTGGTACGGCGACATAACATATATTCGCACCTGGGATGGCTGGGTGTACATGGCCTCCGTCATCGACGCGTTCTCTCGGAAGATCGTCGGCTGGGCGGTCGCCGATCACATGCGCACCGAACTCGTTCTCGACGCGCTTCGTATGGCCGTCACCCGCCGGCGGCCACCCGGCGGCGTCATATTCCACGCCGACCGAGGCGGTCAGTACACCAGCCGTGAGTTCGTCGCCTTCTGTCGCGACAACAACGTCCGAAACTCCGTCGGCCGTACCGGGATCTGTTTCGAGGTGAGTCAGCGGCGGGAATTTCACCCGCCGCTGCTCTCAGAACCCGGCGTGACGTAGGGTAGGCCGCCGACGAGGTGCCAGTCGACCTGGCCCTTTTCCGACGGCCCCCCTCCGAACCAGCCGTGCCCGCTTTCCGTAGCAGCTGGCTCTCCAGTGCTTATCGTGGTCTGCGTGTAGGACGTCCAGCGTGGATGTCCTCGTGGCAGGCGCGACAAACGACGAGGGTCTTGCGGCGGCGAGAGGCCATACGCGTGACCCATTCGGGTTGCTGTTTCCGCCCCTTGGGATTGAGGTCCTTGAGCGCCTTGACGTGATGCACTTCGACCTGTTCCGTGGAGCCGCATAGTTCACAGACCTCGGCCAAGAGCCGTTGGACAAGCTCTGACCGACGTCCATTCCACATGCGTGGCGGATTGTCGTTGAGAGGCCGTGGCGTGGTGTCCCGTGCCAGACTGATGCCGCCCCATTGTGCGACCAGCGGCGGTCGTCCGCCATCACGGTGCACGGTGACCTGAAGGCCACGACGTGGACCGTGCTCGGTATCAAGTACGGCTCGGTAACGGCGGTAGACCTTCGGGACCGTGATCCGGTACTTGCGGGCCAGGGTCTTGGTCAGCGACCGTTCCATGACGAACTTCAGGTAGCCGAGCCGATGGCGGTTGAACGCCAGCCGGTAGTACTCCGCGACACCCCGAAACTCGGCTTGGAACTGCGCGACGATACTGAAGTCAGTATTGACGGTGCGTTCGGTTCGCTGGATCGGCCTGCCGTGGTGCAGGTAGGGCGCGCACTTGGCATGGATGACGTCGACCGGCACTTTCAGCCCGATCGCCGCGTTGATGCTGCGGTGACCGCGCTGATCGCGCTTGTGGTCGGCGTGTAACACCACAATCTCATAGCCGAGGAACCGGGCGGCCTGCGTCCGCCCATATGTGATCAAGGTCTTGGTCGGGGACAGCTCCAACGCGAGTTCCTCACGCAGGAACCGACCGATCTCGGTCTTGATCTCCTCAGCTTCCTGCCGGGGGCCGGTGAAGCCCAGCAGCCAGTCATCGGCGTAACGGCAGTAGCGCAGCCGCCGGTAGGTGGGATCGTCGGGGTCGCGGGAGGGCATGGTCTTCATCTGCTTGCGCAGCGCCAGACCCGCCTCCCGGTCTTCCGCCTCTTCCAGCCTGAAGGCGCGTTGCCACAACCGCATATAAGGCCGATAGGGCGTGCGTCGCGCTCCCCGGTTATGGGCAGGCAAGAGAGTCTGTTCGATAAACCTGTCCAGCCGATCCAGGTAGATATTGGACAGAACGGGTGAAACCACGCCGCCTTGCGGGCAGCCGCTCAACGTCGCGTGGTAGCGCCAGTCCTCCAGGTATCCGGCCTGGAGCAGCCCGTCGATCAGACGCAGGAACCGACCGTCGTGGATCTTCTCGGCCAGAATCGATCTCATGATCGAATGGTCCAAGGACCCGAAACAGTCGGTGACGTCGCCCTCGATGAACCACACCGTCCCGTGCCATTGGTGATAGATCTCCTGCAAGGCGGTGTGACAGCCGCGGCCCGGGCGGAACCCGTGGGAGCGGTCGGAGAACTGCGGCTCGTAGTACGCCTCCAAGATCAGGCGCAGTACCTCTTGCAGCAGCTTGTCCGACCAGGTCGGCAGCCCCAGCGGTCGCTTTTTCACCGAATTCTTCTTCTCGATGTAAGTGCGCCGTACCGGGGCCCATCGGTAACGCTCCTGCCGGAGCGTCTCGATGATGGCCTCGATCTTGCCGAGGTTCATGCCATCCACGGTCTCGCTGGTGGCTCCGGCGGTCAACGCCCCCTTGTTACGGTAGAGCTTCCCATAGGCAAGCAGGAACAGGTCCGGGTTGAACAAGCACCGGTAGACCCGTTCCAACGGCAGTCCTCTCCTGCCGCGTTCACGAATGATCTCCAGTACGGTTGCGGCGTCTCGTATCTCGCGTACCTCACCGTTCTTGTCGATCTAAGCACCTGGGTCCCTTCGCCCATGTAGACGGCTCTCCCGTCCTCCTCGGCGGGGCGTGACTCCTGCGACTACTACGGACCCTCCGTGACCATAGGGCTCGCGCCCCGTAGGCCATCCCGAATTCCTCTTGCGCCAGACGTAGCGAGCGTGACGTAGGCGTCCCGGTCCGTCCCCTTGAACGAGCTCGCTGCCCGTCGCCCGCCGGCCGGAAGGGTTCAGAGCGACGAAAGTCGGAATCGCTCCTATGCCGACGGCCCCGACAACAGACGCCGTGTCGGGAGGTGTGAACGTTTGCACCGCTGGAGACTGGGCTTCAAGCAGTCTGGCCTTCGCCGTATCACGCGGGCCTTGCACGGCCGTGCCTTCGGCGCCTTCACGGCACCCCGCGCTTTCCCGTCATGCTCTTGTCCCCTCCCGGTTTCCCGTTCAGGTAAGACGGGTGGCCCAGAGGTCACCTCCTCCCGAACCTCTGCCCCCTGCGGGGGCGATCTGGCGCCGAGTTAGACGGCGCACAGTCTCCCGTCACCGGGCTCCCACCGTCGAACCAGTAGGCATCGCGCCATGCTTCCAGTGAGCAAACATCGCCGGGAACGCCGACGCTATCTCGGCCAATTTCCGACGAGCTCTCCCTTTGGCGCGGCGCAATCGTTTGTATTTCCGCATCGCCCACTTCACGAGGAAAGGGTTGATCCGCTGACTTAGGAAGTGCATCAGCCTGGACTTGTAGAAGCGCCCGTAGTAGCCGATCCACCCCGCCACGATGGGATTGACCATCGCGGCGAGTCCCCGAAAACCCAGACTGGTCCTGCGACCCAGCTTCCATTGCCGGATGACCCGTGCCATCGACTTCAGCGCCGCCCTGCCGACCAACGGGACGAACCCGCACATCAGCACGCCATCACGTCGCCGGATGGGCGCACGATGAAAGTCGAAACCCAGGAACGTGAAGCTCGTTACCGGGTGCTCTTCGTCGCGTCCGTCCTGCTTGCAGTAGACGATCCGAGTCTTGTCCGGGTGACAGCGCAACCAGAACTCCAGCAACCGTTTCTCAACGACGTCGCGAATGTACTTCGCCTGCCGCTGACTGTAACAGTGTAGGATGATGTCGTCGCAGTACCTCTCGAACCGCACCACTGGAAATCTCCTGGCAAGCCAGTAGTCCAAAGCGTAGTGCAGGAAGAGATTCGACAACAACGGTGAAATCGCCGAGCCCTGTGGAGTTCCCTTGATGGGAGTGACACGGCTGCCGTCCGGATGCTGAACCGGCGCGACGAGCCACCGTTTCACGTACAGCACAACCCATGTCAGATTCGCGTGCTTCTCCACTGCGGCGATGATCTGCGCGTGCGGAACGTTGTCGAAGAACCCTTGGATATCGAGATCGACCACCCAGGGGTGCCGCCAGCACCGCTGCTTGCACACCTCCACCGCGTCCAGCGCAGACTTTCCTGGACGATAACCGTAGGAATCGGCGTGGAACACTGGATCCACGTCCGGCTCCAGGATCATGGCCACGGCTGTCTGTGCTATCCGGTCGGCGATAGTGGGCACTCCGAGGATCCGTGTGCCACCATCTGGCTTCGGGATGGAGACGGCTTTCACTGGCTCCGGGAAATAGCTCCCCGACGACATCCTGTTCCAGAGCTTGAACAAGTTGTTCCGAAGATCCTGTTCAAATTCCGCTAGAGATTGCCCGTCGACCCCTGCCGCTCCCTTGTTGCCGTTGACCTTCAGGTATGCTTCCCATATCAGCGTCTTCGGAATGTCAAACGACTTGCCCGCTGGTCTTGTCTCGCCCACGCAATTCCTCCCGTTGCTGGTTGATTGCTGGACGACACTCGACGGCACGTCCCCTGCGCTCCGCGCCCATTACAGGCGCTTCATCACTAGTACGGGACGTTCCGCCCTCCTGGCCCGCACCCGGTACTCTGCGACTCGCGGATTAGCCGCTTGCCGGTCTCCCGGTGGATCCTCGCTCCAATCCGCGGGACCCATGTCGTGCCGAGGAGTTCTCCTGTTCCGTTGCAGAGCCCAAGCCAAGCTCGCGCCATCTTCATGCCGGGCACCGCCAGAGCAGTAGGCAGGTTTCCCTCTGACTTATCCCAGGGCAGCATTAAGGCCCTGGTTTTGATGCCACCTGGCTTAACGACACGTCATCGATGGTTCACTCTCGTTCGCCTTCTTGGCTCATACCTGCCGCCTCTCGCGATGGCTTTTCCACGGACGTTCACCACCATGGCTCATTCACCACAGCAACTCGTGGCGGTTTGACACCAGCACCTGCATGCCGATGCCGAAGGGCCTACCCTCATCTCCACAACAGCATGGTTGCTATCGAGTGCTCTGCCTTCTACCTCAGAACCTCATCCAGCTCCCTTCAGGACACACCAACGCCGCGGCGGAGTCCTTCTGGGCCACCCTCAAGAAGGAGTTCGTCCACCTCCACCCGTTCGATACCATAGACCGCGTCCGGGCGGGGATCTTCGAATATGTCGAGATCTACTACAACCGGCAGCGGTTGCACTCCTCGATCGGCTATCTCACGCCTGTCGAGTTCGAGGAAGAATTTGACGGACAAACACTTCGTGCTGCATAGTTAGGACTGTCCACGAAAGTGGGAACCCTCCACGGTACCGGTACCGGACGGAACGGTCGGGGACTCCCGACGCGGCACCGGCCGCACCGGCGCTCCAGCCGGAACCGGCGGGTCCACCGGCGCCACCGCGGCGTGCAGCGCGTCCCGCACCACCGCTTCCCGTATCGCTGTCTGCTCACCGGCCATTGCGCGCCCCCCGCGACCGCGACGTCTCCAACGACAGCTCTTCCGACTGCTGCGACTCGAACAGCGCCGTGGCGACCGGCGCGGTCAGCGCGGCCTTGACCACCGCCCGCCGCGTCGGCGACGGCACGTCCCGCCGCTCACCCCGCCGCGGCCGGACCACCTCGGTCACCGCGTCCTTCGCCTTTTGCCGCCTGCTCACCGGACACCACCACGACGACGCAGCAGCTCACGCGCGAGCCGCTCCACCTCACGCGCCACGGCATCCCCCAGATCCTCAGCCCGGGGAGCCCCCAACAGGGCATGCTTCATAACGGTCCTTCCTCCAAACGGGACGGATCACGAGACCCCGGCGCGGTGCTTGCCGGCTGAGCGCCGGGGCCTCTGTGTCAAGACGGTTGAACTGTCTTAAGACAGTGCCATCGCTGTCGTGTCGTGTCAAGCCACCGTCTTGAGACGGATGGATACGCTGATGCAGTGGAAGAGTCAGGGGCCCCAGTCAGCGACAGGCGTCACGCCAGCCACCGCGTCGCCGATCAACTCGAAGCCGCGATCGATGCGGGCAAGTACCCGCCGGACCGCCCGCTTCCGTCCTACCGGCGGATCGCCAACGACTACGGCATCGCGATCAACACGGCTCAGGCCGCCGTTCGACTGCTGAGCGCCAGAGGGCGCGTGCACATCAAGGCAAACAGCGGCGCCTACGTCTGTAACGAGCCCCGCGCGCCGGCGCCAGGCGAAGAGCTGCGCGAGATTCAGACGGATGTCGCCAGACTCCGAAAACAACTGAACGATGTTTCTACCGGACTCGCCGAAGTTGAGCGTCGTGTCGACGAGGCGATGAACCATCTCACCTCGGAGGACAAATGAGTCGGCCGGCCGAAGGCGCCATTCGGTTGATTCGTGCATGTCCCAAGAATGACCGCTCAACGACTCACCGCACAGGTGACAGCCGGTACAGGCAGGGACAGGACATCCGTCCATGGACATCAGGACAGCGGTCATGGACATAGGGACATCAAGCACGGCGACGACATCGGCGCCCACACCGAACCGCGTGCTCCTTGAGCTGCGAACGTCGCACGGATGGGGAAGACCCCGCCTGGCGAAGGAGCTACACCGGTTCTGCCTGTCCAAAAGTTGGCCGTCGCCCGGCGAAGAAAACATCAAGAAACAGATATACCGGCTGGAAAGTGGGCAGATAAGATCGCCCGACGAATTCTACTCGCGACTGTACTGCCAGTTCTTCGAAAAAAGCCCGCACGACTTATTCGGCAGCCTGCGACCTGTCAGCGAGTCATCGACCTTTAAGCTCTCCAGTCACAAGTTCATCCCGATCTATGTTGGCGCCCAGGCCGCCGAAAACATCAGGACGGCGGTACGGGCGTCACCCGCCGACCGACAGTGGACCGAGTGCTATTCAACGCCGGTTACCGACGGAGACGCAGGGACTTGCACCATGTACGTATGGCCCTTCGGGGTCGTGGTTTACCACTTGATTGAGGACCTGACACCGTCGTCTGTAGCCGAGATCTCCGCCTGGCGCCGCGTCTCCTACCCGGAGAACATCGATTGGGCTACCCGCCACCTCGAAGAACGCATCGAAGCCCCCGTGCGCGATGAGCCGTACGTCTTGAGCACCTACTGGGTCGAGTCGGCGCCATGGGATGGAACCCGTCTCGACAGCGCACTTCGGCTTCTGTGTATCCCCCGTGTCCTGCTCGAACGCGAGGATGACCACCAAGGATCGTCTCAGGCACATGCCGAACTCGTCGAGCAGTCGCTACTACGGGAAGGATTCAACCACCCCGAAATCATGGAATTCGGAATGAAAGGGATATCGTTCGGGTTCGCATCGTGGTCGGGCATTGTCTACCACCCCACCGCATCGGCACGAGCACTGACTGAACATGAGCTCATCTCATGCGAACTGTCGGTGCAAGCCGCATGGTCCTACTGTAATTCGATACGATCAGCAGTCGAACGGGGACGAGATCCGGTCGTACCCGCCGAATATGGATGGCGGTTCGTGAGGGGACTTCGGTCCAGGCTGACCACCGAACGCCCGCAGGAGACGTCACAACACCGATCGATGCGTGAAGCGATCGTAGAAACGAGCGGCCTGTCTCGACACCTTGCCCACGCGGTTGAGACGTTACGAGAAGCGGCAGACGGAGGGCAAGGATGAACAGCAAATCACCGGTGCTGGTAGTGATCGACGTTCAGAACGGATTCCTGACCGAACACTCACGGCCCGTTGTACCGATTATCGTGGATCTTGTCCAACGCTGGCATGATGCCGGTCGCGCCACCATCTTCACGCGGTACCTCAACTTCCCCGGAAGCCCATACGAGCGGCTGATGGGCTGGACCCAGCTACGCGAGTCACCGGCAACAGACATCGTCGATGATCTGATACCCCACGCCGCGAAAGCAACCGCGGTGGTCGACAAGACGATCTACACCCTCTTCAACGAGGAAGGCACCGCACTGATCAAGGAACATGGCTGGACTGACCTCTACATCTGCGGCATCGACACGAACAGTTGCGTCCTCAAGACTGCTGTAGATGCCTTTGAGCGCGACCTGACACCGTGGATCGTGACAGACGCGAGCGCGAGCCACTCCGGGCCGGATGTCCACGATGCGGGCATCCTCCTGGCCACTAAGTTCATCGGCCGTCGCCAACTCGTGACACAAGCCCAGATCCCGATCACTCTTTGATCAGATCTCGGAGACCGGCGCTACGCCGAACGGGACACCGGCCGAGCCGCCACGCTCCGGACTGCGCGCGGCGCCGGGGCGCCGTGCTCGCCGGGCGCGTCGCACGGATGCCGAAAGTTAGTAGGACTGCGACCGGAGCGCTTCTCGACGATCGGCGGCGCCGGCTGCATCCGCGCAGGTCAGACGGGCTGTGTGCCCCTGGCAGGAATCGAACCTGCGGCCTACCGCTTAGGAGGCGGTCGCTCTATCCACTGAGCTACAAGGGCGGGGCTACTACAGGAACAGGACCACAAGGGCGGGCCTGGCATCGTGAGGAGGCCCGACGGCATCCCAGCTTACGCATCATCCGTCGTCCCGGTCGTACGTGGCCGGTCACGTGGGCGGATCAGATGGGACGAGTCACAGCGTCAGAGAAGCCTCGGCCACCATCCGTCACCATCCGTCCTGTTGCCGATCACTACCGTGATCGACACTCATAGCAGCTCTCGCGGCAGGCAGACACCGGCAGCGTGTAGCGCGGCACGGGCCGCCGCGAGCCGCGTCCTGGCCTACGCCCAGCCGTGACCATGGCCCGGGAAGGGGCGATCGGAACGGGGCCGCCCGGGGCGGTCAGCCAAGCTGTTCGGCCAGCTCGACAAGCTCCTTGCATTTCGGGCATACCGGGAACCGCTGAGGATCACGCACCGGCTCGAACCTGTAACCACACAGCGCGGTCACGCGTCCACCTTCGATGGAAGCCCGGACGATCTCCTCGTGGCGCGCGTAGTGGGCGAAGTCGTTACCTGGAGGGTTCCCACTTTCGTGGACAGTCCTAACTATGCAGCACGAAGTGTTTGTCCGTCAAATTCTTCCTCGAACTCGACAGGCGTGAGATAGCCGATCGAGGAGTGCAACCGCTGCCGGTTGTAGTAGATCTCGACATATTCGAAGATCCCCGCCCGGACGCGGTCTATGGTATCGAACGGGTGGAGGTGGACGAACTCCTTCTTGAGGGTGGCCCAGAAGGACTCCGCCGCGGCGTTGTCGAAACAGATCCCGGTACGGCCGACGGAGTTTCGGACGTTGTTGTCGCGACAGAAGGCGACGAACTCACGGCTGGTGTACTGACCGCCTCGGTCGGCGTGGAATATGACGCCGCCGGGTGGCCGCCGGCGGGTGACGGCCATACGAAGCGCGTCGAGAACGAGTTCGGTGCGCATGTGATCGGCGACCGCCCAGCCGACGATCTTCCGAGAGAACGCGTCGATGACGGAGGCCATGTACACCCAGCCATCCCAGGTGCGAATATATGTTATGTCGCCGTACCACAACTGGTTCGGTGCGGACGCGGCGAAGTCTTGGCCGACAAGATCAGGCAGCGATGAGGAGTCCGCGGCCTGCACCGTCGTCACCGGCCGGCGGGGACGCGGATGCACGCTGACCAGGCCCATCGTCGCCATCAGCCGCTGGACCCGCTTGTAGGCGACGGCGACGCCCTGGCGGCGGATCTCGTGGAAGATCCGCCGCACGCCGTACCGCCCCTCGTGACGGTCGAAAACAGCTCTGATCATGGTCGACAAGGTGGCGTCGTCCTTCTCCCTCCGAGACGGGCCGCGTTTCTTCCACGCATAGTAGCCCTGTCGGGACACGTCGAGTTTCTTGCACATGTAGTCGACGGGAAAGGTGTTCGCGCCGTCGGCGGACACAGGCTTCTTCGGAGCGTGTATCGAGATGAACTCGAACTTTACTTCTGCTCGCTCGCGAAGAAGCTCGCCGCTTTTTTTAGGAAGGCGATGTCCATCTGCGCCTGCGCGTACTTCTTCCGGAGCTCCTCAAGTTCCGCGCGCTCCGACACCGACAGCGGCCGCTCCTCGGTCTCGCCGTTCTCCTTCGCCTTCTTCACCCAGTTTCCCAACGTGGTCTCGTGGATACCCAGACTCTTCGCGACCTCGGTCACCGACCGGCCCGAGTCGAGCACCAACCTTACTGCCTCGGATTTGTACTCCTGGGTGAACTTCCGGCGAGCTGACCCCATGACGCTCCTTCCCTATGGACAGCGAACCTCAGGTTCGCTGTCCACGGAAGCGGGATCACTCCAACCCTCGTCCGTGCTGCCGTGAGTGGTCTCCGGTGCGATCTGGGTCGAGCTCATACACCGCAGTGTATGACTCGCGCCGAGACGCCGATCCGCCGATCCCGCCGGCTGGTTCCCACCGGCGACCGGCCCGCCGGGTCGGACTGGCCGACGGCGATCCGGAGCAACCACACAGGACCGCACGAGGCCCCTGGCAGGCCTTGCGGACGATCCGGCCGGTCGAGGCCCGGCAACGGACAACCAGCCTGGGAACGGCGCGGACAGGACGGCCCTCGCACCTAGGTGGGTCCGCCCTCACAGGCGTACCCTTGAAGCTGGACGAAGGAGCCCGGTGACTGGACTGATCGACAGTACCGAGATGTACCTCCGTACCCTCTATGAACTGAGGGAAGAGGGCATCCCGCCGCTGCGTGCGCGCCTGGTGGAAAGACTGCACGTCAGTGCTCCCGCGGCCAGCGAGTCCACCTCACGACTGGCCAGCGAGGGTCTGGTCGCCCTCGCCAACGACCGCACCGTGCAGTTCACCGAGAAGGGGCTGGTCCGCGCGACCGCGGTCATGCGCAAACACCGCCTCGCCGAACTGCTCCTCACCGAGGTGATCGGTCTGGACTGGGCACTCGTCCACAACGAGGCCTGCCGGTGGGAACACGTGATCTCCGACGAGGTGGAGGCGCGGCTCACCGAAATACTCGGTGACCCGAAGAAATGCCCGTTCGGGAACGTGATCCCGGCAGGTTCGTTCGACCGCCCGGTGGGGCCGCGGCCCCCGGCACCGCTGAGCCTGCTGGCCGCCACCGACTTCACCAGCTCCAGGACGACCTCGGTCACGGTCAGTTGGATCTCCGAACGATTGCAGACGGACGAACGAACCATGCGTCAGCTCCGGGACGGCGAGGTGCTACCTGGCGCCAGGCTCGTCATCCGCGGGGGCGGTGACATCGTCGAGGTCCTCTCCTCGGACGCGGTCGCCCTGGCTGAGGAGGCCAGCACCTCGGGCCAGAACCCAGGGCAGGAAGCGCCAACCACCGAGATCTCACGGCGTGCGGCAGGGCTCGTGTACGTCGAACACTCTGACGCCGCCCCTCACACCTGAGCGCATACGTAGCGTCATCATCCGGCGCGAGGCCTGGGCACCGGCCGGGTTCAGGCACCGGGGCGCACCGCGCCGGCGTACGTCTCCCACCAGACCGGTTCGAGGCGGATCACCGTTCCCGTTCGCGGCGCGTCGATCATGCTCCCGTTGCCGACGTAGATCCCCACATGGTGTAGATCCTCGCCGAAGAAGACCAGGTCGCCCGGTATGAGTTCGCCGCGGGAGACCCGGCGTCCCTCGTTCCACTGGGCACCGGTGAAATGGGACAGGGCGACTCCTGCCTTCGCCCACACCCACTGGGTGAGCCCCGAGCAGTCGAAGGCGTCCGGCCCGGCCGCCCCCCACACATACGGCTTGCCCAGCTGCGCACGGGCCTGCGCGACCGCGACCACCGCCCCGCCGCTCCCGATCGCGGGCGGGCGGGCCGGCGCGACGGAGGTACCGGTGGATCCGAGGCTGGTGCTGCCGATCAGGTCGCTGCGGCTGCGCAACTGGTCCCGCTCGGCCGCGGCCGCCCGCGCCTGCGCCTGCGCGGCCGCGGCGGCCGCCAGCTCGCCCGCCCGACGGGCCGCCTCCTCGCGGGCATGCGCCTGGCGGACAAGCTCGGCGTGCCGGGCGACCAGATCGTCGAGCAACGCACGTTGCGCCGTCACCGACGCCTCGATGCGCTTCTTCCGCTCTTCGAGGGAGGCGGTTTCGCGCTGCCGCTCGGCAAGCGCCTCCTGCGCGGCAGCCTGCGCGCCGGTCAGGTCGTGGCGGGCCGAGCGCAGTTCGATCTCAGCGGCCCGGCCACGGCGGGCGAGGGAGTCCATCGCGCCCACCCGGTCGAGCGCCGTGCCGGGGTCACCGGAGAACAGCACCGAGAGCTGTTCGAGACCGCCCGAACGGTAGGTGGCGGATCCCAGCGCGCGGCGTCTGTCCGCCGCGGCCCGCACAGCGTTCCCCGCGCGTCGGACGTTCTCGGTGGCCGTCGATACGGCCTGCTCGGCGGCGCTCAGCCGCAGCCGCCCGGCATTGAAGGCTTCGGTCGCCGCCTCGGTCGAGTGAGTCAGTTCGGTGAGCTGCTGCTGGGCAGCCGCTATATCTCTGTTGATCGTGTCGATGTCGTCGGCTCTGGCCGACGTGGCGGCGCCCGGTAGCAGTATGATCCCCCCAGCGAGAATGCTGATCAGACCCAGGGCTCCCGGAAGCCGTCCGAACACCCGGCGACAGCTCCCTGGGACCTCCGGGACGGCCAGCGCATCCCCTGGGGCGGCAAGGACACGGCCCGGCCCTCGCAACGCGCGGCGCTCGCGAGATCTCCGGACGAACGAGACACGCCAACCGGTGTCACCGCAACGGTAGCAATCCGTAGCCAAACCATCACACACAGAGAAGCACGGTAGCCCGTCAGAGCAAGTAGGATCACGCAAACGCGCCGGAAGTCACGAAGGGCGATGTGATGCTCGCCACGGCTCCGTCAGAACGAGCCACGAATCGCCCAATTTAGCGATTTCACATATCGGAAACAGGGAAGATACCGATCCGGAACAGATCCTATCGAATCTTCGGCCGAAGGATCCGGGACGGCGGGTGGGCCGCGGACCGGTGAGCATGATCCACGCGGGCACGCGGGGCGACCGACGGGAGAGACATGGCTGCATTGGACACGGGCGACACCGCCTGGATACTCGCAAGCTCGGGAGCGGTACTGCTCATGACCCCCGGGCTCGCGTTCTTCTACGGTGGCATGGTCCGGGCGAAGAACGTTCTGGGCATTCTGGTACAGAATTTCTTCACTATTGGCATCGTGACCCTCGTCTGGACCGTCGTCGGCTACAGTATCGCCTTCGGTTCCGGCAACAAGTTCTGGGGCGGCTTCGACTTCGTCGGTCTGCAGGATCTGACCGCAAGCGACACGACGATACCGGCGGTCGTTTTCGTCTCCTTCCAGATGATGTTTGCGATCATCACACCCGCTCTCATCACCGGCGCCTCCGCGGACCGGATAAAATTCAGCGCCTTCGCCGTTTTCGTCGTCCTGTGGTCCGTCCTGGTCTACTCGCCGATAGCCCACTGGGTCTGGGCGAGCACCGGCTGGCTGTACAAGCGCGGCGCGCTGGACTTCGCCGGTGGCACGGTCGTCCATGCCAATGCCGGTATCGCGGCGATCGTCCTGGCTGTCGCGCTCGGGAAGCGCCGGGGCTGGCCCGCCGGTGACTTCCGGCCGCACAACGTCCCGTTCGTCCTGCTCGGCACCGGCCTGCTGTGGTTCGGCTGGTTCGGTTTCAACGCCGGCTCGGCTCTCGGCGCCAACAAGGTGGCCGGGTACGCCTTCCTGAACACCCAGATCGCCACCGGTGTGGCCCTGCTCGGCTGGATCGCCGTCGAACGGCTGCGCGACGGCAAGGCCACCGCCCTGGGCGCCGCCTCCGGAGCCGTCGCCGGCCTGGTCGCGATCACCCCCGCGTGTGGTTTCGTCTCGCCGTTGGGCTCCATCGCGGTCGGCGCGATCGCCGGCGTGGTGTGTGCGCTGGCCACCGCCATCAAGGGCAGGGTGGGGATCGACGACTCGCTCGACGTCGGCGCCGTCCACCTGATCGGCGGTGTCCTGGGCGCGCTGCTGACCGGGCTCTTCGCCACCGTCGACACGAACCCGAACGGCAAGGACGGTGTCTTCTACGGCGGCCCCTGGAGCGTTTTCGGTGAGCAGGCGCTCGCCGTCGGGGCAACCGTCGCCTACTCCGCCGTCGCGACCGCGATCATAGCTTACGCAATCAAGTTCGTCTGGGGGCTCCGGGTGAGCGACGAGGAGGAGGAAATCGGCCTCGACGAGTCGCAGCACGGCGAGACCGCCTACCGCCTCACCTTCACCGGGGGCGGTACCGGTAGCGGCGGCGCGTCCGGGTCGGCTACTCCGGTGCAGGTATCCGAGGAGGTCAAGGCGTGAGCGTGAAGCTGGTGACCGCGGTGATCAAACCGTTCAGGCTGGAGGACGTGAAAACCGCGCTGGAAAACCTCGGGATACACGGTCTGACCATCTCGGAGGTCCAGGGCTTCGGCCGGCAGAAGGGCCACACCGAGGTGTACCGGGGGGCCGAGTACAAGGTCGACTTCGTCCCGAAAATAAAGATCGAAATCCTCGTCGAGGACGACGCCGTCGAGGAACTGGTAACCGCCATCACCACGTCCGCCCAGACCGGGAAGATCGGCGATGGCAAGATCTGGGTGGTACCGGTCGAAACCGTCCTACGGGTACGCACCGGTGAACGCGGATCGGACGCGCTGTAGCGTTCCGGAGCCATCCGCCGCCGGCGGCGGCACGAAAGAAACACCACCGCGCCGCCGCCGGCCCTGCCGGACCTGCTGCCCACGTCCGGTGACCGACGGCCTGATCGGTGTGGGCCGTCGACCGCCGGACCGGCCGGAGACTCTCCTGATGGTCAGGGACACTCTTCTCACAGCGAACAGTGATGAACTACCGACAGCGATGAACTTGGTCAGCCCCTGGTGACGAACCGACTGGCGGCGCTCACCGGCCGCTCCGAGGAGTTCGGCGGCATCGTCGGACCAGCGCTGCGCCACGCTCTCATGGGCATCGCGGACACCACTTTGCGTGACCTCTTTGGCGAGCCGGGCCCCGGCGTCGCCCTGCTGGCGGTCGGTGGCTACGGACGGGGCGAACCCGTCCTCGGCAGTGATCTCGACCTCGTCCTGCTACACGACGGCCGCCGGGACGACGTCACCGGCATCGCCGACACCCTCTGGTATCCGCTCTGGGACGCCGGGATCGGCCTCGACCACAGCGTCCGTACCGTCGACGAGGCCGTCGCGGTCGCCGACGACGACCTGAAGGCAGCGCTGGGCCTGCTGACGGCCCGCCCGATCGCCGGTGACCGCGTCCTCGTGGGGTCGCTGCTCGAGCGCGTCCGCGCCCGTTGGCGGGCCCGCTCCCCCCATCGCCTGCCCGAACTCGCGGACCTGGTCGCCGACCGGGCCCGCCGCCACGGCGACGTCGCCTTCCTGCTCGAACCGGACCTGAAACAGGCCCGCGGTGGTCTGCGGGACGTCCATGCCCTGGCCGCGCTCGCCACCGCGTGGGCCGCCGAGACCCCGCCCGCGCGGGTACTCGAAGCGCACCGGGTGCTCCTCGACGCCCGTGGCGAGATCCGCCGGCTCGCGCACGGCCGCCGGCAGGACCGGCTGCTGCTGCAGGACCAGGCCGCCGTCGCGGCCGCTCTGGGCTATCCCGACCAGCTCGCGCTCGCCCACGCCACCGCCGACGCGGGCCGTACGATCTCCTGGACCTGGGACACCACCTGGTACCGGGTCTCGGCAGGCCTGCGCTCGTCCGCGCGCCGGCGCCCCGGCCCCCCGGTCCGCCGGCCCCTCGACCAGGACGTGGTCGAGCAGGACGGCGAGGCGCAGCTCGCTCGGGACGCCGATCCCACCCGCGATCCCGCGCTGGTCCTGCGGGCCGCCGCCGCGGCGGCCCGGGCCGGCATCCCCATCGGCCGATACGCCCTCAACCGGCTTGCCCGCGAAGCCCCACCCATGCCGGCACCGTGGCCGGACGCGGCACGGCAGGCCCTGGTGGCCCTGCTCGCCACCGGCCCAGCCATGATCGGCGCCATGGAGGCACTCGACCAGGTCGGGCTGCTCGTCCGGCTGCTGCCCGAGTGGGAGGCGGTGCGCAGCAGGCCGCAGCGCAATCCCTACCACCGCTTCACCGTCGACCGGCACCTGCTGGAGACAGCCGCCGCCGCGGCGGCGTCGACCCGCGAGGTCGACCGGCCCGACCTGCTGCTGCTCGGCGCCCTGCTGCACGACATCGGCAAGGGCCGGCCCGGCGACCACACCGACGTGGGAGTCAAGATCGTCCACGATCTCGCGCCACGGCTCGGGCTCCCGCCGGCGGACGCCGACGTGCTGGTCACGATGGTGCGCCAGCACCTCCTGCTCATCGAGGCCGCGACCCGGCGGGACATCGACGACCCGGCGACCATCGAGGCGGTGGCCCGGGCCGCCGGCAGCCCCCGGATCCTCGGCCTGCTGCACGCCCTGACCGAGGCCGACGCACTCGCCACCGGCCCGACGGCCTGGAGCCCGTGGAAGGCACGGCTGGTGGGCGACCTGGTGGAGCGGGCGATGGCGGTCCACAGCGGCGGGCGTGCGCCGTGCCCGCCCGCCCTCACCGACCGTCAACGGGCTCTTCTCACGCTCCCGGACGACTACCACGTGGCGGTCAACCCGCTGCCGGACGACTCGATGTTCGAGATCGTGGTGGTGGCGCCCGACCGTCCCGGGCTGCTGGCCGCCACCACGGGAGTGCTCGCCGTCAACCGGCTGGACGTACACCGTGCCTCCGCCCGCGGCGAGAACGGCCGGGCGCTGTTGCAGGCGGCGGTGGCGAGCACGCACGACGGGGGGCCCAGCGCCGGGAAGCTGCGCGGTGACCTGCTGCGGGTCCTCGCCGGCCGGGTCGACCTGGACGCCAGGATCGCCGGCCGGGAACAGGCATACGCGGCCGCCCGGCGCCGGCTGCCGCCCGCGCCACCAAAAATCATTTTTGACGACTCCGGATCCGACACGGTGGTCGAGATACGGACGCCCGACCGTGCCGGGGTGCTGTTCCGGATGGTCCGCGCGCTCACCGACGCCGGGCTCGGCGTGCGTACCGCGATCGTGGCCACGATCGGTCTCGACGTCGTGAACGCCTTCTACGTACGGGAGGCCGACGGCAGCACCGTGGGGAGGCCCGGGCGGCGGGAGGAGGTGGCGAACCGCGTCCTGGCCGCGCTCGGATGAGCGCCCTGTGTCCGAGCGTGCCGTCCGCGGATGCGCCGAGCGCCCGGCCTCGCCGGAGCCGTCCGCGGGCCCGGGAGAGGGCGGCAAAGTCACACCGGAGGTGGTGGCTATACTCAGAAAGCACGTTGGAGGCTTCGCCTAGTCCGGTCTATGGCGCCGCACTGCTAATGCGGTTGGGGGTAACCCCCCTCCCGGGTTCAAATCCCGGAGCCTCCGCTCTTCGCTCACGGCGTCGACCCGTCCGGTTGGCGCCGTGACCAGGCAAAACGCTCTTTTTGATCAGTTTTCGTCGAACCGTTCATGATCTTCGTAGGCGCGTTGTGGGCATGTCGCACCGTCCACAGGATCGCCGCTGAGATCGTCTCGGCCGCCTGCTGACCGGCCGAGCGCAGCAGGTCGGTGTACAGCGCACCCGCGACCGATGGCGCTGAGTAACCGATGGCGCTGAGTAACCGATGGCGCTGAGTAACCGAGCCGCTCGGACACGAGGGCGAGATCGGCGCCGTCGGCGAAGCGGATATACACGGACGAATGCTGGAAACCGTGCGACCGTCGGCGGGACGGCAAGCAGCCACCAATCTCGTCATTCACCCACGAAGTCGACCGGCGGCGGCCGGTCCGCCGACATACGCGTCATGATTCGCGGCACTGGTATGGCGTGAAGCCTGCGAGCGGGGGCATCACCGACTCGACCACGCACTTCGGCGACCGACGCCCGTATCCGCGGGAGTCGGTCATGTTCGAGAGCCCGATGACTCGAAAGGAGCTGCCATGCGTTTCGCGGCAACGCCGGCGGGCCACGCTCAGGGCCGTACCACGAAGGTTCAATGGTGGTATCTGCTCGCCGCAGGGATCGCCTTTGTCCTTTTTGCGCTGGCAATTCCACAGTTCGGTCTGACCACGGTTCGCTCGGTCGCCATACTTCTGGGAATCGTCCTGCTCCTCAGCGCCGCCAGTGAACTGCTGGCGGCGTCGGTGACAGCGCGGGACTGGCGATGGTCCCATGTCCTGCTCGCCGTCCTCCTCGTCGCCGGCGGTATAGTCGCGCTGGTCTGGTCCCGCCCGACCTTCCCGGTGGTGGCCAGGATCGCGGCCTGGTACTTCCTGATCAAAGGTGTTTATGACATCGTCAACTCCTTCGTCGCGAGACGGGCCGAACGTTACGGCGCGGCCGGGGAGGACCCTCGCGGAACAGCCCAGTGGTGGATGCCGCTGGCGATCGGCGTACTCGAGATCGGTGTCGGTTTCTGGGCCGTCAGCTATCCGCGGTTCTCGATCTCTCTGCTGGTCCTGTGGGTGGGGCTCGCGGCCCTCGCCACAGGCCTGACGAAAATCGCGATGTCCTTCCGGAAACGTGGCCTCCGAGGGGACCTTCCGGCCTTTTCCGAAGGTCATCTCCCGCCGGTGGGATTCGGTACCGGTGCAACCCGCGAGTCCGGACGAGCGGAGGCCGGACGAGCGGAGGAGAGCCGAGCCCGCAGATCTCTTTCGGAAGGACGGTGACATAAATCCTGGAAAATGGACATAAGCCTCGGGAGGGGCGGTGACACACGTTCCGCCCCTCCCAGAAACGGGCCCTGACGAGGGAGCACCATGCGTAGCCGGTCTCCAGGTCACCGACGCGATCCGCGGAAATCCGCTCGCGGGTTCGCGGCAGGCTCGACCGCCATCGTCGCCACGGGCCGACCCATACGACGGGCCGGGGACGTCGGTCCCTGGCCCGTTCTCGACCGCGATGCTTCCCGGTCGCGGGCTTCCCGGTCGCGGGCTTCCCGGTCGCGGGCTTCCCGGTCGCGGGCTTCCCGGTCGCGGGCTTCCCGGCGGTGAGCGCGTAGAGGGGGCACTGGCCATGAGGCCGTCGGCGATGGCCGATCGACCGTGACGGGCCGGTCGGCCATCTTCAGAGCGGTCTGTCACGGTCGGGATTCGACTGTCGGAGTCCCGGCTGCCCAAGGCTGACACGGGGCATGGTGGACACATCCCGTTTTGTCGGCATCACGCCGTATCGTACTTACATGCGCCTGACACTCACCGTGGCTTACCCAGCCCAGGACGTCAGCGCGGACATCCTGCTCGACACCGATCCGGACGTGCCCGTCGGTCTGATCGCCGACACGCTGGTACGGCACGTCCGTCCGAGCGTGCCGGCTCTCCCCACACGTCGACCACGCCTGTTCGTCGAGGGCCGTGCGGTCGGCGAGACGCTCACCGTCGGCGACTCACCGATCCGGGACGGCGTTCTGATCAGCATTGACTCACCAGCGGCCTGTCTTCCGCCCGAACCACCGGGCCTGGTCGAGGTCCGTGTGATCAGCGGGCCGGGTGCCGGGGTCGTCCACCGGCTCGGCCCCGGTGAGTTCACGGTCGGCACCGCGGAGACCTGCGCCGTGCGCCTGGACGACCCGGACACCGCCGCCGAAGCCATGACGATCACCGTGACGGTGGACGGCGCATGCCGGATCACACCGGCCGTCACCTCTGTCACCTCTGTCGGCCCTGTCGGGCCGGACACCGGCGGCGTGCTCGTCGAACGTGAGCCCCTGGTCGGCGCGGTCGACCTGCCCGCCAGCAGCACCCAGCTCACGGTCGGATCCGTGCTGCTGGCGATAGGCGCTCCGAGCCGGGCGGACGCCGCGCTCAAACCGTCCGACGACGGGACGGGGCTGGACTTCAACCGGCCGCCCCGGCTGCTGCCGCCGATCCGGCGGACACGGTACAAGCTGCCCGGCGAGCCGTCCGAGCCGGAGCGGCGTCCCATGCCGCTCCTGATGGCGACGCTTCCGCTGGTTGCGGGCGTCACGATGGCCTTTGTCCTCCGCCAGTACTACTTCCTGCTGATGGCTGTCATCGGCCCACTGGGTATGATCGGCATGTACGTCTCGGGTAACCGGCACGGCAAGCGCAGCTACCGTAAACAGCTGGCCGAATATCACAAGCGGCGTCAGGACGTCGAGGCCGACGCCGAGCAGGCGCTCCTCGCCGAACGCACAGCCCGCCGCGGCGACTTCCCCGACCCGGCGAGCGTTCTGCTCACCGCCACCGGGCCACGCGGACGCCTGTGGGAACGCCGCCGGGACGACCCCGACTATCTGCACCTGCGGCTGGGCACCGCCGACCTGCCGAGCGAGGTCGTCATGGAGGACCCGGCCGCACAGGAACACAAACGCGAGATCACCTGGACAGCCCCCGACGTCCCGGTGACGATCGCCCTGCCCGAACGCGGCGTTGTCGGTATCGCCGGCCGCGGCGACCTCCCGCGGGTGCTGGCCTGTTGGCTGGCCGCGCAGGCGGCCGTCCTGCACAGCCCACGCGATCTCGCGATCTGCGTGCTCACGGACAGCTCCGGCAAGCAGGCCTGGGACTGGGTGCGCTGGCTGCCACACTGCCGCCCAACCGAAGGCCAGGACACCACCGTCCTGCTCGGGACGGACGACGAGTCGCGGGCCCGGCGGGTCGGGGAGCTGCTCGGCCAGCTGGGTACGCGGGCCGAGGCACGGGCGCGGCCGGGCGGTGCGAACCCGCTCACCGACGGCCCGGACGTGCTGGTCATCATGGACGGAGCCCGCCGGTTACGCTCCATCCCCGGCGTGATCTCCCTGCTGCGGGACGGGCCGGCGCTGGGCATCCGCTCGATCTGCCTGGACCGCGACATCCGGCTGCTGCCCGAGGAATGCCAGGCCGTGGCCGAGGAGACCCCGACAGGCCTGCGGGTCGTGGAGACCCGCACCGAGATCGTCCACGACGTCCGCCCGGACCTTCTCGCCACGGCGGCCTCCCCCGATCCCGAGCTGACGCTCACGGTCAGTGGTGCCGCGGCCTGGTGCGAACGTCTTGCCCGCGCTCTGGCGCCGGTACGCGACGTCGGCGGGGACGATGAGGGATCACTTCCGGTCTCCGCCCGCCTCCTCGATGTGATCAACCTGGAGCCTCCGACCGCGGCGGCGGTGGCCGCCCGCTGGCAGGTCCTTCCCCGCAGCACCGCCTTCCCCGTGGGCCTCTCCCTCGACGGCCCGCTCACGCTGGACCTGCGCCGCGACGGCCCGCACGGGCTGATCGCCGGTACTACCGGCTCTGGCAAGTCCGAGCTGCTGCAGTCGATAGTGGCGTCACTGGCTGTGGCCAACCGGCCGGACGCGATGGTGTTCGTACTCGTCGACTACAAGGGCGGCAGCGCCTTCGCCGACTGTGTCCGGCTCCCGCACACCGTCGGCATGGTGACCGACCTCGACACACATCTGGTAGGCCGCGCCCTGGAATCGTTGTCGGCGGAGCTACGGCGGCGTGAGCACATCCTGGCCGATGCCGGCGCGAAGGACATCGAGGAGTACACCCTCCTGGTCACCGCCGGCGACGCACGGGCACGCGGCGGCGGGCCACTGCTGCCGCTGCCCCGGCTGCTGCTGGTCATCGACGAGTTCGCCTCGCTCGCCCGGGAACTGCCCGCCTTCGTCACCGGTCTGGTCAACATCGCGCAACGAGGTCGCTCGCTGGGCATCCACCTGCTGCTCGCTACGCAGCGGCCCAGCGGCGTGGTGTCTCCCGAGATCCGCGCGAACACGAACCTGCGGATCGCGCTGCGCGTCACCGACGCGTCGGAGAGCACTGACGTCATCGGCACACCCGACGCGGCACGCATCTCGCCGTCGACCCCCGGACGGGCTTACGCCCGTCTCGGGCACGCATCCCTGGTCCCCTTCCAGTCCGGACGGGTCGGAGGCCGCCGACCCGCTGGCACCGCTGGCACCGCTGGCACCGCTGGCACCGCTGGCACCGCTGGCACCGCTGGCACCGCTGGCACCGCTGGCACCGCTGGCGATGATCTGACTCCGCCCTGGGTCACCGCGCTGACCTGGACCGCGTTGGGACAGCCTGCGCCGGCTCCCCCTCGGCCACGGACGGCCGACAACGAGATCACCGATCTGAAGACGCTCGTCGAAGCGGTCCGGGACGCGTCCACCATCCTGAGGGTCGAACCCGGGTGCAGCCCCTGGTTACCACCGCTACCGGAACGTCTTACCCTACGGACAGTCACCACATCCACGTCCGAATCCAGCTCTGAGGGACCACACGTCGTCTCCCGGCGGCCGCACAGCGGCGGTATCTCCTCGCAGCCGCACAGTGGTAGCCCGGGCATGCTGCCTCCCGTCCCGATCGGACTGGCAGACCACTGCGACCGCCAGGCGCAGCTTCCCTACACGATCGACATCGACAACGGGGGCCACCTGCTGTTCGTCGGTGCGCCACGGTCCGGACGGTCGACGGCTCTGCGTACCATCGCCGGCTCGATAGCCGCGTCCATCTCCTCCAAAGATGTGCACCTGTACGCGTTGGACTGCGGCAACAACGCTCTGGCGCCGCTGGTTCACTTACCGCACACCGGAGCCGTGGTCAGCCGGGACACGCCGGAACGGGTCCAGCGGCTGCTCACCCGAATCATCGGCGAGATCGTCGAACGCCAGGAGATCTTCGCCGTCCGGGGATACGCCGATCTCGCCGAGCAGCGATCGGCCGATCCTGAACATCCGTTACCGTATCTGCTCCTGCTGATCGACCGGTTCGAAGGTTTTCTGGCCTCCTTCGAGGAAGCCGACGGTGGAGCGCTTGTGGACATGCTGACCCGGGTCCTGCGGGAAGGGCCGTCCGTCGGCATCCGGGTCATCATGACCGGCGACCGGCGCAGCGCCTCCGGACGGTTCAGCGCGGCGATCGAGAACAGGTTCATGCTGCGGATGGCTGACAGGTCCGACTACACACTGGTGGGTCTCGCACCCGCGGCTGTACCGGACAACCTGCCGCCAGGCCGGGGGTTCCAGCTCGAAGGATCGGTCGAGACCCAGATCGCCCTGCTCGACGACGATCCGTCCGGTCGGGCGCAGGTGGCGGCGCTGCACCGGCTGGCCGAGGCGGCTGCCGCGCGAGACGGCGTACCGGCCGGGCCAGGCACCGGTGCCCGTGAAGACCACGGCCGCCCGTTCCGCATCGACGTGCTGCCAGCACGTATCACGGTCACCGAGACCGAGGCGCTGCGTCCGGAGTCGGAACACAGCTCACAGACGGGCCCGCCGGCACGCCTGGATCCGAACCCGCGCCCACAGCTGAGCCAGCCGATGGGCGCGCAGGTGGACGGACCCGAGGGCCCGCTGCCGGCCGGGCAGCCGTCGGCGCCGGCGAGTTGGCCGGGTCCGCAGCCAGCGTCGCTGGTGGCTCTGATCGGTGCGGGCGGTGACGAACTCGCCCCGGTTGAGATCGATCTCACCGCCGACGGACCAGGCTTCGTCATCGCTGGGCCCGCGCGTTCGGGCCGCAGTTCGGCGCTGCTGACCATGGCGGAATCCCTGCTGGCGGGCGGTGCCCGACTGCTGCTACTGACCCCGCGACGCTCGCCGCTGTCCACGCTCGCGGACCGACCAGGTGTGATCGACCTGTTGGGCGCGGATGCAGGGGCTGCCGGCATTGACGCGGCGCTGGCAGCGGCCAGCCCGTCCGGCGGCCTGGTTGTGATCATGGATGATGCGGAACTGCTGGCCACGGCCCCGGTCGCCGATCGCGTAACCGAGTTTCTCAGGACCGCGCGTGACAGCGGATGCGCGTTCGTCGCCGCAGGCACCACCGGGGATCTGACCAGCCAGTACCGGGGGTTCATGGTGGACGCCCGCCGGTCACGATGCGGGGTGATCCTCGCGCCGGGAGCGCCCAGCGACGGCGATCTGTTCGGCATCCGGCTGTCGCGTAACACCGGGGGCGGCACGCCGCCCGGTCGGGGCCTGTTCGTCCGCCGGGGAAAAACAACGCCGATTCAGATCGCCTACCACGAATAAGGACACCACTGTAATGACCAGATCGGACTTTTCTCCTATAACGGTACGAATCATGACATCATCACAGGAAGAATCGCCCTACAGATCCCCGTGGATCACTATGGCTTTCGATCGAAGAACTTTTGACGGCCCTTCGCGCACTCACCAGGAAAGAACATTGGACAAACGGTAGAGAAGCATCGGATGACAATCCGGCGACTGCCGCCCTCGACGCGCGTCCGTCCTGTCACAGAGCCGATCCCATCCGATGATCACTATCATGATATTTGCTCTGAAAACATACAGGCGTCAAAGCGTGTGCGCGTCTTCCAGCCGAATGATGCTATGAAGTAGCGGTGTCCGACAACCGTCTTCCCGGGCGTGACGCAGATCCCGATCAGGAGTCACCTGGTGACCGGCCTGTTTCCCAGGCCAGGCCGGCCACGGGATCATCCGGGAAACGGACCGACCGGTTTTCCGGGCAGCTTCCCGGGTCGGGCCGCCATGTCACGGGACCACCCAGGAATCCGACCGGCCTGTGCGCCATCGGGTCCACTCATGCTCGTGCAGATGCCACCGAGCCGCCCGAGGAGCCGATCAGCCTCCCAGCAGCTGAGAGGGCGGGACCAACGGATCCGGACGGCACTGAGCCGTCCGGAGAGCCGACCAGCTCGACCGGCCGGCTACAGCGTCGCATCAGCCTGGCCGACGCGGTGCTCCTCGGGCTTGGCTCGATGCTCGGGGCCGGGGTGTTCGCCGCGTTCGGGCCAGCGGCCCACGCGGCCGGAGCCAGCGTTCTCGTCAGCCTCGCGATCGCGGCTGTGATCGCTTACTGCAACGCCATGTCGTCCGCGCAGTTGGCCTCGCTCTACCCTGAGTCCGGCGGGACATACGTGTACGGACGGCGTCGGCTCGGCGCCCGCTGGGGCTTCGTCGCAGGCTGGGGCTTTGTGGCCGGCAAGACCGCAAGCTGCGCGGCCATGTCCCTGACCGTCGGCGCATATGCGTGGCCGCAGCATCCCCGACCGGTCGCGGTCGCCGCCGCAACCCTGCTCACCATGGTCAACTATTTCGGCGTGAGCAAGACCGCCCGGCTGACCCGTGCCCTGGTCATACTCACCCTGCTCGCGCTCGCTGTTGTCGTGGTGGCCTGTCTGGCGGGCGGGACCGCCAGGACAGCGCGGCTGAGCCCGTTCTGGTCCGGCAGCGGGCTGGACGCCGTACGCGGGGTACTCCAGGCCGCCGCTCTGCTCTTCTTCGCGTTCGCGGGTTATGCCCGGATCGCCACCCTGGGCGAGGAGGTCCGCGACCCGGCGCGGACGATCCTGAAAGCGATCCCGACCGCGCTCGGGATCACGATTGTCGTCTACGTACTTGTCGGCCTGTCCGCGTTGCTGGCGGTCGGCCCGGAACGTCTGGCAAACGCTGTGGACCCGTTGGCCGCCGCGATCGGCGCCGGCAGCCTGAGCGTGCTGGCTCCTGCCGTCCGTGTGGGCGGAGCGGTCGCAAGCCTCGGTGTCCTGCTGTCGCTGCTCGCCGGGGTCGGACGCACCGCCCTTGCCATGGCCCGAGAACGTGACCTGCCGAACTGGCTTGCGGCGGTACACCCACGGTATGCGGTTCCACACCGTGCAGAGTTACTGCTGGGTGGGACCGTCATCGCGGTGGTCATCGCCTCGGACGTCCGAGGCGCAATCGGTTTCTCCAGCTTCGCGGTTCTCGTCTACTACGCGATCGCGAATGCCAGCGCCTTCACCCTCGACGGCCCGCGACGCCGCTGGCTGCGCCCACTGTCGCTGCTCGGCGGTGTCGGCTGCCTGGTTCTCGCTCTCATGCTGCCGGCTGCTTCGGTCCTGACCGGCTTCGCCGTTCTCGCCATCGGTGTTGTGATCCGTGCTGTACGTAGGACGTGTGCGTAGACCACAGGCACACGGAGCCATACCAATCACGCCCCGCAGTCCCGCTCCGCTATCACACCGTCATGCCGGAGCAGTGAACTATCCGCTATCGGTAACGAACCGGAAGGTCGAGGTCACCGCGTCGAACAGGTCGTGTAATGCGTCCACGAGCACGAGGTTCGGGCTGGAACAGGAGATCAGGGCCACCTGGTCGGACCGTGGGACCGGGACGAAGGTCTGCATCATCGTCGTCCTGATCCAACCAGCCCGATCAGGCAGTGAGATGTCCTCCACCCCATACGAGCGGGCCGCCTGTCCAACATAAAGAAGATCGACAAGAGTCACTGTGGTCCAGGTGTCGTCCTGTGATCGGGCGACCCTCTCCGACAGAGAGGACATGATCATTGATGGAGTTACCTCGGCCACGCCGACAACCCGGGCGTCATCCGGTGCGGGAAGCATGGATACGGTCACGCTGGCAGACAAACCTGCGCCTTCTACCGCCTCGGCCATGACACCGCAGAACAATGCGCCGCCGGCCGCCGCGTCACGGGCGGCGTGTCGGAGCAGCCGGGAGATCGCCGCACGGTTCGCCGCGAGTTCGGGAACACCCCGTGTGCGCTCCCGGACCAGAGCGTCGATGGATGCCCGGCGGGTCACCGGATTCAGGTCGACCTCGAACCAGGTATCGGGAATACTGATCGAAAAGCCCAGGGCCATGGGCTTTTCGGCAGCAACATGTTCGCTCAGTCTCCTCCCCCTCCTTCGCTGGCGAGCTGCGACGCCTGGATCAGCCCGGCACTCAGATCGGAATCGACCTGACGCAGGGTCTCCGCCGACTGGGAGGCCATCGTCGCCAGTTTGTTCGCATTGTCGTCGATCTTCCTGCGTCCGTCCCTCCAGCCGTGCTCGAAGTCGCCCAGGGCGTCCTCGATCTCGGTCGATCCCATCTGCCCCCGGTAGTTCTCCAGCATCGAACGGGTCGCGTTCATCGCCGAACGGATCGACATCAGATTGCTGGCGAGCGAGTCCAGCCCAGGAAGATCGACCGACAGCCGGTCAGCGGTCATCGCGCACAACCTCTCTTACCGTGATCCCGTCCCATGACAGAACTCCAGCGCCCCGGTCCGTTCGCGGGAGACACAAGAAAAATCGCAGACGTCGCGGGGCATGGCGCCTGTCGCCGTCCTTCTGGGTAGAATCCGAGCCTGGCAGGGAGGGGGGAGCCACCGGGCAGGACGGCCGACATCCCTGCTGGGTCCGGACGGGCACAGAAAATCTCCGACGCATGGGAAAGCCTCATCGGACGGAACGCCTCTCGACGGCCCGGAGCCGCCCACGCGCTGCTTCCCAGGGCCGGCAGGCTGCTTCCCAGGACCGAACGCGGGGAAACGTGACCGCGTCCCGCCGTCGGCCCGTCAGTCCTGGCCGCGCAGCGAGCTTGCGAGCTGGGCATCAGCGGTCCGGAACACGTCAGCCGCCTTCTTCAGGTAGTCGGCCATGCCGTCGAGCCCGGCCAGTGTGCTGGTTACACCGGTGTTGAACCGGTCGTAGAACCCCTGGAACTGCACGCTGGACTGGTCAGTGACATATCCACCGGCGACCAGGGCGTCGACCATTTTCTTCAGCGCTACAAGCTGGGCCTCGATGTCGACCCTGCCGTTCCTGAGCCTGCCACTGGCATCGTCCATCTCCTGGTACGTGACATTGAGGTTGGGCATTATCAGACCCTTTCAGATATATCTTTGACAGTGAACACGGACCGCACAAATAATCAGCCATCTTGGCAGCACAACACGATCTCGTGACCACGCCGACCAGAAGCGGTGTGTCAGACGCTTCCCGTCATGGCCCAAGAACATCGTTCAGGCGGACGACGCTGTCGCCGCGCCTCCGACCACACCCACACTGCTTTTGACGAAACACTTGCTTTTTGACGAACACGGCACCGGATCAATGCCAAAATCCGCGACCCACCCCCAAAGATCATGAGTACAGGGGGCGACCCGACAGCCTCACCACCAGGAAGTACCGCATACCAACGCCGTTCGCGATGCATTTCACACGCTTTGCGCCCATCCGCCTTGTACCGGTTTACACCATGTCCCCGGCTCGTGACAAGGCCGCCGGGAGAGCGGCGTCGACACGGCCGACCGCGTGATCGCCTTGATCCGGGCGCCGACTCCGGTTGCCCGCCGTCATGCCGGACCAGCAGTCAGGTAGCCCGGTTATCCACAGCCAGGTTATCCACAGGAGAGGCCGCACGGTGGCAGCTCCGCCCTTTGGCGGCAGACGATGGGCCCCGTGACACCGTCCCACCTCGACCGGGCCAGCCGGCGACGGTCAGCTCCGCCAGTCAGGCTCCATCCGATGGGTGCCGATGGGTGGAGCCTGGCGGAAGCCGACGGGCGGGCTGGCCGTGACCGCGCTGTTCCCCAGGATTCTCTCCAGCACGGCCATCCTCTTCCCGGCTATCCTGTGCCCGCCCGCCGTGGATGAGCGCGGCCGACGTCCCGCCCTGATGCCGACAACAGTGACAAGCGCACCGGGGGATATACGCCTGACCGCAACGACGGAAATGAGCGCGCATGGCGCGAGCACGTCGCTGGACGACAGACGGAACACCACGGCACGACCCGACGAAACCGCACGCTATCATCCAGTTACAAACCAGTCGGTTCCCCTCGTGGCTCCTCCCACGGAGGGGGCTGGAGGGCCGGTGGGCATCCGGGCGCAGGCACTACCGAGACACCACAACGCACACCCATCCGTTGTCCTACCCGTCATACTGACGACAGGAATGATGGTTGCACTGATGAGGCGACGGCCACGATCCAAGGGCGGCAACCCCCTCGGTCAGATCAGGACCGAGCTCCGTCTCGCCGCGGACGTGGGGGCGGCCCGGTTCCTTGACCAGGCACTGCGGCTTCTCGCCGCGGAGCTCACCGCGGCCGGTCGCACCCTGCCATCCGTGTATGCGGCAACCGTCTCCGACAACGAACTCGTTCTGCATCTCGCGCCGGCCGAACCCGACGGACCTCCTCCACCATGGCAGACCGGCCGGACACCGGGTACCTGGCGTATCGAGCGGACCACCAGCACGGTCGACGGCCTGCTCGTCGACGACAGCCGGAGAATTCCGGTGGACACACCAGCCCCCTATCCAGGGCTGGCCGTCATGGGCACGGACGATCGGGGAGCTCGTGTTCTCGTCGACGTCGAGGCTGCTCCCGGAATCATCAGCCTCGGTGGGGACGCTGCGCTCGCGCGGGAAGCGGCCGTGTCCATCGCGGTGGAACTGGCCACAAATCCCTGGTCAAACGATCTCCGCGTATACATGACTGGATTTTCCGGACGTCTCGTGCCGATCGCCCCGGACCGGCTGCGATCCAGTACCAGCCTCGGTGACGTCCTGGACGAGTTGGAAAGTCGTCGGTCGCGGCGCGGCCGGGTAGCTGGCGGTGAACCACGAAACGGTGGCTCCCTCGGCCCGGTGCTCCGGGGGCGGCCGGCCGCTCGGCATCAGGCCCTGTGGGCGCCGGAGCTGCTAATCCTGGCCGCCCCTCCGTCCGAGCGGGAAACAGCACGGCTTTCCGCTCTCCTCAGGGATCCCAGCCAGGGAGTCGGTGTTGTGACCTTCGGCGATTCGACCGCCGCACGCTGGCGCTTCACGGTGAGCCCGAACCGCAGGCTACATCTCGGCGTCCTTGGTCTGGAGATCAGTGCTCAGACGCTGAGCACGCGCGAGTACCCCACCATTGTCAGGATGCTCCGTAAGGCGGGCACAGCATACGCACTTTCCGGCCGGGAACGCTCCACATCACGTACCGCAGAAACGGAAACCACAGGTTCTGGTCCTGACCATCCACACCCCGCATATCCGTCGCCGCAACGGATCTCCTCCCCAGACGCACAGTCGCCGCGCCGTCCCGGCCCCGGCCCCGGGAACGGCACAGCACAGGTGGAGGACCGTCGCCGCGGGAGCGAGGACGCCGCTGTGATCACCGCGTTCCCGGATGAATCACGGCCAGCCTCCACCTCGAATCCCGCCCAGGAGCCGACGCCGTGGGTGCCCGAAATTCCACTGTGGATGCGTCCAGAGGCATCCACAGTGGAATCAGAATCCCTCCCGCACAATCATCCGCCAATTCCACCGGTGCCGTCGGTACCTCCCCCGTCGGCGCCGCCACGGACCCCACCGGTGTGGACCCCGTCACCGCCCCCGCGGACGCCTCCGCCGGCCATCGCTCCCCCGGTTGGCCGACCGCCCAAACCCCCGCCGCCTCCGAGCGAACCCCCGCTACGACTGACGACAGAGCATCCGGACAGCATCAACCCGGCAGGTCGTGTCCACAGCCCTTCCCCGTCTGTGGACACCTCCTCCCGCGGAGGCGATTCCCGAGGAGGCGATGGTGCCTCCGTCTGGCGCAACAGAGCGATGCCAGCCTGGGATCTCCAGGTATCCGGGGCCTCCGGGATGGCGATGGAGCCTGTGCCGCCACGTGCTCCTGGTGCACGGAGCGTCCAGCCGTATCCGTTTCCACCGTCGACCGCGTTCCCGGCCGAGGCCTCTCACCTGCCGTCCACGCCGCCGCCAGGCGAGCTCTGGCCGCCACCGCCACCGCTGGCACCGGCACCGGCACCGCGGAAGACGACAGGGCTGCTGGTTCAGCTTTCCGGGCGAACCGCGGCGGGCGAGACCCTCATGGGCGAGGCTTCCGATGACGGCGGCCTACCTCAGACGGATCCGCCTGGCGACAGGGCCCTGTCCACCCTTCCGGCTCCGCTGCCACAACCGGTTCCGCAACCAGTTTCCCAACCACCGACAGCACTACCCGTGCTACTACCGGCAACTCTGGCATCGCCGCTGGCTCTGCCGGTACCAGTAACGCCGCCGGCCGAGCCTGGAGAATTGTTCCGATCAACCGATGTCGAAATTCGGATCATGGGAGAGATCACTGTCGAGGCACCCGGTCCCTGTGATCCGGATCGTCGGGAGTTCCTGACCGAGCTGGTGGTGTATCTCGCTCTGCATCGCTCGGGAGTGCTTTCCAGCGCTCTCAGCGCCGTGCTCCTGCCGCCAGAGACTCCTGACAATGTGCTCAGCAACGAGCTCGACCATGTAGCCGGCTGGCTCGGGACCAACAACGAGGGCCTCCCGCATATTACGGTCAGTGACAACGGATGCTGGAGCCTTGCTGACGGCGTCCGGTGCGACTGGGATCTTTTCGTCGCATACGCCCACCACTCCGCTCAACCGGAGTCGGACTCCGAAAACGATCTGACAACAGCATTACGACTGGTCACCGGACCGCTGTGGGCAAACCTGCCGGCAGGCCGCTACCGATGGCTGGACTCAAGCAGGATCAGGACGATCACCTCCACCGCCGTTGTCGATGTGGCCCATCGGCTTGCTAACATAACGCTCAGTAATGGAGATACCGCTACCGCCATCGCGGCGTGCCGAACAGGCCTGCGTGCAGCGCCAACAGCCGAGGTCCTGTGGCGAGATCTACTACGCACAGTAGCTGCCCGCCATGACCGCAAGGCCCTGGAAGCAGTGATCAACGAGATGTACCAGATGATCGCACCACAACGGACCGACCTCGGCATCCAGGCGGAAACGAATACGCTGGTCCGCGAGCTGCTACCGGGATTCCGTCGGCGACAACAGAGCAGCAGTAGAAGATCAGCGATAACAGGCAGATAGAGAACACCTCTGACTGGCGGACGACCGGCCGCTCACTGTGCCTGCCGGATCAGCCGTACACAGAAAAATCCAGGCCACCGAACCGAAGCCCTGCAGTATTGCCCTCGTCACGGTCCGGTAGCCCACGTTTTCGGGGCCGGTATGGCGTTTCAGGGTCAGTATGGCCTGCCAGCGCGGTATGGCAGCGGACCGGGAGGATAGCTCGGCGGAGGCGGCTGCCATGGCCCCGGAACAACCCGCGGACCCCGCAGCGTCCCGAGAGCCGCCAGGACCGCAATTGCTCCGAAGGCGGCGAGATGGATGCCCGACAGATCCAGGATGGTCTCACCAAGACGTATCACAACATCGCCGCTTCCCCAGGCCAGCACAACATGCCGTAGCAGCGCCACCGCAACAGCCACTCTGGACGCGAACAGGAAGAGCCGGTCCGACCAACGATCACCGAGAAGACCGAGAGTCAACAGTCCGATCAGCACCGCAAAATTGTCGACCGCATAAACGTAGAGGTCCGGATGAAACATCTCGAATGCGCAGAGTCCGACCACAATCACCGCGGTGAAGAGCGTGACGCTGCGGGGCTGCGCGAACAACGTGGCGAGAAGCAGCACGCCACCGATCACAGACATTCCGACCAGGCTCGGTTGCTCGGCGAGGACGTAGGCCTTCCAACGCAGCTCCGCGGAGGCGAACACGGCGATGCCCATACCACCGACGAGCAGGCAGAAAACGGCCCACCGGCCGAAGGTCCAGCCGGCGGTCCAGCCCCGCCAGCCCAGAACGACGACCAGGGCCGCGGCGGCGCCCGTTACGATCAGCCATCCGCCGACATCGGGCGAGGAACCGAACTCCTCCTGGGCGAAGCCGAGCTCCGCGATCGACATGACGGACAGACCGACCACACACCCGGCCGCGAAATCACGCCAGGCGCCCCAGCGGTTTCCGACCACCAGACCGACAAGCATCACCGGCAGCGCAAGGAACGCCACCGTGAGCTCCCCGAAAACATCCCATATGTCGTAACCACCGATAATCGTCGGTGTCCGCGCGGTGCTGGCCCGCGAGATCAGAGGGATGGCCGTAAGCACAGCCGCCGCCAGCAGAACCGCCAGAACTGGTACCGGCATGGGCGACGAACGGCCGAACCGCCCCTGCTGGGGTGGCCCGGGCGGGGTGAGGATCCCGTGCCGGTCCGCTCCGGACGGCGGAGGCTGCGATGGGGGCTGCGCATCCCAGAGACCGCCCTGGACGGGCTGCTCCTCGGCCTCCCACGGTGGGAGCGGAGGTCCGACCCGAGTGCGGCCCGTTTCAGGCGGTGGCGGTGGCGTCTGCCACCCCGGCCAGCCGGGTTCCTGACCGCGGCCGGCGGATGGCTGAGGCGGCCCGAACGGACCACCTGCCGACGCGTCATTCAGGCCAAGGCCGCCGCGAGAGACACGGGTGGCGACCCGTTCGGCATCGGTGACGCCGTATATCTGCCGTCCGGTGAGGCTGGCCACCGCATCCACGGCGGCGCAACGCTGGGCCGGCGATTTCGCCAGCGCCCGGGCGATCACGGAGGCGAACGGCTCCGGAACTCCTTCGAGATCAGGAGCGTCTCCCAGGACCCGGGCCATCGACGCCGCCGGCGTCGCTGCCGCGAACGGATGCCGGCCTGTCGCGGCGAACGCGACGCAGGCACCCCAGGCGAAGATGTCGGCGGCAGGCCCGGCCCGCTCTCCGGAAAGCTGCTCGGGAGCCATCCAGGCAACGGTCCCGATACTGAAGCCGGTCCTCGTGTTCATGGTGGCGTCCGAGAGTCGGGCGATACCGAAATCGATGACCTTCGGCCCGTTCCAGTCCATGATGATGTTCGCGGGTTTGAGATCGCGATGCACCACACCAGCCGCATGGATGACGACCAGTGCCTCGGCAAGACCAACAGCGAGGCTCATCAATGTCGGGCCGTCCAGACGGCCACGACGGCGTACCGCGTCCGCCAGGCTCACCCCGTCGACGTAGGCGGTCGCCATCCAGGGGCGGGGGGCGTCCACGTCAGCGTCGAGGACCTCGGCCACGAAAGCACCACGAACCCGCCGAGCAGCGGTGACCTCCTGACGGAAACGAGCTCGGAATTCGGGATCAGCCGCCACGTTCAGATGCGGAAGCTTGATCGCGACAGGCGTGTCGTCCGGAGCGAAAGCCTGATAGACGACTCCCATGCCGCCTTCGCCGAGACGGCCGTACAGCCGGTAGGGCCCGACGGAACGCGGATCGTCAGCAGCCAGTGGCGCCAGCACCGGCTCCCCTCTCGCCAACCCCCATCACGAGCGGAGAGTACCCGACCGGACCAGCTCGACCTGCCTTCCAGTCAAAAATCAGCCAGGTATCCACCGGCCGTCGACACGCCCGCGACAGGGCCATCACCGAGACCGGACGGGGGGAACGGACAAAGCAGGCGCGAGGATCGCCACCGTTGCGGCAAGAACAACCACAACGATCATAGCGGCACGCAGGCTGATCATTTCCGCAAGCCCTCCGACGATCGGTGGGCCTATCAACCAGCCGACATATCCAAAGCTCATGACCCTGGCAACAGCGGCGCCAGCGGCGCCAGCGGACGGAGACGGGGCGGAAGCACGAGTCCCAAGTCGTCCCGCCGCCGATATCGTCGATGGGACGACACATGCCATTCCAACACCAATGATGCCAAAACCTATGATCCCGCCAAAAATACCGATACTAGTATCGGCGACGGCCAGTGCGGAGAGGAACACGACACTCGTGATCCCGGCCGAAACCCGGACCAGGCGGGCGGCTCCGACAGCGGCCGTCACCCTGTCACCCGCCAGCCGCCCGACCAGCATCGTCCCGGTGAACAGGACGAAGCCGATGCCCGCGACATCCGCGGACGCACCCGTCACATCCCGTAGGTAGAGAGCGCTCCAGTCCGCGGCCACACCCTCACACAGGAAACTCGACAGGCAGATGAAACAGAGCGTGCCAAGTGGACGACCAGCACCACGACGGATGTTCAAACCACGTTGAAAACCACGGGAACACCGCGATTCAGGCGGATCGGACGCCTCCCTGAGCGTCCTGTCCGCGGTCGCGCCGGCCGCTCCGGATCTCTCGGTTTTCTCGGCGTCCCTGCTCTCGTCGGCTCCCTTCTCGACATCCTCGTTCTTCTTGGCCGGCTGGTTTTTCTCACGCTCCTCGACCTCATCGAGCAAAGAGACCGGAGCCGACACGGGAAATACCGGACAGCCACGATCATGAATTGGCATCGCAGGCTCGGCTATTATGATGTCGACAGCCGCATCCGTAGCATTTCCGGCGTTCCGGCTGGTCGTGTCACCGACAGCCCTGTCGCTGACAGCGACATCTGTGCCTGCTATGTCACCGATACCCACGGCGCCGGCGGTATTTCCCGTCTCTACCGAACTCCCCGTATCCATGCTCCCCGTGTCCATCACGGGCGTGTGACGCGCGCTCAGCATGTCGTCAGGAGCGGACGCGTCGCGCGGCAACATCATCAGGGTTGACGGAAGGCCGATGGCGAGTCCGAGCACGCCGACGCCAGCAAGCTGCCAGCCGAGCGACGTCTCCATGGCTGCTCCTGCCGCCCCCAGGGCGGCTCCGACAAGCGCACCAGCCGTCCACGCCGCGTGCAGCCCCGACATGATCGGACGCCCGTAGCGTCGTTCCACCTCGGTGGCCTGAGCGTTGACCGCGACGTCGAGCCCACTGCCACTGGCCCCCCAGAACACGAGCAGCACAAACAGCATGGGCAGGCTGCCAGCACCAGCGATGAGTACCCCGGCGGCGCAGTACACGACAAGGCTGACCCGGATCACAGGAATACTGCCGACACGCCCGACGAGAAGACCAATGGCCCACATGATCAGAACTGCGCCGGCCGGCGCTCCAAGTAACGCCAACCCAAGCTCGCCCTCACTCAGCGCAAGCGAAGCTTTCACTTCAGGGATACGAGGAACCCAGGCCGCGAAGACGAAGGCGTGAACGAAAAGGCCGGTCGCTGTTGCGACCCGAGCCGCCCGGGGCAGGACGCCGCCCGGTGGTGACATCTCCGGTAACGGCTGTCCAGACACCACAGGAAGCGTACCTTCCGATTCCTACCTGTCCGGCCGGAGCACAACAGCCCTTCATGATCCATATATCGACAGCCCGTTGCCGCCCCGCAGCATTTTCGTGCCGACAACCCGCTCTCCGCCGAAGCCGTCGAGGCAAACTTGATGGATGAAGCTCGTCCTGCTGGCCGACACGCACGTGCCGGCGCGTGCCCGAGACCTACCGGCCCCGGTGTGGGCGGCGGTTGACGACGCGGACATAGTAGTCCATTCCGGCGACTGGATCGACGTGGCCCTGGTGGAGCAGCTTCAGGCCAGGGCTCCGCACCTGATCGGTTGCTTCGGCAACAACGACGGACCCGAGATCCGCAAGCTGCTACCGGAGGTGGCACGTGCCGATCTCGACGGGGTCCGGACTGTGGTCGTGCACGAGACCGGAACAGCCACCAACCGGAACCAGCGGATCAGCCTCCGCTACCCCGACGCCGACCTGGTCGTCTTCGGCCACTCGCACATCCCCTGGGACGCCACGGTCGAACGGCCGGACGGCGGCGGACCAGTCCGGCTGCTCAACCCCGGCTCCCCGACGGACCGCCGCCGCCAGCCACACCACACGTTCATGACGGCGTCGATCACCAACAGCCACCTGGACGACGTCGTGCTGCACCAGCTACCACCACACCGACGCCCGTTCGGAGATCACGGACCGATGCTGTACTCTTGCTCAGTCGGTCCGCCACGGTGGCCCGACAGGCGCTCGTAGCTCAACGGATAGAGCACTTGACTACGGATCAAGAGGTTGGGGGTTCGAGTCCCTCCGAGCGCACGCTGGTTGAGGCAGGTCAGAGCCCCGCAGCCGATCACACGGCGCGGGGCTCTGGGCTTTTGACAGCCAAGTTGACAGCCAACAGCCTGTCAGGCTCCCTCAGCGTCCGCCGTCCCGCCATCCTCCGCCTCCACGTCCTCCGCGGGGAACCAGCCGTCGAGCTTGGACGCCGCGTCCTTGTGGACGATGTCGACCATGTCCACGTAGATGTCCATGGTCGTCGAGAGCATCGTGTGCCCGAGCATCGCCTGTATCTGCTTCCAGTCGACGCCGAGGGCGTAGGCCATCGTCGCCGCGGTGTGCCGTAGCGCGTGTGGGCCAAGGTGCGGGAGCCCGGCGCGCTTGCACAGCTTGGACATGTGGGTGTTCAACCCCCCGCGGCTCCATGTGGGTACCGATCGTATTCGGGAAGATCAGCCCGTGTTCCTTCCACCGCTTGCCCACACTCTCCCGGTGCGCATGCTGGGCGGTCCGGTGGGCCTTGAGCACCTCGACGCACCGGGCCGGCAGCGCGATCGTGCGTTGCCCGGCCTGGCTCTTCGTCGGGCCGACCGTCAACCCCACACCACGCACCCGGGTCACCTGGCGGGCCACGCGCAGCGTGGACGCGGACTCGTCGAAGTCCGACCAGCGCAGCGCGAGCGCCTCCCCGCGCCGCAGACCGACCATCGCCAGCAGCACGTACAGCGCGTAGAGCCGCGTGGGCTTCGCCTCTTCGAGCAGCCGGAGCCCGTCTTCCTTGCTCAGCGCGACGACCTTCCGCCTGGGCTTACGGGCTTTCGGGACGCGCAGCGTCTCGGCGACATTGCGCGTGATCTTCTCGGTGATGACCTCTTCGTTGAGCGCCTGGTGCAGGACCGTGCGCAGCGTACGCATGGTCGACGTGCTAAGGGCATCCGCATACGCGCCACCCGCGACCCGGGACACCCCCCTGCGGGGTCAACAGTGACCGGGACATGACCAAGAGCCGGGCCGGTCACGCCACCTCACCCCGGTCTCCGCGACCATCGGACGGGCCATGGTCGATCACGGACCGGGGGGTGTCGAGGCCGGCCGGGTCGATAGGCCGGGTCAGGGTGTCATGCCGGTGGAGGCGCCACCGGTAGACGAAGGTCAGCCGCACCCGGCCCCACACCCACCGGGCCAGCCAGCCGAACGACCGAGCGTGCACCCGCCACCAGGCGAACGCCACCAGGACCAGCCCGACGAGCATGATCAGCAGGCCCAACGGAGCGAACCAACGGGTGAACAGCACCAGGCCGAGCGCGACCGGCACGGCCACCCGATGCCGCCAGCACCAGCGCAGCCCGAGCACCAGCCCTTTACCGGCCACCGCCAGGAGCAGCACCCACAGCGGGACGCGGACCTTGTCGGCCCGGGACGGAATCCGGGGCATTCCCCGATCGCCGTTGATTCTGGACATGACAAATACCACCTGTTTCAGAGCGCACGAAACCAAGAGCAGAAAGAAATGGGAAAAGCAGGGGAGGCAGGCCCGGAACCGCCAGTCGGAGCCGAGGGTTCCGGGCCGCCTGCCTGAAACAGAGCCGCGCAGCGACTACGCGGCGAGATCCCGTGGCAGTTCGGCCGCATCCTGTACGGCGAACCGGAACCGTTCGCATTCGACGAGGTAATCGTTCACCGCGCCCAGCAGCGCATACGCGAACTCGACATGGTCGGAGGGCACCGCGGTACCGGCCGGCGAGAAAGAGAGCAGCGTCCGGCCCACGTGGACCGTGAGGATCGGCGGCTTGTCCGGGGAGATGCGGCAGCGAACCGACCAGTCCGCGCCCACGTGCAGCCCCAGATGCGTCGAGGAGCGCAGCCCGTCCGCGCCGAGCCCGCTCATGCCGCCACCACCGGGCCGGGACGCCGCGCCGAGGCCACCGGACCAACCGGGCGCATCGCCGCCGCCCGCAAGAAGAACGCCACCCGCCCGTTGGTGTCCACGTAGGGCACCACGGCCAGCCCCTCGAACAGCACCGGCCGGAACGGCGTGCCCGGCATCGGGTCCGGTGGTACCGGCGCCACCTCGCCGAGGATCTTCACCTTCAGTTCGGACTTCCGTGCCGCCGGGTCCGCGTCGAGGACCCGCACCGACCACACCCGCTCGCCGGTGTCCTTGTCCCGCGCCTGCACATCCGGCGCGTTCGCCTTCACCTTGTCGTAGTCGTTCGCAGGCTCCACGCCCAGCACGAACGCGCCGTGCGGGAACACGTCCTCAAAGCGCACCGGAATACGCCCGGGAACCGCCACCGCGCCACCTCCACTCGTCTCGTTGGCCCCGGAACAATCTGTGCGTTCCGGCTGACGAGATACACGATCCACCGCTCGTTAACCGCATTTCAACCGCTAGTGTCCTGAGTCGTTGATTCGTGTGCAGATAGAATGGGCTGGTGCCTGGCCCGAGCGCGGATCCCATCGAGTTGTCGTCTGCTGAGCGTGCGGTGCTGGAGGGCTGGGCCCGACGGCGGAAGACCGCGCAGGCGCTGGCGTTGCGCTCGCGGATCGTGCTGGCCTGCGCGGACGGTGGGACGAACTCGGGGGTCGCGGCCGAGCTCGGGATCACCCGGGGAACGGTCGCGAAATGGCGGGAGCGGTTCGCGGTCGACCGGCTGGAGGGCCTGTCAGACGAGGCACGTCCGGGAGCGCCTCGGAAGGTCACCGACGCCCAGGTCGAGGCGGTGATCGCGAGGACGTTGGAGGAGAAGCCACCGAACGGCGATACCCATTGGACATCGCGGTCGATGGCGAGGGCCAGTGGGCTGTCGCAGTCGACGGTGTCACGGATGTGGCGGGCGTTCGGGTTGAAGCCGCATCTGGTCGAGACGTGGAAGCTGTCCACCGACCCGCTGTTCGTGGACAAGGTCCGTGACGTGGTCGGGGTCTACCTCGACCCGCCGGAGAAGGCGATCGTGCTCTGCGTCGACGAAAAGTCGCAGGTGCAAGCTTTGGATCGCACGGCACCGGTGCTGCCCCTGATGCCGGGTACCCCGCAGCGGATGACCCACGACTACGTCCGCCATGGCACGACCAGCCTGTTCGCCGCGCTCGACCCGACGTCCGGGTCGGTGATCGCGCAGACCTTCCGGCGGCACCGTCACCAGGAGTTCCTGCGCTTCCTCAAGCTGATCGACTCCTCGGTCCCGAAGGGCTACGACCTGCACCTGGTCCTGGACAACTACGCCACCCACAAGACCCCGGCGGTGAAGAACTGGCTGCTGCGCCACCCCCGCTTCCACCTGCACTTCACCCCGACCTCGGCGTCGTGGATGAACCTGGTCGAGCGCCGGTTCGCGGAGCTGACCACCCGCAAGCTGCGCCGATCGACGCACCGCTCGGTCGTCGAACTCGAAGCCGACATCCGCCGATGGATCAACGCCTGGAACAAGGACCCGAAGCCGTTCGTCTGGGCCAAGACCGCCGACGAGATCCTCGAGACCCTCGCCGCCTACTGCCAGCGAATCAACGACTCAGGACACTAGACGATCAAAGCATGTACGCCTTGTATGAACCCATGCCAGACAGGTCTATTCGGCGAGAGGAAGCGAGTGGGCTTCATGCGAGGTTGATATGGCCGCCGAGTACCGCCTGTGGCGCCGATTGCTTGGTGGCTAATATGCGCGTCATGGCTGACCGGAAAGCGTCCGTCTACACCGCGCGTGGTCCGGCCGAGGGAGAGGACTGGGCTGCCGTGGCCGTGGCGCTCAACGAGCGGATGTCGAGCCGGCGGGTCGGTCAGCAGCAGTTGGCCGAGCTGTCCGGGGTGTCGGTGTCCACGCTGCGTCTCCTTCAGCACGGCGCCGGCCGCCGCGTGCAGAACAAGACCCTCGCCGCGATCGCCCGCGCGCTGGAGTGGCCCGACGACCACCTGATACACGTCCTGCTGTCCGGCACCCGAACCGGAGACAGCGAGGCGAGCGAGCCGACAGGCAGGGAGATCCTCGCTGTTCTGGCCCGCGTCGAGGATCGCCTAACCGAGATCCTGACCAGGCTCGCCACGGTCGAACAGGCCGTCACCAGGACAGACGGCCCGACGCCGCCCTGAAACGACGAGGGGCCGGACCCTGTGACGAGGTCCGACCCCTGCGATCTTCAGAGATGTCAGCTCAGCGCGGAGCGGTCCCGCCGATGTCGTCGACGGATCACCTGACGGCGCAGCGCATCGGCAACATCAGCCTTCCCCGCCTCGTACGCCGCGCGTTCCCCTTCGGTCATCCACCGCCGGCCGTTGCCCGCCCCCACCCGCACCGGGTCGAGTTCAAGCATCGCCCGCAGGAACGGCCCGGGAATCTGCCGTCGGGACAGCCGCGCGCCGGAGGCTTCGTAGACGAGGACCACGTCAACATCCCCAAACGCCTCAGCGAACCGCAGACCGGACGGCATCTCCGTCATCGCCGCGTGCAACGCCTGCGCCGACGAGCCCGCCGGGACCACCAGCGCCCAGGCGTCCACACCCCAGGGCAGCAGGCCCACGCCCGGTTCCTCGTCCGCCCTGCACTGGCCACTCATCCACGTCATCGTGAACCCCCGTGGCCGTTCCGCGGATTCGCTCCGGTCTGTCTGGTCCTGGTCCATGGCATCCGCCGTGCCCCTCATCCGTCGTGTCACCTCACGGTCTGGACGCCACCCCGCTCCGCGGAGCCCGGCTCTACGCGAACACGGAGCGGGGTGGCCTGCACCCAGCCTCACCCGACGACTGGTTGTCACGAAACGTCGATATGACATACACGTCTCGTATAGGTCATCGATGGGACGTCGACGCCGCGATCGGATGGCGAGCGGTTGCCGGCCGGTTGCCGAACCTGCGAGAAACGGTTGCTGCCCAAAGCCCATACCGGTTTGGCATGACCGCGTTAGTCTGTGCGTGCTTTCCGCTCACGCCACCCGCCGTGGGCGTCCGGCCCCGGTGGGACGTGGAGGTTCGCCCCGTGACGCACACTCCCGACGTGCCGGTCGGGTCGTACCGGGTGTCCGCCGAACTGTTGGCCCGCCCCGAGTTCCGCGCCGCCTGTTCCGTCCGCGACTTCGGGACGATCTTCCGCCTGATGCGCAAGTACGACGGCGCCAGCCAGGACCGGATCTCCTCTCCGGTCGACGGCCTGTCGCAGTCACGGGTGAGCCGTATCGTGCGCGGTGAAGACCGCATCGCCTCCCTGGACCTCATCGAGCGCATCGCGGACGCCCTACGCATCCCAGGCGGATACTTCGGGCTCGCCCCGCGCCGGTGGGAATCCACCGCACAGCCCGCCGGGCCGCAGCCCGTTCCGGCCCTGGCATCCCCACCGGTTGCGACTACCCCGCCCGCGCAGCCGGCCGCGTCGTCGGGTGGCCTGATCGTCGAGGTCGACGAGGCGACGTTGCGGTACGACGACGCGACGTACTACGCGCACCAGATGCGCCGGATCGTGAACACCGGCACCGAGCCGGTCACCCGCTACCTGATGCGGATCTCTGTCGACCGCTACCCGGGCGACCCCGAGCGATCAGCCCGGCTGTACCGGGCGAAACCGCTCCGGTGGGACTTCCTGCGGCTGTCCGCCACGTGCAACGGCGAGCCGATGAACTGGAAGATCAAGACCGACTGGGACGCGCTCAAGGAAGTCTGGCTCTGCTTCGAGAACTCACAGGGGCACTTTCCGCTCTACCCGGGCGACACCGCCGTCATCGAGTATTCCTACCGGGTGTCGGATGACCGGTGGGGGCCGTGGTTCCAGCGCGCTGTACGGGTCCCGACCCGTTCTCTGTCGGTCCGGCTGGACTTCCCCGCCGAGGTAGATCCGGTGGTGTGGGGCATGGAGATGTCGATGACGGCCGAGGCCCTGCCGTTCCGGACCGCGATCGCGCGCACTGAGACCGCCGGCCGCAGGGTGTTCTCATGGTCAACAGACGAGCCGCCGTTGCACGCCCGCTACCGGCTGGAGTGGAACTTCCGCGCCCAGCCCGACCCCGCCGCCGGGGCCGCCCGCCCGTCCGAGCAGATGGCCGCGGTCGGCATCGTGCAGCAGGGCGCCGAGATCCTGAGCAAGCCCGCTCGCCCGTTCGATCTGCCTGCCGAGGCCGAGGACGCCCGCCGGGTCGTTGCCGAACTCTCCTCCGCGATCGAACGGGTCTCCGCCCTGCACACCTTCGGGAAGGGTATGGGGATCGCCGCCCCGCAGGTCGGGATCAATCGCGCCGCCGCGATCGTCCGCACCGTCGACGGCGACACGATCACCTTGCTCAACCCAACCGTCATCGAGGCCAGCCCCGAGACCGACGAGCAGTACGAAGGATGCCTGAGCTTCTTCGATGTCCGCGGCCTGGTCCCCCGACCGCTCACTCTGCACGTCGAACACGCCGACATCGACGGAACACGGCGGATCATCGCGTTCGAGAAGGGCCTTGCCCGCCTGGTCGCCCACGAAATCGACCACTTGGACGGCCACCTCTACACCGACAAGATGCGCCCCGGGGTGACCCCGATCCCGGTCGAGCAGTACCGCGGAGTCGGCTCCGCCTGGACCTACACCAGCACATGACCGGCACCCACCCAGCGCGCCCTATCAGCGAGCTTCGGTTCCTCGTGGCCGGCGCCTACGTCCTCGACTGCCTGATCAGCACACCCCGCCTACCGGCATGGGGCGACGACCTACGCGCCGACGCCATGCGGACCGTCCCGGGCGGGAAGGCGCTCAACCAGGCCGTCACCCTCGCCCATCTCGGCGCCCAGGTCGCCGCCGTCGGATGCGTCGGAACCGATGTCGTGGGCGAGGCCATCAGGAGTGCGCTCCGCGCCGAGGGCATCGACGTCTCCACCATGGCAGCCATCCCCGAGGCCCCCACACCGGTCTGTGTCGTCTACACCCGCGCCGACGGGGAGAACGCCATGGTCTGGCGTGTCCCCGACGCGCTCAATGTCACCGCCGGCCACCTCATCACCGCCGTAAAAACCAGCGGGCCGGGAGACGCTCTCCTCGTCACCTTCGAGTCCCCCGACCAGGCCGCCGGAATCATCACCGCAGCCAGCGATCAGGGCATACGTGTCATCCTGAACCCCGCGCCGCTTCCCAGCGATCCAGCGGTCATCAAGGCTATCCCGTGGGAACACGTCGACATGCTGGTTCCCAACGAGGCCGAGGCCCGCGCCCTTCTTACCGGGCACTCAGCCGCACACGGCCCCGCCGAGCATCTCGCCGACGCTGTAGCTGACGCACTTGGCGTGCGGACAGTCTGTGCCACCCTTGCCGAACACGGATGTGTTCTCCGGATCGACGGCTCCACCAACGCCTACCCCGCACCACCCGCCGACGTCATCGACGTTACCGGTGCCAGCGACGCCTTCACCGCCGTACTCTGCGCCCACCTCATCGCCGGCACCAGTCCAGCCGACGCGGTCCACCAGGCCCAGGCAGCCGCAGCCCTCACCATCAGCCGTCCCGGAGCCTACGAAGCACTCCCCACCGCGACGGAGCTGCACCAACAAGCCATGGGACTGCCGAATTGCTCGATTTAGAGATCAAGTAGTGGGTGCATCCGCGCCGCGCGGCGGCTGCGCGTGGCGCTGGCGCGCCATGCTCACCGGCGCGCCGCGTATGTCCATCTCGCTCCCTGACTCTGTCATAATTCGTCACATGCGAGGTCGGTTCTCCGGGCAAGTGATCGATGCCGAAGGTGAGTTCGTTCAGGGCACCCTTCGGTCAGACGGCGATATCGTTGTTGGCGCCCGAAGATACCTTAGAGGCGGCGAAAGCTGGGAGCTCGAGGCCAAACCCGAGAACCTAGGAAATCTCTCAATACAAGACATCGTCGATTTCTCTTGTGCCACAAAAGAAGAACATTCTAGTGAAATTTCGAGCATCAGTGAAGCAGATATAGAGTTTTGTTTTTGAAGTTCTGAACGCCCAAACCCCTTTGTGATGCTTGAGTTGACAGGCGATCAGGGGTCACTTAAGTTCGATATCATAAATGACTCCGAAGAACGGGAGCTACCCGGGGCGACTCTTACTTTAATACGCAGAATTCTGGCCGATTCTGATCTAAAGTTTGTCGAGTACCACTCGCAACACTACGCGGCAGACTCGGATCGCTGGGTTGTCCGAAGCGACTTCGAGACGACTAGTATTGAGCTGGCAGAACTATGGATTATTGCGCGCAGGTTTGAGCTGCTCTTGCGCTGGCCCATCTCCGGAGAGGCCGACAAGGAAAACACGATACTCGCCCTCCGAGCAGGTCGTCCGGAGGTCATCCTTGGACTAGTCGAGAATGAGTGGCTTGACGTTAAGCAAATGCTCCCCGATATAACGACCGAGCTCGGAAAGATCGAGATGTCGAAAGACGTGGCGCAATTCGGCAATAGCCGACATGGCGGCATCCTGGTTTTTGGGTTTCGCACAAAAAGACGGCCGGGCGGAGCTGATGAAATTTGTCGATTTACGCCATTCTCGGCGTCCCTGCGAGAGCTTCGCTCCATCCGGGACATACTGTACTCGCGAATCGTAACTAGTCAGGTAGTTTTTGATCTTGAGTTAGCTGATCGCGGGCATCCAGGGACGGCCCTCGGCAAGTTGGACGAGAGCGTCGAACAGGCTGATGCCGTGTTTGGTGGCGGTGGACAGGTAGCTGCGGATCGCGCAGAACTGGCGGGCGCCGGTGAGCGTGCGTAGGCAGCCGGATACCTTCTGCCGTAGTTTGATCATGCGGATGTCGCGTTCGGAGCCGTTGTTGTCCGCGGGAACCCGCCAGTCGCGGGTGAACCGAAGGTAGTCGGCTTCGCGGTCGACGAGCCGGCAGGCCAGGGCATGGCGGGCGGCCATGAGTTTCGTGCCGCGCGGCGAGGTCTGGCTGATCCCGATGTGAGCGGCGTGGCGCAGCTGCCGGGTCTGGGTGGCCGGTGCCTGCTCGTCGATGGTGACGCCGGTAGTGGCGGCGTCGACGGCGAGGCGGTGCAGGGCGACGAGCGCGTCGCCTGCCTGGGCGGCCCAGCACCAGGTTCCCGTCGGGGCCGCGTCGACGACGGCCTGTAGTTCGCGCAGCACGTGAGCGACGCACAGCTGGTGGGTGGCGCCGGTGTAGCTGTCGTAGGGGGCCCAGGCGTCGTGGACCACCACCCCACCGAAGGCGGGAAGCACCCCGAGGGCGTCGATCCCGCCGCTGCCGCGGGTGGCATGGCAGTCGATCAGCGTGTACTTGTCGGTGCGGGCGCAGTGCACCCAGTGCAGTTTCCCGGCGACCCGCAGCCCCGTCTCATCGGCCCCGATCACGTCGGCGGCGGCCAGCAGACCCCGGACGGTGTCACGGAAGCCGTCGAGTCCGGCGGCGGCACGGGCGGTCATCGCACCGACCGTGCCCGCCGAGATCGGGATCCCAACCAGCTCGGCCAGCGCGGTCGCGGTCCGCTCCTGCGACAGGAACTGACCGGAATACAGGTAGACCACCGCCGCGGCCACCCGCGGCCCGTACTGCACCGGCGCGTCCACCCCGGCCGGTGCCGCCGCCTTCGTCCGCGTCCCGCAGCCGCACTCCCGCTCGATGAGCTGATGTTCGACCACATGCGGACGTAGTTCGGGCAGGTCGAACACCTGCCGCCGTTCGGTCCGGGTCACAGGCCGGCCCGCAAGCCCCGCCCCGCACCCCGCACACGGCCCCGGCTCATGCCGCAGGCGCACATCAGGCTCAGCGAGCATCCGCAGCGTCGATCCCGGATGCCCGCCCTGCCCACCGGGCCTGCGGCCGGTCTTCTTCCGCAGCGACTTCGGTGGCGGTTTCGCCAGCCCGTCCGAACTCGGTGGCTTCGCCGAGTTCCGCGAGTTCTTCGCGACCTGAGCTTCCAGCTCGGCGATCCGCACCCGCGCCTGTTCCAACGCCGCAGCGGTCTCGACCAGCTGCGCCCGCAGACTCACCACCAGCGCCGCGAGCTCGTCATACGACGGCACCGGCGGCGACGCGGGCGGACCATCCGACACACCCGGACCCTACGGCCCGATCAACCACACAGCACCAACGACCCGGGCCTTCAGGCCATCGAGGAGTCCCAGCCAGCCGGGAAACCAAAAACAAACGATCTACCAGACCTGACCAGTTACGGATGAACAACGTCGGTCTTGTCATTAGGCGATTACGGTCTGTTGGCACTATCGCCAGTGGTAGCTCGCGGGCGAAGGTGTCCGCTCCCCTGTCGTCGGGGAAGTCCGCCATGGGAGTCTCCGTCACATGAGAGCTGATTTTCCCTCAGATCTGGAACTTTATTCCCCCGTTTCTATGGACCGTTGACTCCCCCGAACCATCGAGGAACGCCCGGCACCTTCTCACCCTCGATCCACCGACAGACCGAGGGTGTTCTGAACGCGTAAACACCCTCTGACCAGCTTTGTCGTCCGGTCAGGTCGCTGGTTGCCAGGCTGAGAGAAGGTCGGACGGATCCTGTACGAGATTCGCCCTGGCCGGATCCAGACGTGGGCCGGTGCCGGAGCGGGACACGATGATCAGCCCTGTGTCGCCGGGGGTGAAACCGGGTATCTCGGCCGCGCTTCGCGTGAGTTCCGCGAGGTCGTGGTCGTCGAACGGGGTGGCGAGCCATTTGATCGACCCGGCGAAGTGGATGCGCTTCGCGACGGGGGAGCGGTCGGCTCCGACCAGGTCGACCTCGGGGTCGAACCGGCGGTTCCACCAGCCGCCGACCGCTTCGACGTCGGGCCAGGGCAGTCGGCCCGCGGTCGCGGCGAGCTCGAGCGACTGGCGGACCAGCGGCTCGACCGCACTGCCCCGCCACGCCGACCAGCGGCGCTGCACCAGCCGGAAGGCCGCTTCGGGCCGTCCGCGGCGCGCCTGCTCGTGAGCGGATCGCAGGACGCCGAGGTACAGCCGCAGGTTGCTGTCGGCGATCCGGTACAGCGCGGGCCTGCCGGGCTGTGTCGAGAGGGGCTCGTCGACGGTGAGCACCCGCTTCTCCTCGACAAGCCGGCGCAGCAGCGGCGACAGCGACCCCGAACGCAGAGCACCCTGCCGGCCGCCCGCCGCCGCGGCGATGTTGGCATGGGTGCGCTCCCCGCTGCCCACCGCTTCGAGGACGCGCCGCGCCTGGTCGGGCGTGGGGAATTCGGCCATCAGCGTGGACTCCGGCACGCTGAACAGCGGCGAGGCCGGGTCGGCGCATTCCTGTTCCAGGAAGGGCAGCGGCGGGGTCGCGTGCGGCCAGCTTCGCAGGATGCCGGGCAGCCCGCCGGAGATCAGGTGGGCGTCGATGGCGTCGGCCGCGTCCAGGCCGAGGGCGCGAGCGGTCTCCAGCGGGTTGAGGGGGCCGAGGACGAGGTTGTCGGCCCGGCCGAAGAACGGGCGGTCGTAGGCGGTGAGCCGTTCCATCATGTGGATGTCGCTGCCGAGCAGCAGCAGGAGCACCGGCCGTCCGGCGAGCAGCCTGTCCCAGGCTGTCTGCAGCGCGCCGTCGAACAGGTCGTCCTGTTCGGCGAGCCAGGGGAGCTCGTCGAGGACGACGATCGTCGGTGCGCCCGGCAGGACCGAGGCGAGGACGCGGAAGGCGTCCGGCCAGCTTCCCGTGGATCGTGCGGGGACGAGTTCACGATCGGTCGGCAGGGACGATTCCTTCAGGTCCGCGAAGAAGGCGGCCGCCGATTCGACCGGTGAGGCCCCCTTGGTGGCGGTGAAGAACAGGTAGGGGACGCCGGCCTGATCGCAGAACTCCTGCACGAGGCGTGACTTGCCCACCTGGCGGCGGCCTCGGATGGCGAGTGCCGCCCCGGAATGCGAGGCGGCGACCCGGTCCAGCCGTTTCCGTAGGAGAGCGAGCTCGGCCGCTCGTCCGACAAAACCCGTCGTCACACCTGAATCCCATCTATGTAGATGCCATCTACATAGATACATACTACCGAAGGGATCGCCTGGGCAGTCGAAACCATCACGGACAGTGTCCGTCCGCAGGCTCCCGGCAGGCGGGAAGGGCCTACGCCCGGGGAACGGCAGGACGATCGTGCGCGCCGGCCGGCAGCGCCTGGCACCTCCGGCCTCGGCGCGACAAGCCCCGGCGGATCCGTAGCTCAACTCCCTCCAAATCCGTAGCTTAACCCCCGACGGATCCGTAACTCAACCCTCGGCGGATCCGTAGCTCGACCCCCGACGGATCCGTAGATCAGATAGAGTTTCGGCTGTGAGTACACGGTTGCGCGGCCTGGTGCCACGGCAGCTTGCGCCCATCGTCGCGAGCCGGATGCTCGAGGAGCCCGTGGTCCTTCTCCAGGGCCCCCGGTCGGTGGGCAAGTCGACCCTGCTCAGAAATCTCGCCGGTGAGGTCGGCGCGGAGTTAGTCGACCTGGACGACGTGGCCGTGCGCGACGCGGTGGCCCGGGACCCGGGCACGTTCGTCGCGGGCCCACGACCGGTCTGTATCGACGAGTACCAGCACGTCCCGCTTGCCCTTGACGCGATCAAGGCTGAGCTCAACCGTGACGGCCGGCCCGGTCGCTTCGTCCTGACGGGCTCGGCACGTCACGAGGCGTTGCCCCAGGCTGCGCAGGCGCTCACTGGCCGTCTGCACCGGCTGCCGGTCTATCCGCTGTCGCAGGGTGAGCTCCGGGGGGTTCACGAGCACCTGTTGGAGGACCTGTTCGCCGACCCGGCCGCCGCCGTGGCTGCGGCCCGGCCGTCGGTGACCAGCCGTGAGGAGTACATCGACAGCGTTACGGCAGGCGGATTCCCGTCGGCGCTCGCGCGGGCCTCGCTCGCTTCGCGGAGCCGCTGGCTTGACGACTACATCCGGCTCAGCCTTGAACGCGACGTGGGGGAGCTCGCCAGGATCCGCCAGGCGGCTTCATTGCCGGTCCTGTTCGAGCGGCTGGCGGGCCAGACCGCGCAGGTACTCAACATCGCCCGGGCCGCGTCGAGTGTCCGTCTCGACGAGAGGACCGCGTACAGCTATCTACGGCTGCTTGAGGCGGTGTTCCTGCTTTACCGGCTTCCGGCGTGGGGGAACACGCTTACCGCACGGTCCACGGCGTCGCCGAAAATCCACATCCTGGACTCCGGGGTGGCGGCTCGGCTGCTGCGGCTGACGCCACGGAAGCTGGTCGCCCGCAACCCGACCGCGCTCACCGAGTTCGGGCATCTGCTGGAGACGTTCGTCGTCACCGAGCTGCTCAAACAGGCATCCTGGACGGACTGGGTCGGCGGTGCCGGTCACTGGCGCACCCGCGACGGCGACGAAGTCGACCTTGTTGTCGAACGCGATGACGGGGCGCTGGTGGCATTCGAGGTCAAAGCGGCTGGCCGGGTACCGGGTGAGGACTTCGCCCCGCTTCGCAAACTCCGTGACACCACCGGCGACGCGTTCACAGCCGGTGTCGTGTTCTACCTGGGAGCACGCTCGTACACGTTCGAGGACCGCCTGCACATCCTGCCCGTCGATACGATCTGGACCCCATAGCAGCCAGATCCGGGAGCCTGTGGCAACGCTTCGACAGATTGCAGGCTGCCCTTTGTGGCTCATGGTGAACACGACGCCAGGGTTCATGATTCTCTTCTTCCCGGGTGTGCCGCGCCGGTAGTCGTGGATCGGCTCCTACGCCGCGCGGTGCCTGGTGTGGCTTCGGCGTCACGCCCGGCGGATCCGGTTCATTGGTCCGAATCTGGTGCATTCGGAAGTCGATGCGTGGTCTCCCGGCTCAAGGATTCAATGAAGTGTCACCCCGTCTACTGACCATGCCCCCCGAAGCAGTCTGGTCAAGGGTAGGGCGATCACAGGACGTTAGCTCCACTGCCCTGCTGCGGGAGTGGGAGAGCGCATCTTGCTTGCCAGGAGGGCAGCCGGAGCGGATGACCGCCTCGCCTGGAGGGTTCCCACTTTCGTGGACAGTCCTAACTATGCAGCACGAAGTGTTTGTCCGTCAAATTCTTCCTCGAACTCGACAGGCGTGAGATAGCCGATCGAGGAGTGCAACCGCTGCCGGTTGTAGTAGATCTCGACATATTCGAAGATCCCCGCCCGGACGCGGTCTATGGTATCGAACGGGTGGAGGTGGACGAACTCCTTCTTGAGGGTGGCCCAGAAGGACTCCGCCGCGGCGTTGTCGAAACAGATCCCGGTACGGCCGACGGAGTTTCGGACGTTGTTGTCGCGACAGAAGGCGACGAACTCACGGCTGGTGTACTGACCGCCTCGGTCGGCGTGGAATATGACGCCGCCGGGTGGCCGCCGGCGGGTGACGGCCATACGAAGCGCGTCGAGAACGAGTTCGGTGCGCATGTGATCGGCGACCGCCCAGCCGACGATCTTCCGAGAGAACGCGTCGATGACGGAGGCCATGTACACCCAGCCATCCCAGGTGCGAATATATGTTATGTCGCCGTACCACAACTGGTTCGGTGCGGACGCGGCGAAGTCTTGGCCGACAAGATCAGGCAGCGATGAGGAGTCCGCGGCCTGCACCGTCGTCACCGGCCGGCGGGGACGCGGATGCACGCTGACCAGGCCCATCGTCGCCATCAGCCGCTGGACCCGCTTGTAGGCGACGGCGACGCCCTGGCGGCGGATCTCGTGGAAGATCCGCCGCACGCCGTACCGCCCCTCGTGACGGTCGAAAACAGCTCTGATCATGGTCGACAAGGTGGCGTCGTCCTTCTCCCTCCGAGACGGGCCGCGTTTCTTCCACGCATAGTAGCCCTGTCGGGACAGGTCGAGTTTCTTGCACATGTAGTCGACGGGAAAGGTGTTCGCGCCGTCGGCGGACACAGGCTTCTTCGGAGCGTGTATCGAGATGAACTCGAACTTTACTTCTGCTCGCTCGCGAAGAAGCTCGCCGCTTTTTTTAGGAAGGCGATGTCCATCTGCGCCTGCGCGTACTTCTTCCGGAGCTCCTCAAGTTCCGCGCGCTCCGACACCGACAGCGGCCGCTCCTCGGTCTCGCCGTTCTCCTTCGCCTTCTTCACCCAGTTTCCCAACGTGGTCTCGTGGATACCCAGACTCTTCGCGACCTCGGTCACCGACCGGCCCGAGTCGAGCACCAACCTTACTGCCTCGGATTTGTACTCCTGGGTGAACTTCCGGCGAGCTGACCCCATGACGCTCCTTCCCTATGGACAGCGAACCTCAGGTTCGCTGTCCACGGAAGCGGGATCACTCCAGTTGGTGGGGCCGGGGGCGGTGATGTAGTCGCGCTGCGCCTGTTGGAACAGCGGAACGAGCTTGGCCAGGCAGGCGCGGTTGGCCTCGAGCTTGTCCGCGCGGATGGCCAGGGCGGACTGGTAGATGGGGTAGGCATCGACGAGCAGGTATTTGACGGGCCTGTTCCAGGCCTGCACGTCGTGTTCGAGGTGGTAGACCTCGTTGGTGACGAAGCCCTGCTGGACGACCTTGCCGTCGGCGGCGACGAAGCGGTCCGGGCTGCCCTGGTACGAGGTGTCGACCTGCGACTGCTTCAGCAGCCCCTGGCGTACGAACAGGTCGATGTCGGCCGCGCCGGCGTAGGCGAGAACCTTCGCCCCGGACTGTCCGATCTCACCGATGTTGGTGAAGTTCCAGTCCGGGTTACCCCACAGGAAGACCTCGGGGTTGCGGTCGTAGGAGGAGAGCACCGCCACCGTCGGGATCTTGCCGGAGTTCTGGATCGCCTCGTCCGTGCCGACGTAACCGAGCAGGATCGCGTCATCCTGTGCCATCAACGCGGAAGGCTGCTGGTAGCCGGCGGCCGGACCCCCGGAGCGGATCTCCAGGCGGACACCGGTGGCGCCGAGCTGGCCAACCACCCGGTTGTGGTCCGCGTCGATCGTCGGGTTGGGTCCGAGTAGCTGGTAGGTGAACCCCTGGTCCGCTTCCGGCCACCAGCTCGTCTGCACGACGACGGTGTCCGGGCAGACGCCTTTGAGCGGGGTCGTGTACTGGGACGCGGCCGCCGGGCCGCCGCCTGCCATAGTGATGGGCCCAACGCTTGACCCGCCATCCGAGCTGGAGCAGGCCGCCATCGTCACCGCCACCGCGGCGGCGCCGATCCATGCAACCGCGTGGCGCCGGCGCGACGTTAATGCTCGCGTTGCTCTCCTTGATGCGTTCAGAAGGGACAGGGCTGAAGGTGAGTGAAGCTACGGCGGACGGGCCCGGGGCCGTGTCCGGCAGATGTTCGATCGCCACGGCCCAGGGTCACGACCTCCGCCCCGAGTCGTGCCAGTCCCCGACGACCAGGTGCGCAAGCAGCCCGAACACCCAGAACACCGCCAGACCGAACAGAGACGACACGATGATCGCGGCAAACAGTGGTGCCGACTCCAGCCCGCGCGTGTAGTCGTCGATGAGGCTGCCGATACCGGGTCGTCCTTCCCGGAAGAAGAAGTCACCGACGATCGCGCCGATCACCGACAGACCGGCGGAGATCCGCAGCCCGGTGAACACGGCCGGAAGAGCGCTCGGGATCTCGAGATGGACCAGCCGCGCCCACCGGCTCGCGCGACGCAACGTGAAAAGGTCGTGATGCGTGGCGTCCACTGACGACAGCCCGAACAGGGTGTTCGTGATGATGGGGAACAAGGCGATGAGGACGCACACAACAGTGCGTGACCAGAACCCGTATCCGAGCCAGAACCCGATCAGTGGAACGATCGCCAGGATCGGGATCGTCTGGAGCACCACCGCCCACGGGTAGAACGACCGCTCCACCCACCGCGCCTGGCTCATCAGCACCGCGAAGAGCATGCCGAGCGCGGCGGCGATGGCCAGGCCGACAAGCGCGACCTGCGCGGTCTCGCCCAGCCCGGTGAGGATCTCGTGGAAGGTCGGCCAGTCCCCGAACCCGTCAGTGACCACCTCGTGCGGCGGCGGGAGAAGAAAGCATCGACGCGGCGCGAGCGCAAGGTAGCTCACCGTGTACCAGACACCGACAACCACGGCGAGCACCGCCAGCGGCGGCACCGCCACCCGCACGGCCCGGCCCCAGCAGGAATGTGCGGATGCGTCTCGTGCCGGTCCCGCCGGTCCGGCCGGTCCCGCCGGCGGCACCGGGAAAGCGGGGGACGGGGGCCGCGGCCGCTTCACCGCGGTCACGCGAAGGACTCCCGCAACGCCTCGGACACGGTACGCGCCGTGCGGCCGAACGCCGCGTCGAACCGCAGCTCCACCTGCCGTGGGTAGTCGAACGGGACGTCGATCTCGGCCAGCACCCGTCCCGGACGGGTGGACAGGACCACCACCCTGCTGGCGAGCCAGACCGACTCCACGACCGAGTGCGTGACGAACAGGCCGGCGAACCGCTCCTGCCCATACAGCCGCAGCACCTCCTGCCCCAGCCGCTGCCGGGTTATCTCGTCGAGCGCGCCGAACGGCTCGTCGAACAGGAACAGCGACGGCCGGACGGTCAGCGCCCGCGCCAGCGACACCCGCATCCGCATGCCACCGGACAGCGCCCTGGGCCGGTGACGCTCGAAACCCGTGAGCCCGGCCAGCGAGATCGCCTCCGCGACGAGCCGGCGTCGCTCGGGCCTGGGAACACCGTCCAACTGGGCCAGCAGGCCGACGTTACCCTCCACGCTGCGCCACGGCAGCAGCGTCGGATCCTGGAAGACATAGCCGGGAACGGCCGTGCTCACGACTACCGTCCCATACGAGGGCTCGGTCAGGGCCGACGCGATCCGCAGCAGCGTGGACTTGCCCGACCCCGATGGCCCGACCACCGCTACGAACTCGCCCTCTCCCACCGTGAAAGAAATGTCACGCAAGGCTTCGGTCCCGTCCGGGAAAACCTTTCCCACCCCGGTAAAGGCCAGCGCGATCCCCGCTGGAGCGAGGGCCCCAGGATCGTGGCGAGCGACCGGCTGCCGGACGGCGGGTAGCTCGCTGTCGTCTGCCACGCCGGGTCCTTCCGACCAAGTCCTGCAAAGTGACCGACCGAACGGTCTCTGACCCGGATCGTAGCTCTGTGCGTCGAGCATCACGGTGGCATCGGCCGCCATGACCAGACGGCATTTTCTCCCTACGCTTTCGCGCCACGCCATCTTCGTTGCCCCATCCGGTCGCGCGATCGAACATCCGTCAGACGCGCCCTGGCAGGCACCGGCGCGCGGGCATACCTTTGTGCCGCTTCCATCCCATGTCCGCGAAGGAGACGCCCCAGTGGCAGAGGACACGTCGACTCCCGCCAGCCCCGACCCGGGTCCTCTTCCCGGCGGTCCCCCGGCGGACCCGACGAAGGTCTGGAACTTTCAGTCCGCCGCCATTACCGAAAACCAACCTGACTGGGGTGGCGATCTCGGATTCGACACCACGGTCGCCCACAACGCCCGAGTATGGAACTACTGGCTGGGCGGCCGGGACAACTTCCCCGCGGACCGCGAGGTCGGCGAACAGGTCCGGCAGATGTTCCCCGGCATTGTGGACGTGGCCCGAGCCGATCGGGCGTTTCTGGGCCGCGCCGTGCGTTACCTCGCCGGCGAGGCGGGGATTCGTCAGTTTCTCGACATCGGCACCGGACTGCCGACCGCGGACAACACCCACGAGGTCGCCCAGCGGATCGCCCCCGACAGCCGGATCGTCTACGTGGACAACGATCCGCTCGTGCTGGTGCACGCCCGTGCCCTGCTCGTGGGAACCCCCGAGGGCGCCACCGACTACATCGACGTGGACGTCCACGATCCCGGTTCGATTCTGCGGGCCGCGGCCGAGACCCTGGACTTCGCGAAACCAACCGCGATCATGTTTCTCGGCAGTCTGAACTTCATCCTCGACACCGACACGGCGGTCGCGGTGGTCGACCACCTGATCGACCACGTGCCATCCGGCAGCTACCTGGTGGTCGCGCACCCGACGCACGAACTCGGTGGCGAGGCCAACGCCGCGTCCATGCGCCACTGGAACGAACACGCCACCCCGCCGATCACCCCCCGCAGCCGCGACGAGGTCGCCCGTTTCTTCCACGGCCTGGAACTTCTGGAGCCCGGCATCGTGTCCTGTTCCCGATGGCGGCCCGATCCCGCCCCGGCTGGTGGCCTTCCTCCAGAGGTGCCCCAGTTCGGCGCTGTCGCGCGCAAGCTCTGAAGCGCTCGGTAGCACACGGCTCCAACGCGGCGCGACAGCCGCAGCACAGACCGCTCCCCGGGCCAACCGTCCTGGTCACGGCGTGATGATGTTCGTCGCCTCGGTCATCGACGTACGCTCGGAGTACGCTATCGTCCGGTCCCGGCGGGCGTGTCGCGACTGAGCCAGCGCGCAGCGGGTTTGTCCACGCCAAGCGCGGCTGCGGGGGTGCAGAGATGACCGACCTGCCGGGGGGCAGTCCCACCGCGCGCCGGATTCTGCTCGGCTCCCAGTTGCGCAAGCTGCGGGAGAACCGCGGGATCAGTCGGGAGGAAGCCGGCTACCACATCCGGGCCTCGGAATCGAAGATCAGCCGACTGGAGCTCGGACGGGTCAGCTTCAAGGAACGAGACGTCGCGGACCTGCTGACCTACTACGGCATCACCGCCGCCGCCGAGCGGGCTCCGCTGCTGGAACTGGTCCCGGAAGCCAACGCACCAGGATGGTGGCAGCCCTACGGTGACGTGCTGCCGAGCTGGTTCGCGCCATACATCGGCCTGGAGGAAGCGGCCACTCTCATCCGCAGCTACGAGGTCCAGTTCGTTCCCGGGCTGCTGCAGACCCCCGACTACGCCCGAGCGGTCATCGCGGCCGGCGGCCACCACCTGACACCCGACGTCGTGGAGCGGCGGGTCGCGGTCCGGACAAGTCGGCAGCGGTTGCTGTCGCGGCCGAACCCACCCCAACTCTGGGTCGTGCTCGACGAGGCAGCGTTATGGCGGTCGATCGGCGGACCGGCAGTGATGCATGCCCAGCTTGAGCATCTGGCCGCCATGTCCACCCGGCCGAACATCACGATCCAGATCATGCCGTTCATGCTCGGCGCCCACGTGGCCGAGTGCGGCGCGTTCACCATCCTTCGCTTTCCCGGGCCGGAGTCACCCGCGGCGGACCAGACCGACGTGGTGTACCTCGAGCAGCTCACCGGAGCCCTTTTCCTCGACAAGCCCCACGAGGTCGACCCGTACCTACTGGAGTGATCCCGCTTCCGTGGACAGCGAACCTGAGGTTCGCTGTCCATAGGGAAGGAGCGTCATGGGGTCAGCTCGCCGGAAGTTCACCCAGGAGTACAAATCCGAGGCAGTAAGGTTGGTGCTCGACTCGGGCCGGTCGGTGACCGAGGTCGCGAAGAGTCTGGGTATCCACGAGACCACGTTGGGAAACTGGGTGAAGAAGGCGAAGGAGAACGGCGAGACCGAGGAGCGGCCGCTGTCGGTGTCGGAGCGCGCGGAACTTGAGGAGCTCCGGAAGAAGTACGCGCAGGCGCAGATGGACATCGCCTTCCTAAAAAAAGCGGCGAGCTTCTTCGCGAGCGAGCAGAAGTAAAGTTCGAGTTCATCTCGATACACGCTCCGAAGAAGCCTGTGTCCGCCGACGGCGCGAACACCTTTCCCGTCGACTACATGTGCAAGAAACTCGACCTGTCCCGACAGGGCTACTATGCGTGGAAGAAACGCGGCCCGTCTCGGAGGGAGAAGGACGACGCCACCTTGTCGACCATGATCAGAGCTGTTTTCGACCGTCACGAGGGGCGGTACGGCGTGCGGCGGATCTTCCACGAGATCCGCCGCCAGGGCGTCGCCGTCGCCTACAAGCGGGTCCAGCGGCTGATGGCGACGATGGGCCTGGTCAGCGTGCATCCGCGTCCCCGCCGGCCGGTGACGACGGTGCAGGCCGCGGACTCCTCATCGCTGCCTGATCTTGTCGGCCAAGACTTCGCCGCGTCCGCACCGAACCAGTTGTGGTACGGCGACATAACATATATTCGCACCTGGGATGGCTGGGTGTACATGGCCTCCGTCATCGACGCGTTCTCTCGGAAGATCGTCGGCTGGGCGGTCGCCGATCACATGCGCACCGAACTCGTTCTCGACGCGCTTCGTATGGCCGTCACCCGCCGGCGGCCACCCGGCGGCGTCATATTCCACGCCGACCGAGGCGGTCAGTACACCAGCCGTGAGTTCGTCGCCTTCTGTCGCGACAACAACGTCCGAAACTCCGTCGGCCGTACCGGGATCTGTTTCGACAACGCCGCGGCGGAGTCCTTCTGGGCCACCCTCAAGAAGGAGTTCGTCCACCTCCACCCGTTCGATACCATAGACCGCGTCCGGGCGGGGATCTTCGAATATGTCGAGATCTACTACAACCGGCAGCGGTTGCACTCCTCGATCGGCTATCTCACGCCTGTCGAGTTCGAGGAAGAATTTGACGGACAAACACTTCGTGCTGCATAGTTAGGACTGTCCACGAAAGTGGGAACCCTCCACTACAGGTCATGTCCCAGTTGGCCATAGCCAGCGCGCCCCCGAAGGCCACCGTGGCCGCACTCACCCGGATCGCCCGCGAGATATAGCCGGCGGCCAGCCTCCGGCAGGGGTGCGAGACGGTCGGCTGGTGGTGGGGGGTGGGCATACTCGGTAGGTGTGAGGTTCTCTGCGTCCACGGTAGCCCGGGAGCTTGCTGATCTGCCGTATGTGGGCTATCTGGAGCCGCTGGGTGGTGGGCTGGAGCGGGAGAGCGTCTATGAGACCGTCCATGCGGACGGGGGCACCTTCGATGACGTCGACGCCAGCAACGCGCGGTTCACCGAGTCCGCGTTCTCCTCGGTGACGTTCAACGGCGGTCGGATGCGGCGCGCCCGGTTCAACGGCGTGTGGTTCCACACTGTGCGCTGGGTGGGCACCGATCTGGCGGAGACGAACTGGCTGGACACAGAGATCGTCTCCGGTGCCCTGGCGGGTGTGGAGGCGTTCGGCGCGCAACTGCGTCGGGTGACCTTCTTCAGCTGCAAGTTCGACTCGGTGAACTGGCGTACCGCCGCTCTGCGGGAGGTGCAGTTCGTGAACTGCCTGCTGCGGGACGTCGACTTCGGCGGTGCGACGCTGGCAGGCGTGACGTTCCCCGGCTCGACGCTGGACGGGGTGCGGCTGGACAAGGCCCGTCTGAACGAGGTTGACCTGCGCGGCGCGGCTCTCGGGATCGCCGAGGGGATCGACGCGCTGAAAGGCGCCACCATCGACACCGTCCAGCTACTGGACCTTGCGCCGCTGCTCGCCCGGGCGCTCGGCATCACCGTCAAGGACGGTTGACGAGCCAGGACCGCTCTTCGCGGGCGACTCCGGCAGGGATCGAACATCTCGACAGGGATCGAGCCTGCGCCCACTCGCCTGTAAGGCGAGCGTTGTCCAGCGAGCTTTCAGCGGAGGCCGCACACGACGGGTGGCCGGTCGTCGAGAGGAAGCGGCAGAAGGGCTCGTGACCGACTTCCGCGCCTGGACGGCGTCCGCGCCGAGCCATCTGACCAGGGCCGATCTCTCAGGGCCGGATCGGGTTCGCGTCTGCTCGCGCCGGGTCGGTCAGAGGATGCGGGGGGCGTCCTCGGTGACGGTTCCGCCGATGTCGGCGTGGCCGGGAGGGCCCGGGCGGGCGTGGATGACGGAGCCTCCGCCGTGGTGGAGGGTCAGGGCCCGGCCGAGGCCGGCGGCCAGGCGCATGGCGCCGGAACCACAGGCTTCGTCCTCGGGGATGCCGACCCGGTCGGCGAAGGTCCGCACCCGGATGATGCCGGCGTCCTCGTCCTCCCACGCCCACAGTTGGGTGAGGTCCTGGCTGGGGTCCAACGGGCCGGTGAGATCGTCGACCTGTTTGGGGTCGTCGAGACGTTCGTGCCACCACGGAGGGGTGCTGGCCAGGGAGGCCCGCACCCATACGACGCCATCGTCCGTCCAGGTGCGGACGTCTCCTCCTTCGGTCCGCAGCACCTCCCGCGGGGTGCCGTGGACACGGCCGAGTGTCCAGGCGGCGCCGACGGCGGGATGTCCGGCGAAGGGAAGCCTCGCGCGGGGGGTGTAGATGCTGATCGCGGAGGTGGCGGCGTCGTCGATGAAGACGGTCTCGCTGTAGCCGAGACGGGCGGCGATCTCCTGACGGTGCGCCGGGTCGGGGACGACGCTGGCGGCATCCTCGACGACGCCGAGAGGGTTGCCGTGGTTGCCTGCCTGGTCGGTGAAGACCCGTACGACCCGTACCGTAACCACCGCTGGTGTCTCCCCTCGGTTTCCAGGCGCTTCGAGGCCATCCTGCCCGTTGTCACCCGGTCACAGCCACGGCTTCAGCGATCCCACCACCGATCGCAGAGGCGAGACCGCGCCGGACAAGCGGCCGTGTCCGGCGGCCTGTCGTCGCCCGTCCTGAACACCGGAACACGGACCAGGACGGTCGAGCCGTCATCATGTCACGTTTGGTGACGAGACCGAGACGAGTATCTCCGTTCGCCTGCCGACCCGCCGGGCCCATCCGGTGCATCCGGTGCATCCGCTCCACACCAGAAGTACATGAAAGGGCGACGAGAGCCTGCTCCGACGTTTCTGGCATTGTTTCTTGAACTGTCCGCTCCATGCCTCCGAAGACATCCGCAGAAAGATCATACGACGCGATTTTCGATCATGCTGATCGCGGTTTTTCGGTGTAGGGTTCGCGAACAGAAACCCGAGCTTCACGGAACATGCGTACCGCCGAGTGGGATGTAACAGTGAAAAAGGTCGTTCTGTCGACGGATCCAGTTTTTCGTATCGACGGCAAACTGGCTGTCGGCTATGCCGCGAGAAGGTTCGGGCCAGGCATCCGGAAGGTCGTTTCAAACGCGGCGGAGTCGCTGACGACTCCCCTTCTACCCGACAACTACCTCGAGCTGGTCAACCCGCTCTGGTCACGCCGGCAGATGTGGGGCAGGATCGAGACCGTCCAGCCGGAGACCGTCGACGCGGCAACGCTCGTGATTCGTCCGGGCCTGGGCTGGACCGAGCACCAGGCCGGCCAGCACGTCCGGCTCGGTGTCGATGTCGACGGTGTCCGGTACTGGCGTACATATTCGCTGTCCTCACCGCCGGAACGCCAGGACGGCCGCATTTCGGTTACCGTGAAGGCCACCCCTGACGGCCTGGTCTCGCGTTATCTTGTCCATCGTGTCACGGCGGGTACGGTTGTCCGCCTGGAAGGTCCTCGGGGTGAGTTCGTGCTGCCGCCGGCACCCCCGCCGCGGCTACTTTTCCTGACTGCTGGCAGCGGAATCACACCCGTGATGTCGATGCTGCGTGGCCTTGTGCGACGCGGCCAACTACCGGACCTGGTCCTCGTGCATTCGGCGCCGACCCCGCGGGACGTCATATTCGGCGCCGAGCTACGCGGGTTGGCGGCGCGGCTGCCAAAGCTGCGTCTGCACGAACACCACACCCGGACGCGTACAGACGACGGCCGGTACACCGGCCGTCTCACCGTTGCGGCACTGCCCGTGATCTGCCCCGACTGGACCGAACGGTGGGCCTGGGCCTGTGGGCCGACCGGCCTGCTGGATGACGCCGAGGCGTCCTGGCAGCGGGCCGGGCTCGCGGACCGCCTGCGGGTGGAGCGTTTCCAGCCGGCGGTCCGCCGTGGTGGTGTCGGCGGCCGGGTCCGGTTCGTCAGGAGCGGGCGGGAGGCAAACGCTGACGGCGACACACCGCTGCTGGTCGTCGGTGAGAACGCCGGCGTCCTCATGCCCAGCGGCTGCCGCATGGGAATCTGCCGCAGCTGCGTGGTCCGACTCACCGCTGGCCGCGTCCGGGACCTGCGCACCGGCCTGGAGCACGGCGACGAAGGCGAACTCGTCCAGACCTGCGTGTCGGCGGCGGCCGGCGACGTGGAAATCGACCTGTAGAGAATAGGCACATCCCTCTGTGTCAGTCTCGGGTGAGACATCCGCTGGGTGCGGGTTGGCTACAGGGGGTGTGATCGGAGATCCTCGTGTTCGTGGAGTCAGAGTCCCAGGAGCGTCCCGGCCGGTCCTCACCGCCGCGTGACCCGGCACCCCGTCCGTCGCGGCGGGTGTTCAGCACGGCGTACAAGCTGCGGATCGTCGCCGAGTACGAGAACGCCCCGCACGGAGAGAAAGGAGCGATCCTGCGCCGGGAGGGTTTGTTCTCCTCGCATGTAGTGGAGTGGACCCGGGCCCGTGACGCGGGAGCGTTGGGAGGAAAGCCGGGTGCTGGGGCCGGTGGTCCGGAGAAGAAGCCGGTGAAGTCGGCGGAGCAGATCGAGGTGGAGAAGCTGCGGCGGGAGAACGAGCGGCTAAAAGCACGTCTCGTGACCACGGAGACCGCGCTGGACATCATGGGAAAAGCGCGCGCTCTTGGAACAGATCTCCGAGAGCGCGGACACCGAAAGAGGCAGTCCCGAGCAGCGCTCAGCCGGTAGCGAAGAATGGTGATCCGTTATCAGGCTGGTCCTACGGGGGTGCTGGTTTCCAGCGCGGAGCCGGCGCTGCCGGTGCGGGCGAGTTTGTGCCAGCGCAGCCGACTGCCGAGCACGGCGCTGACCACGGACTGGATGACCACCAGGTACATCACCTGGCGGTAGACGATCTGCTGGAGCGGCAGGGTCCACAGGGGGCCGAACCGTTCCCGGTCGAGGTGGAAGGCGTAGGCGGTGGTGACGAACTGGACGGCGAGGAAGCCGGCGTAGGAGGTCAGGACGAGGCCACCGTCAGCGAACAGCAGACCGTAAAGGGCCATCAGGTCGATGACGGGAGCGAGCATCGGCAGCAGGACCTGGAACATCGGCAGATAGGGCAGTGCGCGGCGGCCGAACCGGCCGGCAGCGCCACGCTCGACCACGGCATGCCGATGCTTCCACATCGCCTGCATCGTGCCGTAAGACCAGCGGTACCGCTGCCGCCACAGAGCGCTGAGGGTGGCCGGCGCCTCGGTCCAGGCCCGGGCCTGCTCGGCGTAGACGACCCGCCAGCCGGCGCGGCACAGCGCCATGGTCAGATCGGTGTCCTCGGCGAGAGTGTCCTCCGAGACGCCTCCGACCGATTCCAACGCCTCACGGCGGAACGCACCGATCGCCCCCGGCACGGTCGGCATGCACTGGAGCATGTCGTACATCCGACGATCAAGGTTGAAGCCCTGCACGTATTCGATGTGCTGCCAGCGGCCGAGCAGCCCCTGCCGGTTACCGACCTTGGTGTTGCCGGCGACGGCGCCGATGGCCGGGTCGCACAGCGGCTGGACGGCGTGGCGGACCGTGTCCGGCTCGAAGACGGTGTCCCCGTCGACGAGGACGAGCACATCGGCGGAGGCAACGGCGATGCCGTGGTTGAGAGCGGCCGGTTTGCCCTGGTTGGCCTGCCGAACGACCACCACCTCGGGCAGTCCGAGCTGTTCGACGATGTCGGCGGTGCCATCGGTGGAGCCGTCGTCGACCACGATCACCTCAAGATCGAGGTAGTCGTTGGCGACCATCGAGCGGACGGTGTCGGCGATGCCGACCGCCTCGTTGTAGGCAGGAATGATCACACTGACCGGCGGACGGAATCCCGCGGACGAACGGCGGCGCCGGTCGGCGACCTTGTGCCGCCGGTCGGCGAGCCGCCAGTGCCGGCGGGCGATCACCGTGACGACCACGGCACGCAGGAGAGTGAGCACGGTGAGCGGGACGAGGAAGGCGGTCAGCGTCCAGGTCAGCGTGCTGGAGATCCGGTAGGTGGCCAGCAGCGCCTGGCCGCGCAGCCTGGTGGCGGTGTCGGCGGGGTGAGTGGTGACGTCGGACGGTAGCCGTAGTCCATCTGAAAGTGTGACGAGGCGGTAGCCTCGCGCGTCCAGTACGTCCAGTAGCTGGTCCACGGCCGCAACGGTCTGGCTCCGGTCGCCGCCGCTGTCGTGGAACAGGACGACCGCACCGTCCGTGCCCGCGGGGGTGGCCGCCCGCACGATCGCGTCAGCTCCGGGACGGGTCCAGTCGCGGGAGTCGATGTCGGCGAGGACGGTGAGGTAGCCCTGCGAGGCAAGTTCACGGTAGGTGGTGTAAGCGGGGGCGGTGAGCGCGGCCGGGGTGGACGAGTAGGGCGGTCGCAGCAGACTGGACGTCGCGCCGGTCGCGGCGGCCAGCGCGGACTGCGACAGGGAGACCTCGATCCGGCGGCGCCAGGTGGGCACAGCCGTGAGGTCACAGTGGCTGAAGGTGTGGATACCGAGCTGATGACCGTCCTGCCGGATACGCCGGACCAGCTCAGGGTGTTCTAAGACGCGGGAGCCGACGACGAAGAAGGTGGCCTGCGCCCGGTGACGACGCAGCACGTCGAGGATGGCAGGTGTCCATCGCGGGTCGGGTCCGTCGTCGAACGTCAGCGCGACCGTTCGGGCAGGCAGGCCACGCCCCTGGGGGGCCGGGCCGGACAGGTCGAGGACCGGCCCGCCCAGTCCGTCCCCCGGGCTCACCGCCGTCTCCTCGACAGGGCCGTCGGGAGCGGGGGTACGGGCCGGACCGGTTCCGTGCCGGGCGAATCCCTGAATCCCGAGCATGCTCGCCAATGTGCCGATGAACAGCGCGAGCAGCAGCCAGTGCGCCCGGGGGGTCCGGTGCGCGTCACGCCGATGCCTCACGGCTTCGACGGGCTCGGCTTGGACGTCGGCCTTCCCTGCGCGGTCGGCCTGCCCTGGCCCTGGCCTTTGGGGGAGGCGACAGCCCGCGGCGGCGTGGAGGACACCGCAACGACAGTGGCCGCCGGGAGCAGTCCCGACACGCCGCTCGCTGAGGCAGCCGATATCCCGGGCGGGCCGGAGAGGCCGGACGGATCGGGAGTGGTCACCGGTCGCACCGGCGCCGCGACCGACGCCTGTGCGCGTGGCATGCCCCTGGCAGCGGCGTCCAGGCCGGCGTCGGAACCAGAGTTCGGGGAGGGTGTGGGAGCCGGCCGGTCGGAGGAGCCGAACAACGGCGGCAACGTCACGCCGGGAACCGTGGCTACACCCGACAGACCCGCCGCCATCAAACCGAGGTAGCCGAGCATCACGGCTCCCAGCACCCACCCGACACGCCGGACCCGCCGTGCCCGCCTGCCGGACTGTGCGACGAATACCGGTTGTCTTCTCCAAACGGTAGCCACGCCGCGAGACTAGTCATTACGGGTCGCCAGCGATCAGGCGGGTAGCCTCCACCCGGATCGAACAGTGCCGGGACGCGACCTCGCTCTCCATATAGTCAAGCCGTATAGTCAAGGAATCAGGGAAGTCTACGATTGGCCACCACCAGATAGCCGACCGCAACAAACACCGCTCCGCATAGACTGTCGGTTCCGGGCAGGCGAACGTGGCGGAACATCCGCCGGGCCACTACGAACTCGCCGTCGACGCCGAACCGCGGCTGCGAGTGTCGGCTGCGTTTACCGAGCTCGCGCCGGCGGTCTGATCAGCGGTTTGGCTGGGCTTGCCATGTCCTGGCTCCGCTGAACGCAACAGACATGGCGGGAGGCCGCCGGTAGCGGCAGTCCGACCAGCCACTCCCGACCCGGCGCACTCCAGCATCTCCCCGCCCGGATGTACCCATAATCAGCGAGTACCGCATGGACGCGGTTGCGCGGCAGGGTCCGCAGCCGCACCAGCGGGTGGACCGGTCGGCGAGTTTGCCACCGACGGCCTGCCAGAACGCGGCGAGCACCTCAGCCTCGAACCAGCGGGCCGTGATGGCCTCGAGCATTCGGGGACGGGGGTGCCGACTTCCGGCCGGTACCACACGTAGTCGTGGGAGGGGTCCGGGCAGATGTAACGGTCGGCGAGAACCGGGCTGGGATCCCCGGCCGGGTCGGCGTCGCTACCGGGCCGTCGGTGGTCGCGGGTCTGTTCGTAGGGCGGCCGGTAGCACAGGGCGTCGATGAGGGACAGCACCCCCGGGTCGTGATGGAGATTCTCGGCCACTCGCAGATCAGCGTCACCATTACACGTGATCCCGGGCATGGACAAGGAGACCGCCGGCCAGATCGCGAACGCGATCCTCGGCACACCCGAACCACCCGCTGACCAGGCCGCCCCTGAGCCGCCCGACACAGCCGATGAGACGGAGGAAGAAGGGCCGCAGGCCAAGTCCGCATAAGCCACGTTCGCGGATTCGTTCGCGCGGGGCCTTGGCCCGCCCCGCGCTGACGGGAGCTCACCGGCAAACCGCCTGGTACTGCTGGGTGGAGACGAGGGGACTTGAACCCCTAACCCCTGCCTTGCAAATAATGCGCTTCTGAGCTATACGACCGTTTTTGATGCTTTTGGGTGCGTCGGGGTACTCCTACCGCGTGGCTCGGTGCTGTCGGCTGACATTGGGCGTTGACGCTCTTGCTGACGATTCGCTGACTCCTGGGCGCGGCTCCGGCGTTCCGACGCGCCGCGCGGGTGGGCGCCCGACGCGCCACGGGGTGCCGACCGGAGGGAGGCGGGGCCCCGTGATGCGCGGCGGAAGCGACCGGGCACCCGCGCGCTGCGTGTCGTGTGCGTCGGGGGTGCGCCTGGCGGCCCGAAGGGTCGCCCTTGAACAAGTAAGGAAAGTTGGCACAACCCATCCCGATACCGAAACCCGACCAGATAGTTACAAATAGTAACGCATCGTGAAGGGGATCAATGGGGAAGTGTGCGGGGAAGCGGCCGGACCTCGGGGAAGTTCCCCTACCTGCTTCCCTGCCCTGCTTCCCCTGGCTCACCTGCGGAAACGCCCGTTGGGGAAGCTCCGGCCCGCTTCCCCAGCCACCCCCACAACCGCCCTGGAGCGTCCTTCCGGCTTCGCCTCAGGTCACCGCAAGCCGGTAGGAGAGTATGGATCGATGACCGGCCATGACGATGTCTGCGGTCTCAACCGGCTTGTCGCCCACGCGGTAGGTGCGCTTCATCGCAAGGACGGAGACACCCGGTGGTAGTTCGAGCGCCTTGCCTTCGTCGGCCGTCGGTAGCCGCGAAACGATCTCTTCTTCCACCGAGTCGATCCGCTGGCCAATCAGGTCAAAACGGGCCACAACGCCGATTGCTGCGCCTTCCTCGGGAAGCTCGATCGGCGTGCCTGCCGTGAGGGCTGCGGGCTCCCATGAGACGGCCGTTTGAATCGGGGTTCCGTCGTAGCGGTAGAGGTACCGCGTCACGATCACGGGTTCACCGGGCTGGATGGCGAGCCGTTCGGCAACTTGCTCGTCTGCCGTCTCACGCGTCGTCTGGTGATCCCAGGACGCTCGTCCGCCCGATGCTGCGGCGGATCGGGCGAATGGCGACGTCGACTCCGTAGAGCCCGGCGGGCGTCGCCGGTAGAAGTCGGTGGTGATGCGTCGGACCGATGGCCGGGTCTGGACGAAGGTTCCGTGCTGGCCTCGGGTCTCAACAAGCCCTTCCGCCTGAAGTTGAGCGATCGCGCGACGGATCGTCTCCTGAGCGGCATTGAACGTCCGGGCAAGTTCGCGGTGTGGGGGAAGCCGGCTACCCGGCGGGTACTCCCCCGCTTCGATCTTGTCTCGCAGCGATGCCGCGATCCGGGTATACGGCGGGCGGCTTGGCGCGGACATGCCCTAGAGCATATCCGCCAGCCATCGCAAAGATCTTGAACATGCCCTAGGGCACGTCTAGACATGCCTTAAGACATCTGGTACCGTTGAGTGGTGCCGAGGCGGGAGGCAACCCGTCTCAGCGGAGACAAGAGCCCGGGACTTCGGACATAAAGAAGGCCCGGGTGGGAGGCAACCCACCACGGGCCAGACGCACCAATGACGATGCTCTTCGAGCATACCGCGTCTGACCGTGCGGTCGCCTTCCGCGTCTTAACTGGTGTGTCCCTGCGGGGACGCGAGTGGAGCGGAGTTCACACGATGACGGTTCGTACGCATGCCTCACCTGTGATCGACCGGTCGGTTTCCATGCCGTTCGATGACATCGACTACCCGCCGGTGACCGTGCTCCGGGCGATGGTCCCGCTCTCGTTTGACGAGATGGTTGCGGCGGTGAGCATGCTTTCGATGTGCACTCCGGAAGACCTCGACATGCTCGCCGCACTGCGTGAAGAGGTTGACTTTCTGATCGTCTTTTACGGTATTAGTAAGGTGCGGGACGCTGCGGAAAATCTTCAGCGGACGCCTGCGACCGGCCGGAAAGCGGTGTGGGTGGAATGGGTGCGGGATCGCGTCGCACGGATGATCGCTCATGAGGAGCGGACGTCAAACCTGCCGACATCGGGCCGTGTGACCGTTCCGGCCGTCGCGTCGACGGTCGCCTGAGACGGGGGCCTGGTCGTGTCTCGTACCCGCTCGCAGTCCACTCGCCACGCGTCCGCTCTCCGTTCGCGCAGAAGGAACACCGCTCCCGCTTCGGTCGCGGCGACGGGGAACTCATCTGTCTCTGGTGTGTCATGGCCGTGCGAGTCCACCGGGGACGGCGGTTTCGTGGACGAGTGCGGCGCCGTCTACTACCTCGCAAAGGAACGGAGCTACCACCGTCACGAGTGATGGGCTGCCCGGGGCCGCACGGGATGTGCTCGCGTCTGCCTGGCTGCCGGGGATGGGGGACGCTGCCCGCTCCGCCCTCGCCCCCGGTCCCTGTCCGTGGTCGGGAACGTCCGCACGTCTTGGCCCGTTATGATGGCTGCTGTCCGGCTCCTCGCTGGCGCCCAAGCTGCGCCGGTGGGGGTTGCGCACGTAAGCGGACGGGTGGTCCTCATCGGGGCTCATGGCGGCTCTCGGGGATGCGGTGCCCGGGGCGTGCGCGGGGGCCTACAACACGGACGGGCTACCCGGGATACGGGTATGGGCTCGGCGTAGGTACCGCCAGACGTCACCTTTCCTGTGCGCTGACGTCCGGGGTGTCTGCATGTCTGCTGAGCATTCGTATGTCGTGACCACACGGTTTCCACCGTCCCATAGTTCGACGCTGGTGGTTTTCCTCGTCGGGCGGGCAAGCTTGCCTCTACCGGGGGTTCTCCCGCCCATGCCCCACCGACATCATCAACCACCCTGCCAAGCTCGGCATGGGTGGGGGGTTCCCCGGTAGCCCTCCGGGTGCCCGTCCGACGAGGAAAACCACCACCCAACCACCCCCACCACCCAAGGCGAACCTATGTTCGAACCCCTTCCTCGGAGGAAGGGCCGGGGTGTGGGGCAGCGCCCCACGGTCTTTTTCACCACCGGTTTTCTACCGGCTTTCCGTCGACATCCCACCGGGAACCCACCGGTTTTGTTGGCTGCTTTCCCCCACCATTCCACGCTTGCATTGTCCCTGCCTGCCGCGTGCCCGTGAAAGGAGGAACACCGCATGTCGGTGCTGGACTCGGACTATTTCCGGTCGCTGGCTCCCCGGGTCGCGGACGGCTCCGCGTCGGCGTTCCTCACCCAACTGGACCGGGTCGCGGGCTGCACAAACCCGGTGCGCCTGACCGGCCGGGTTGATCAGATCGACACCGCCTCCGGGGAGATCCGCCGGACGTTCGACACCACCGACCTGCCGGACGGGGTGATCCTGGTGCCGTGCGGGAACCGGCGGGCGTCGGTGTGCCCGTCCTGCTCCTACCTGTACGCCGGGGACGCCTGGCAGATCGTCCATGCCGGGATGGTCGGCGGTGCCGGGGTACCGGAGTCGGTGGCGACCCACCCGGGCCTGTTCGTCACAGTGACCGCGCCGTCATTCGGGCCGGTGCACTCCCGGGCCAAGCACGGTCCGCCCCAGGTCTGCCGGCGACGCCGGGGACGCTGCCCACACGGGATCGCCTCGGGCTGCTGGCGAGTGCACGCCGAGGGTGACCCGCTGCTCGGGCAGGCGCTGTGCCCAGACTGTCACGACGACGCGGGTCTGATCGTGTGGAATCGGACCGCGGGCCGGCTGTGGAAACGCACCGTGGACCTGGCCTACCGGCGGATGGCCCACATGGAGGGGATCTCCGAACGGCAGTGCCGGCAGGCGGTCCGGATCTCCTATGTGAAGGTCGCGGAAGGTCAGGCACGCGGCGCGGTGCACTATCACGCGCTGCTGCGTCTCGACGACGCCACCACCCCGGACGGGACGTGGGCGCCTCCGCCCGCCTGGGCGTCGGGGAAGCTGCTCGCGCACTGCTGGCGCTGGGCGGTCACCCACGCCGAACAACCCTGCCCGGACCCGCACGCTGCCGACCTGCCCACGGACGCTGACGCGCTGTCCGCGCTCGTCGACGGGGGCCCCCTCGGCGAGGAGCACCGTCCGGACCCGGTCGACCCGTTCCCGGCGATGACGTACGCCCGCTGGGGGGAACAGTGCGACACCCGGCATGTGCGGGTCGAGGGCGGGGACCTTACTCCGCTCGCGGTCGGGAACTACCTCGCCAAATACATCACGAAAAGTGTGGTGGATTCCGGCGCACTCGATCGCCGGTTCCGTGACACCGACGACCTACACGCCCGACTGCCGTTCCTCACCCCGCATCACGCCCGACTGGCGCATGCCGCGTGGCGGTTGGGCAGGGTTCCGGAGTTGGCTGATCTGAATCTGCGGAAGTGGGCGCACCAATTCGGGTTCAACGGGCATTGGCTGAGCAAATCCCGGCGGTATTCGACCACGTTCACCGCACGGCGAACCGCACGGCGGGTCTGGGCGCGCACCCACACCCCCACCGGGGGAGAACGCATCCCGCTGGATGCCTGGGGCCGACCCGAGGATGACGACCAGGTCGTCACCGTCACCGACTGGCGCTACCAGGGGTCGGGTTACAAAACCCCCAGTGACACATGGCTGGCCCTGCAAGCCGCAGACCAGGCCCGGTCGCGAAGGGAAGCCGTTCGTCGTCCCGGGTCCGAATCCTCGATGGAAAGGGAGTGTGCAGCGTGAGTGCCGATAACAAGGTCGTGCGGCTGACGTACACGGTGGAAGAGGTCGCGGCCCTGCTCGGGGTGAGCCGTGGTGTTGCCTACACCATGGCGCGTACGGGGGAGATTCCCGCGGTACGGGCCGGGGAACGACGCTGGATCATCCCCCGGGCGCGGTTCGAAGCGTGGCTGTCCGGGCGAGAGGCTGCCTGATGGGCCATGTTGTGAAAACTCCGGCCGGCACGTGGCGCGCGAACTGGCGTGACCCGTCGGGCCGGCAACGCGCGAAAACGTTCCGCACCAAAAAGGACGCGAACGTGTTCCTGTCCGGGGTGGAAACGGAAAAGGCACGGGGCACCTACCTCGACCCGTCCGCGGGCAAGGTGCTGTTCCGGGACCATGCGCGACGCTGGCAGGAAAGCCGGCAGGTGGAACTGACCACGGCGGCGGCCGGTGTCTCGAGGCTGCGTTGTCATCTGCTGCCACAGTGGGGAGAGTGGCCGTTGAACAAGATTGGTTTTCTCGACGTTCAGGCGTGGGTCACACGGCTTGCCGCGAAACTGTCGCCACAGACCGTGGCGTCGTGCCACGGCATCCTGTTCTCGATCATGAAGGCGGCGGTTCGTGCGCGGCTGATCCCGGTCAACCCCTGCGAAGGGGTGCGGCTGCCTCCGCGACGCAAGCGGGCCACAGCCGAGACTGTGATCACACGGGCGGAGTTGACGGGCAAGCTGCTCCCGGAGCTCCCGGAACGCTACCGGGCGTTGGTGCTCCTCGCGGCGTACACCGGGCTACGGTGGGGGGAGTGCGTCGGCCTGCGCTGGACTCGGGTTGATCTGACTGCCGCCGAACTCACTGTGGTCGAAACCGCGGTCGAGGTCTCCGGGAAGATCAGTGTCAAGCCCTACCCGAAAACGGAAGCGGGCCGGCGGACGGTGCCGATCCCTCCCCTCCTCGTGGCCTACCTCCGCCGGCACCGTGAGATCGTCCCACCCGCGCCGGATGATCTCGTGTTCCCGGACACGGTCGGACATCCCCTCCGGCGCTCGAACTTCCGGCGGTACGTGTGGGTACCGGCCCGGGGGAAGGCGGGGCTACCGACGTCGCTGACCTTCCACGCTCTTCGGCACTGCTACGCCACATGGTTGATCTCTGAAGGGGTGCCGGTCAACGTCGTGCAAGTCGCGCTCGGACACGAGCATGCGAGTACGACCCTGAACCGGTACACCCACCGACCGAAGGACTATCATGATCGGCTTCGGGCAGCCCTGACCGACCCTGCTGACGATCCGCTGACTGAGGACAGCCCGTGAAGATCGACGATCAGCCAAAGTGCCTGGTGGAGACGAGGGGACTTGAACCCCTAACCCCTGCCTTGCAAAGGCAGTGCTCTGCCAATTGAGCTACGCCCCCGGAGACGACCCAACCAAGAGTACGACACCGGGGCTCCGGTGGGCCGGAGTGTGACTCTGCGGCGGCCGAGTCGGCCGCGTACGACGCGGGGGCTCCAGAGCCGGGACGCGGGAGGCCCGCCGTCGCGCAGGGGCGGATCGCGATCCCTCTCCGTGCATCACGACTCCGGACGCGACCGGTGTTGTCGCGATCCGCCGGACAGCATTACCTGATTCACTGTAAGTTAGGTTAGGCAAACTTAATGAAGTCAGTCACAGGGACGGGCTGCGAAGGAGTACACAACAGGCTGTACGCAACGGAACACGAAGAGATGCACAACCTTGACACCGACGAATTATTCCGAGTATAGGTAAGCCTAACTTAACTAATAATCATGACATGGTGCTCCGCCTGAGCGTCCTCGGACGAGGTACGTCTGGTCAGCGCCGACGCGGTCACATGACTGGAAGGGCAGCCGTGGTAGGACGTCTGCACGAGCGGGCCGGAGAACTGACAGAACTCGGTGTCCACGACGTGATCGGGATCGGGTTCGGGCCTTCCAACCTCGCCCTGGCGATCGCCGTCGAGGAGCACAACGCCCAGGTGGAGCCCTCTGCGGCGCTGCGGGTCACCTTCCTGGAACGCCAGAAACGCTTTGGCTGGCATCGGGGAATGCTGCTCGACGGCGCCACCATGCAGGTGTCCTACCTGAAGGATCTCGTCACCCTGCGCAACCCGGCGAGCGATTTCAGCTTTGTGTCCTACCTGCACGGCCAGGACCGGCTGGTGGACTTCATCAACCACAAGACAATGTTCCCGTTGCGGTACGAGTTCCACGACTACCTGGAGTGGGCGGCGGGCCGCCTCGACCATTTCGTGGAGTACGACTCGGAAGTCGTCGACCTACGGCCGGTCACCCACGGCAGCGAGATCGCCTTCATCGACGTGGTGAGCCGGCGCGGCGGGGACCCCGAGCGGACCGAGGTGCGCCGCGCCCGCAACGTCGTCATCGCGGCCGGTCTGGAACCTCGCGCACCGGACGGGTTCGAGATCACCGAGCGGGTCTGGCACAACCACGACCTGCTCTACCGCGTCAACGCCATACCGTCGACACCGCGGGAGCGGTTCCTCGTCGTCGGCGCCGGCCAGAGCGCGGCCGAGGTGACCGAATACCTCCACTCCAACTTCCCGCGGGCCGCGGTGCACACGGTGTTCGCCCGCTACGGCTTCAGCCCCGCCGACGACAGCTCGTTCGCCAACCAGATCTTCGACCCGACCGCGGTCGACGACTTCTTCCACGCGTCCGACGAGGTCCGGGCGATGCTGCTCGACTACCACCGGGGGGCCAACTACTCGGTGGTCGACACCGACCTCATCGACGAGCTGTACCGCCGCCTCTACCAGGAGAAGGTGCGCGGCGCCGAGCGGCTGCACATGGTGCGGGCGTCCCGGGTCATCGACCTGGATGACGTCCCGGACGGCGTCCGGGCGACCATCGAGTTCCTCCCCACCGGCCGGCGCCAGACCCTCGACGTGGACGTGGTGGTGCTGGCCACCGGCTACCGTCCCCGCGACCCGTGGCGTCTGCTCGGCGGTATGGCGGCGGTGTGCGACGTCGACGACACCGGCCGGCTGCGGGTGCGGCGCGACTACCGGCTGGTCACCTCGGCGGGGACCACGGCCGGCATCTACGTTCCGGGCGCCACCGAGTACGCGCACGGCATCTCCTCCACGCTGCTGTCGAACGTCGCCGTCCGAGCCGGGGAACTCCTGCGCTCCGCCCTCGATCATGCTGACGACCAGGTCGACGACCAGGTCTATGACCGTGGTGACGATCGCGCCGACGGCGCGTCGGCCGCGGACGGGGTGACCGCCGACGCACCGGCCCTGGCGCTGGGCTGACCAGACGCCGGTACGGCTGACCAGGCCGGTACGGCCGCGGCGACGGCACGGACGAGCCATCCGGTCACCGTCAAGGGATGATCGGCCGCAGTCGGAGGACGACGAGCAACGGACCGGAGGACACGGGTGCATACTGGCGGGCCGTCGGGACGGGACGTCCTCATCAGCTCGATCATCAGCCAGTGGCGTCGGATCGCTGTGGGTTCGGTGATGGTCGCGGGGCATCAGATCGGGGAGGCCCTGGTCCCGGTCCTGATCGGGATCATCATCGATCGGGCCGTGTCGACCGGATCCACCGGCGACATTCTCCGCTGGCTCGCCGTCCTCGCGGTCACGTTCGCCGGCCTTTCGTTCTGCTACCGCTTCGGCGCGCGGTTCGGGGAACGTGCCGCCGAACGCTCCGCGCACAACCTGCGCATCCAGCTCACCCGCCGTGTCCTGGACCCGCGGGCGGGCGCGGAAACCGGTCGCCTGTCCGGGGCACTGGTGAGCATCGCCACGGGGGACGCCCAGCGGGTCGGCATCGTGAGCGCGGCGCTGCCCGCGTCGATCGCGGCCGTCACCGGCCTGTTGGTCGGCGCGGTCGCGCTGCTCACGGTCTCCGTCCCGCTCGGTCTGCTGGTGCTGTTCGGCGCGCCGTTCCTGCTGTGGGGGACGCACCTGCTCGGCCGGCCGCTGGAACGCCGCAGCGACACCGAGCAGGAACGCGCCGCGCACGCCTCGGGCGTCGCCGCCGACCTCGTCGCCGGGCTGCGGGTACTCAAGGGCATCGGCGCCGAGCCGGCCGCCATCGCCCGCTACCGGCGTACCAGCCAGGACTCCCTGCAGGCGACCCTGCGGGCGGCCAGCGCGAAGGCCTGGCACGACGGCGGCGTCCTCGCGCTGACGGGCATCTTCATCGCGCTGGTCGCGCTGGTCGCGGGCCGGCTCGCGGCCGAGGGCGACATCTCGATCGGTGATCTGATCGCCGCGGTCGGGCTCGCCCAGTTCCTGCTCGGACCGCTATCGATCTTCGCCTGGGTGAACGCGGAGTTCGCCCAGGGCCGGGCGTCCGCCGGCCGCATCGCCTCGGTGCTGGCGGCGCCCCCGGCGGTCGGAGCCGGGACGAGGAGCCTTCCCGGGTCGGTGCGGGGCCAGGTCCGCTTCCAGGACGTGACCTACGGGCCGCTGCGAGGCCTGACGTTCACCGCCGCCCCCGGCGAACTGCTGGGGATTGTCGTGGCCGATCCGGCGGCGGCCACCGCCGTCCTGCGGTGTCTGGGACGCGAGGCGGATCCGGACAGCGGTTCGGTCGAACTCGACGGGATGCCGCTGTCCGAGGTGTACCCGGCGGCGGTCCGCGCCGCGGTCCTGGTGGCCGCGCACGACGCGGAGCTGTTCGAGGGAACCCTGATCGAGAACGTCGTGGTGCCCACACCCCACGGTGGCCCGGCCGAAGATGAGCCCGCCGGACGTCAGCCTGTTGCTGTCGGGGGTGGTCTCACCGGGCATGGCCCCGGAAACGGCCCGGCCGCGGTCGGCATCGGTGCCAGGAGCCCGGTCGGTGCCGGGATCTCGGTCGGTGCCGGGATCTCGGTCGGTGCCGATGCCGGTGGCGTGGTGGAGGCCCGTACCGGAGGTGTGGTTGGACGGGCGCTGGTGGCGGCGGGGGCCGACGAGGTCGCGAGCAGCCTCCCGAACGGTGTCGACGAAATACTTGCTGAACGTGGACGGTCACTGTCGGGCGGGCAGCGGCAACGTATCGCGCTCGCCCGCGCACTCGCCGTCGACTCCCCCGTGCTGGCCGTGCACGACCCCACCACGGCGGTGGACGCGGTCACCGAGGCGCGGATCGCGGCCGGTATACGCGACATCCGCCGCGGCCAGACCACCATCCTGATCACGACGAGCCCGGCACTGCTCGCGGCGACCGACCGCGTGGTGGTCATCGACGGGGGCACGGTGATCGCCGATGGCACCCATGGCGAACTCGTCCACGGCCACGCGGACTACCGGGCAACCGTGCTCACATGACGATCACCGTCCTTCTGATGACCACCGTCCCCACGACGAACAGCGCTGTCCACACAGCGGTCGCTATCCCCACGACGACCGCTTTCCTTACGGTGAGCGCTGTCCATATTGCGGACAGTGCCCACCTGGTGAGCACCTTCCCCACAGCGAGCAGTGTCCACACTGCGGACAGTGTCCATCCGATGGTCACCATCCGTATGGAGAACGCCACCCATGCGGTAGGCGCTGTTCGCGGGACGGACGCCGTCAACACGGTAAGCGCCGTCCACGGGACGAGCGGTGTCCACACAGTGGGCAGCGTCCGCACGGCGGACGGTGTTCATATGGCGGATGGTGTCCATGTGATGACAAGTGTCCGCACGAGAACTGACGCGCAGGCCAGATGGGTGGCCCTGAGTACTCGTTCTGACACGATGACCACGCGGGAGAACCGACGATGACCAGCCCCGAGGCGTCCGCGGCCAGGCCCGAAGCGTCCGTGAGCAGGCCTGAGGTCTCCGCGCGGACGGACGACAGCCGGGAACTGCTGCCCACCGCGACCAGCGCGCGCATCCGTGCCGCGGTTGGCGGGCTGCTGCGTGAGCGGCGGGCGCTGACCATCGCCGCGTTCGGTGTGCTGGCCCTGTCAACGGTGGTCGGCCTGTTCACCGCGCCACTGCTCGGCCACATCGTCGACCTCGTGGCCGACGGCCGGTCGACCGACGCGATCATCACTCCGGTCGTGTTGCTCGTGGTCGTCGCGGCCGCGCAGGGCGTGCTGACCGCTGTCGGGGTCACCCTCGTCGCCCGGCTCGGCGAAGGCGTGCTGGCCGTCCTGCGCGAACGCTTCGTGGCGCGCGCGCTCACCCTGCCGCTGGAACAGGTGGAACGCGCCGGCACCGGCGACCTGACCTCACGCGTGACCAACGATGTCACGCGGATCACCGAAGCGGTCCGCGGAGCGCTGCCGGAGATGGCCCACGCCGCTCTGACCATCGGGTTCACCCTGGTGGGGCTCGCGGTCCTCGACTGGCGTTTCACGCTCGCGGCCCTGTTCGCCGCGCCCGTCCAGTTCCAGGCGGTCCGCTGGTACGCCGGGAGCAGCATTCCCCTCTACGCCAGGCAACGTATCGCCGCCGGCGCCCAGCAGCAGCAGCTCCTCGACACCATCGGCGGTGCGGCCACCGTCCGGGCGTTCCGCCGCGACGACGAACACATCGGCCGGGTCACCCGACGCTCCTGGACCACCGTCGACCTGGCCCTGCGGGGAATCCACCTGATCACGCGGTTCTACGCCCGGCTGAACCTCGCCGAGTTCATCGGTCTCGCCGCCGTCCTCACGGTCGGCTTCCTGCTGGTACGCAACGGATCGGTGACAATCGGCACGGCGACCGCGGCGGCACTGTACTTCCACAACCTGTTCAACCCGATCAACGTGGCGCTGGCGCTCGTCGACGAGGCCCAGGCCGCGACCGCGAGCCTGGCCCGGATGGTGGGCGTCGCCGACATCCCGACGACGCCGGAACCGCACCGACCCGCCCAGCCAACGTGTCAGCCAGTGCGCCGGCCAACGTGTTGACCAGCACGTCGAATGCCGCGCCGGCCGACGCGTCGGGCACCGTGTCGTCCGTGGTCTCGGCCGCCACCGCAGTCACCACGCCGGTCAGGGGGTCGGTCAGCAGGCCGGTCGCCGCGCCGGTGGACGCCTCGGTCAGAGCCGCCGGTATCGGCCACGCCTACCGGCCCGGTCACGAGGTGCTGCGTGACGTCGACCTCGACATCGAGCCGGGCGAACGGGTCGCGCTCGTCGGCGCCAGCGGCGCGGGCAAGACGACCCTGGCCAGGCTCATCGCGGGCATCCACCACCCCACCAGCGGGTCGATCGCGCTCGGCGGCGTGGGGCTGGACGAACTCGGCCCGGCCGCGGTCCGCCGGACAGTCGTCCTGATCTCCCAGGACGTGCACGTCTTCGCCGGTCCACTCGCCGACGACCTGCGCCTGGCCCGCCCGGACGCCAGCGACGACGAACTGCTCGCGGCGCTCGACCGCGTCGGCGCGGCCGGGTGGGCGAAGGCGCTGCCCGAGGGGCTGGCCACCGTGGTGGGGGAGGGCGGGCACCGACTGACCGTCACGCAGGCCCAGCAGCTCGCGCTCGCCCGCCTGGTCCTCACCGATCCGCCGGTGGCGATCCTCGACGAGGCCACCGCGGACGCCGGCAGCGCCGGTGCCCGCATCCTGGAGGCCGCCGCCGAGCAGGCGCTGGCGGGCCGGACCGGGCTGGTCGTCGCGCACCGTCTCACCCAGTCGGCCGGCGCGGACCTCGTCGTCGTCCTGGACGACGGGCGGATCGTCGAAACCGGTACGCACGACGAGCTCATCGCCGTCGGCGGACGCTACGCCGCCCTGTGGGAGGCATGGTCCGACACCCGCACGCCGCAGGACGCCCCTGCCAGCCAGTAGAACACCCGGCAAAGAAAAGATCGCCGGTTGTTTGTCGTTACGTACGCCCACCGGCCCGAAAAGCGTACAGAACGACAAACAACCGGCGATCATGCTCTGTACGGGCGGGCTCGGATGCCGCCGAGGTCGTTGGTGCCGGCGCCGGAGTTGGCGCCGGCTGGGGTGGCGGTAGGTCAGTCGCGGGTGGCGGCTTCCATTGCCTCGATCAGGCTCTTGGGGCGCATATCCGTCCAGTATGTCTCGATGTAGTCCAGGCACTCCTGGCGCGGGCCCGGCCCGTGCTCGACCGTCCAGCCGGCCGGGACGTCGATGAAGTCCGGCCACAGACTGTACTGCCCCTCGGCGTTGACCAGGACGGTGTAGACGCCGTCGGGATCCTCGAACGGGTTGGTCATGGGTATCCCCCTTCTCCGGTTCCGCTGTTCTGCTGTTCTGCTGTTCTGCTGTTCTCCTGGGCCCGGTTCTCCCGACCGGTTCTCCCGACCGGTTCTCCCGGGGCCCTGCCGAAACTCAGTTCTCAATCACAGTCAGTTCTCGATCACGGTCGGCGGGAATCATCATGGGCCACGCCATTGCCCACAATATTGCCACGGCTTCTTTCAGGATTTTCCGATATCGCTCCTGGCCGCCGCGGGTTTTGCCGGTGCCTGGTTTTCCTGACGACCGCCGGACGCGCGGCGGAAATCGTGATCATGCGCGCTCCGGCCGGCCGGTGGCGTGGGTCACCAGCGCGTCCAGGGCCTGGAACCAGGTCTCGGCCAGCTCGCGGACGGCGTCCTCAGCCAGCACACCGGACGGCCAGGACCAGAACACAGCCAGCTCCGGCCCGCCCGGACGGTCCTCGGTCAGCGAATTCACCACCAGGCAGTGCCCCTCCGGCATGTCCCCGTCGGCGTCGAGGTCCACCGCGTCCGACTCGGCGGCGTAGGACCAGTCCGTCGCCTCCGGGACGCCGAACCTGCCCATGTAGTTGAACTCGATCCGCGGGGTGCCCAGCCGCGCCAGCTCCGGCCCCGTCCGCGGGTTGAGATGGCGCAGCAGCCCGTAGCCGATTCCGCCGGACGGCAGGCCGGCCAGATGCTCCCGGACGCGCTCAAGCGCCTGCCCGGCGGCCGGCCCGCCGGCCAGCGCCTCGGCCAGATCAACCGGGCCGGGGTCCAGGCAGACCGGGATGACGCTGGTGAACCAGCCCACAGTGCGGGAGAGGTCCACGTCCCCGGCGAACTCCTCCTCCCGGCCGTGCCCCTCGAGGTCCACCAGGACCGCGTTGCCGACGCTGTCCGTGTCACCCACGCCGTCATTGCCCACGCCGTCATTGCCCACGCCGTCCAACCGGCGGCGGCGCCAGTCGGCGACGTCCGTTCGACCGGCAGCCGCAGCGCCAGGGTGCGCACCGTGCTGACGACGTCCCGGGCCGGGTCGAGCTCCCGGATCAGCGGCAGCGGGTCACCGCCGGCGAGGATGCCCGCCCACAGCGGCAGCTCGTCCTCGCGGGCGGGATCGGACGCCCGTTCGGTCAGCAGGCGGGACCAGCGCCGGAACGACGTGTCGACGGGCGGCAGGGCGGCGGGGCGTCCAGCGGAGATGCTCTCCCAGGCGGTCGCGAGGTCCGGCAGCAGGACGCGCCAGGAGACGCCGTCGATCGACAGGTGGTGCACCATCAGCAGCAGCCGGCCCGGCGCGGACCTGGCCGCGTCGAACCACACCGCCTGGAGCATGACGCCGGCGTCCGGGTCCAGCCGGTCCCGGGCGGCCAGCGCCGCCGCGGAGATCGCCCTGGTCAGCGCGTCCCCGGTGAGAACGCCGCCGGGCCCGCTGGTGCGGATGTCGACCCGTTCGAGCAGCGTCGCGACGTCCACCGCTTCGGGGGGCGGCACGGTGAACGTCCAGTGGTCACCGTTCGGGCCGGACGTGCGGACGAGGCGGGCCCGCAGCATGTCGTGCCGGTCCACCAGCGCTTGCAGGATGGCCAGCAGGGTCGTCCAGTCCAGTTCGGCCGGTGTCTGTACCAGCGCCGACTGGTGATAGCCGCTGATCGGCCCGCCCAGCTCACGCAGCGCGTGCATGATCGGGGTCAGCGGGACGGTTCCCGTCCCGTCGTCGCCGCCGGCCCGCTCCGACGCCGGGGCGAGGGCGGTGGCCACCGTGGCCAGTGCCGCCACCGTGCGATGGCGGAAGACCTGGCGCGGGGTGATCCGGAAAGCGGCCGCGCGGGCCTGGCTGACCAGCTCCATCGCGACGATGCTGTCCCCACCAAGGGTGAAGAAGTCGTCGTCGACGCCGAGTTCGGGGACGCCGAGCACCGCGGCGAACGCGTCCCGCAGCGCCTGCTCCGTGAGGTTGCTGGGGGCCCGGCCGGAGACGGTGGCGGTGAAGTCGGGGGCCGGCAGCGCGTTGCGGTCCAGCTTCCCGTTGGGCAGCGCCGGCAGCTGGGGGAGCGGCACGAACGCCGCCGGCACCATGTAGTCGGGCAGCGTACGGACAGCATGGTCACGCAGCGTTGCCACATCCGGCGCCGACAACGCCGCGGGCCGCGGCTCGCTATCCGTTCCGGCCGTCCCCAGCCCGGCCGTCCCCAGCCCAGTTGCCCCCAGCCCAGTTGCCCCCACTCCGGCCGTCCCCAACCCAGTTGTCCCCAGACCGGCCGTCCCCACTTCGGGCTGGTCCGCTTCGTTCGTTCCCGGGGCGGTCGCCGGGGGAAGCGCCGGGGGATCGGTGACCACGTAGGCCACCAGCTGTCGGACGCCCGGACGGCCCTCGCGGACGGTGACCACCACCTGGCTAACGCCGGGCAGTCCGGCGATCGTCGTCTCGATCTCGGCGAGCTCGACCCGGAAGCCCCGGATCTTGACCTGGTCGTCGGAGCGTCCGCCGTACTCGATCTGGCCGTCCGCGTTCCAACGGGCGAGGTCACCGGTCCGGTACATCCGGGCGCCCGCCGGCTCGAAGGGGTTCGCGACGAACCGCTCCGCGGTGAGCGCGGCCCGTCCCAGGTAGCCACGGGCCAGGCCGGCCCCGGCCAGGTACAGCTCACCGGTGACCCCGGGCGGGACCGGTCGCAGGTACGCGTCCAGCACGTACGCCCAGGTGTTGGCCACCGGACGGCCGACCACAGGACGGTCACTGTCAGCAACCCGGGCGACGAGCGCGTCCACGGTGGACTCGGTCGGGCCGTACAGGTTGAAGCTCTCGGTGCCGGTCAGCGCGCGCAGTCGGTTCCACAGCGGCTCCGGGACGGCCTCGCCGCCGAACCCCACCACCGCGAGCGGGCAGCGGTCTCCCGTGACCAGCCCGACGTCGACCATCTGGGCGAGCAGCGACGGTGTCACCTCGATGAAGTCGATGCCCTCCGTTGCGATCATCTGGGCCAGCAGTTCCGGGTCCCGGCGGGCCTCATCCGACGCCACGTGCAGGGCGTGGCCGTCGAGCAGCCACAGCTGCGGCTGCCAGGACGCGTCGAACGAGAACGACCAGGCGTGCGCCACCCGCAGCCGCTCCCGGCCGGTCGCCGCCACCGCCGGCGCGTACAGGGTCTCGCGGTGGCTGTGGAAAAGGTTCACCACACCCTGATGGGGCACGACGACCCCCTTGGGCCGTCCGGTCGAACCGGAGGTGTAGATCACATAGGCCGGGTGCGCCGGCAGCAGGGGCAGCGCCCGGTCGTCGTCGGTGGGGTTCCCGCCGTCGGCGGCGGCGAGGCGGGCGACGGTGGCCGGATCGTCGAGCAGCAGCGTCGCGACGCCGGTGACCGGCAGGCTCGCGGCGATCTGACATGTCGTCACGAGCAGGTGCGGGGCGGCGTCGGCCACGATGTCCGCGAGCCGGTCCGCGGGGTTGTCCAGATCCACCGGCAGGTAGGCGCCGCCGGCCTTGTGCACAGCCAGGATCGCCTGGACGTACCCGGCCGACCGCGGCAGCGCCAGCGCCACCGTCCGCTCCGGTGCCACCCCGTGCTCGACGAGCAGCCGGGCCAGCCGGTTCGCCCGGTCGTTGAGCTCGGCGAACGTCCACCGGGTGGTACCGGAGACGACGGCGACGGCGTCCGGAGCGCGTTCGGCCTGCGCCTCGAACAGCGCCGGCACGGTCGTGGGCGGCACCGCCAGCGGCGTGCCGTTCCACTCCACCAGCATCCGGTGCCTCTCCCGCGGCGAGAGGACGTCCAGCCGGGCGGCCGGCTGGTCGATGTCGGTGGCCATCGCCTCGAGCAGGCCCACCATGGCGGTGACGATCCGCTCCGCGGCGTCCTGGTCGAACAGGTCACCGCGGTACTCCGCGGTCAGGCTCAGCCGTTCGCCGGGCTCGACCGCCCAGGCGAACGGGTAGTGCGTGGCGTCCTGGTGCCCCACCGCCGCGGTGCGCAGCCCGTCCTCCTCACCGAGCTCCGGGCCGTCGGCGACGGGGTAGCTCTCGAACACGATCAGCGTGTCGAACAGTTCCCCGAGCCCCGCGGCCCGCTGGATGTCGGCCAGCCCCAGGTGCTGGTGGGCGATCAGCCCGGCCTGGGCGTCCTGGAGGCGTTCGAGCAGGCCGGCCACGGTGTCGCCGGGCCGCGACCGGACCCGGACCGGGACCGTGTTGATGAACAGCCCGATCATGGACTCGACGCCGGCGAGCTCCGGCGGGCGGCCGGAGACGGTGGCGCCGAAGACGACGTCGTCCCGCCCGGTCAACCGGGACAGCAGAATGCCCCAGGCGCCCTGCACCAGGGTGTTGAGCGTGAGGCCACGCTGGCGGGCCACCGCCGTCAGGGCCACGGTCAGCTCTGTGGACAGCTCCACCGTGCGCAGGTCCGGCACCAGCGGCGGCCGATCCGGGTCGGCCGGCACCAGCAGGGTCGGCTCGGCGAGGCCGTCGAGCGAGCGCGCCCACTCGGCCCGCGCCGCCCGCTGGTCCTGCCGGGCGAGCCAGCCCAGATAGTCACGGTAGGGGACGGCCGGGGCGAGGCCGGCCGCGTCACCGCCCCGCCGGTAGATCTCGGACAGCTCGGCCATCAGCAGGGGCACCGACCAGCCGTCCATCACCAGGTGCTGGTGGGAGATGGCCAGCCGGTGTTGCTGGTCGCCGAAACGCACCAGCAGCAGCCGCAGCAGCGGCGCGGCGGCCGGATCGAAACGGCGCCGCTCCTGGGCCAGGTACCGCTCCCACGCGGTGTGCCGGCCCGCCTCGTCCAACACCGAGACGTCGACCTGCCGCCAGGGCAGCGTCACGTTCCGGGCGACCAGTGCGACCGGGCGTCCCGAGGCGAGGTAGCGAAAGCCGGCCCGCAGGTTCGCGTGCCGCTCCAGCAGCGCCTGCGCGGACCGCCGCAGCCTGGCCGGGTCCAGCGGGCCGTCCAGCTGGAAGGACACCTGGACGGTGTAGACGTCCAGTTCCCCCGCGTCGGGGCCGACGCCGGGATCGCCCGCACCGGGATCGCCGTCGGAAACGGCGGCCGGCCGGCCGGCGACCGGGTTCAGCTCATCGGCCGCGGCCGGATCGGTGTCGGCGTCCGGGTCGGTGTCCGGGTCGAACGAGGCGTGGAAGAGCAGGCCCGCCTGTAGCGGTGACAGCGGGAGGATCTCCGCCGGCTGGGGACGCAGCCCGGCGAGCTCCGCCGCCTCGGCCGCGTCGAGCGCCAGCGGGGGCGCGCCGGTGTCGGCGTGCTCCGCGAGGGCCGCTGGATCCACGGCGTCGGGCAGGATCCCGGCGGCCGACGCGAGCGCCGCCACCGTCCGGTAGCGGAACACGTCCCGTGGGCTGATCGCCAGCCCCGCCGTGCGGGCCCGGCCGACCACCTGCATCGCGAGGATGCTGTCGCCACCGAGGGTGAAGAAGTCGTCGTCGACACCGACGCGCGCCAGGCCCAGCGCCCCGGCGACGAGCTCGGCCAGCAGCGCCTCGCGCGGGCTGGCCGGCGCGGAGTCGGAGACCAGCCCGGCGAAGTCCGGGGCCGGCAGCGCGGCCCGGTCGAGCTTGCCGTTGGGGGTGACCGGCAGCGCGTCGAGCACGACAAAGGCCGCCGGAACCATGTGCTCGGGCAACGCCTCGACCGCCCGGGCCCGCACGGCGTCAACGTCCACACCGCCCGCGCCGGCACCGTGCGCGTCGGCGCTGGCCGGGTGCGCAGCAGCCACGCCGCCCGGTGCATCCGTTGCGTTCGGTACCAGGTAGGCCACCAGGTGGCGTTGCCGGAGGTCGTCCTCGCGGACGACGACCACCGCGCGGGCGACCCTCGGGGCCTGGGACAGCACCGACTCGATCTCGCCGAGCTCGACCCGGAAACCTCTGATCTTCACCTGGTCGTCGACCCGGCCGAGGAAGGCGAGCTCACCGTCGTCGGTCCACCGGACCAGGTCGCCGGTGCGGTACAGCCGGCTGCTCGCCGCCCCGAACGGGTTGGCGACGAACCGCTGCGCGGTCAGGCCCGGCCGGCCCAGATAGCCGCGTCCGAGCTGGACGCCGGCGAGGTAGAGCTCTCCGGGGACGCCCGGCGGCACCGGGCGCATGGCGGCGTCGAGCGCGTACACCTGGGTGTTCCACACCGGACGGCCGATCGGCACCGAACCGGGTGGTAGCGGGCCGGTTGGCAGCGGTCCGGTGAAGCGGGTGGACGTGACGTCGACGGAGGCCTCGGTCGGCCCGTACAGGTTGTCCAGCCGGACGTCCAGGACGCGACGCAGACGGGTGGCCAGCTCCACGGGCAGCGCCTCGCCGCTGCACAGCACCCGCCGCAGGCCGGTGCACCCGGCAGCCGCCGGCTCGGCGAGGAACGCCTCCAGCATGGACGGCACGAAGTGCACGATCGTCACCCGCTGCGATTTGATCACTTCCGTCAGGTACAGCGGATCGCGGTGTCCCTCGGGGCGGGCCATGACCAGCGTCGCGCCGACGGTCAGCGGCCAGAAGAACTCCCAGACCGACACGTCGAAACTGGCCGGGGTCTTCTGCAGCACCCGGTCGTCGGCGGTCAGCCGGTACTCGTCCTGCATCCACAACAGCCGGTTGACGATGCCCGCGTGCGGGACGACGACTCCCTTGGGCTGTCCGGTCGAACCGGAGGTGTAGATCACATACGCCGCCGACCGGGGATCGATCGCGCCACGCCCCGGCAGGCCGTCCGGACCGTCCGACTCACCCCGCTCCAGGCCGCCGATGCCGAGCCCACCGGCATCGAGCCTGTCCACACCGGCGCCGTTCACAGGGAGACCGTTCACAACCGAGTCACCCACAGCGAGGCCGTCCACAACGGAGCCGTCCACAGTGGGACCGTCCACAGCCGAACTGTTCGCGGCGGAACCGTTCACAGCCAGGCCGGCGGCGGAGCCGTTCACGGCCGCTATGACGGCGGGATCGTCGAGTTCCAGGACGGGCACGGCCGTCTCCGGCAGGGCGGAGCGGACCGCCGACGTGGTCACCAGGCAGGTCGAGTGGGCGTCGGCGAGCATGAACGCGATCCGGTCGGCCGGGTAGTCCGGGTCGACCGGCAGGTAGGCGGCGCCCGTCCGATGTATCGCGAGCAGGGTGACGACGAGTTCCGCCGAGCGCGACACCGCCAGCGCGACGATCCGCTCCGGCCCGGCACCCCGCTGGGCCAGCACCCGCGCCAGCCGCCGCGCCCGCGCGTCCAGCTCCGCGTAGGTCAGCTCCGTGCGGGACGGCCGAGCGTGGGGTGACTGCCCGTCGGACGGCCCCCCGTGGGGCGGCTGCCCGTCGGACGACTGCCTGCAGGGTGCCTGCGCACCGTCCGCCTGCGCACCGTCCGCCTGCGCACCGGACAGTTGTGTGTCGGACGACTGTGAGCCGGACAGCGGTATGTCGTCACAGATCAGCGCGATCGCGTTCGGAGTACGCGCGGCCTGCGCACGGACCAGATCCAGCAGGGTTGTCGACTCGTCGACCGGGTGGGCGGTGTCGTTCCAGTCCCGCAGGACCCGATCCCGCTCGAGCGGGGTGAACACGTCCAGCAGGCCGATCGGCTCGTCGGCACCAGCCGCCACCTGGCCGAGCAGCGCGGTGAGCCGGGCCCCGATCCGCTCGACGGTGGCGCGGTCGAACAGGTCGGCGCTGTACTCGATCCCGCCGACGATCCCGTCGCCGTCCGCCGGCTCGACAAAGGCGAAGGACAGGTCGAACTTGGCCGTGTGCTGGCCGAGCGGCTCCGGCCGGGATGGCAGGCCCAACAGCGCCGGCCCGTCCCCGGCACCGGCCAGATAGACGATCATGATCTGGAAGAGCGGATGGCGCGAGAGCGACCGGGCCGGGTTGACCGCATCCACCACCCGCTCGAACGGCACGTCCTGGTGGTCGAAGGCGGCCAGGTCGGTCTCGCGCACCCGGGCCAGCAGCTCGCGGAAGGTGGGATCGCCCGACGTGTCGGTCCGTAGCACCAGCGTGTTGAGGAAGAAGCCCACCAGGTCGTCGAGCGCCTCGTCACCGCGGCCGGCGGCCGGGGTGCCCAGCGGGATGTCGCTCCCTGCCCCGAGGCGGGTGAGCAGCGCCGCGACCGCGGCCTGCAACACCATGAACATGGTGACGTCGCACGACCGGGCGAGCTCGCGCAGACCGCGCGAGAGCTCCGCGTCCAGCGCGAAGTCGACCACTCCCCCGCGGGAGGTCGGCTCGGCCGGACGCGGCCGGTCCAGCGGCAGCGTCAGCTCGCTCGGCGCGCCGGCGAGCGCCTGCCGCCAGAAGGCGAGCTGGCGGGCCAGCAGGCTGTCCAGGTCGGTGGCGTCGCCGAGGACAGCACGCTGCCACAGCGCGTAGTCGGCGTACTGCACCGGTAGCGGAGCCCACGCCGGTGGCGACCCGGCCAGCCGGGCCCGGTAGGCGGCGGTCAGGTCGTCGACGAAGGGCCGCTCCGACCATTCGTCGACGGCGATGTGATGCACCAGGAACAGCAGGACGTGCTCTTCCGGCGCCAGCTCGAAGACCCACACCCGCATCGGCGGTTCCTGCTCGAGCGCGAAGCCGTAGCTCACCGCGGCGGACAGGCGCGCCGCCAGCTCGGCCTCCCCGACCCGTTCGACGTCGATCCGGACTCCGGTGTCGCGCGGCTCCAGCACCTGCTGGTACGCCCGGCCGTCGCGCTGCGGGAAGATCGTCCGCAGGGTTTCGTGCCGCTCCGCCAGGTCGCCTATGGCCGCCCGCAGCGCGGCCATGTCAAGGTGCCCGAAAAGCCGCCAGAGCAGCGGAATGTTGTAGGTGGGGCTCGGCCCGTCAACCTGGTAGAGGACCCACAGCCGCTGCTGGGCGAATGACAACGGCAGCCGTTCAGGTCGCGCGGGAGGCGCCACCCGTTCCAGCGCCGGCCCGGCCGCGCCGGTGTGCTCCAATCGCCTGACGAGCCCCGCCACGGTCGGTGCCTCGAAGACGGTACGCAGCGAAAGCCGCACCCCCAGGGCTGTGCCGATCCGCGCCACCAGACGGGCCGCCAGCAGCGAGTGGCCACCAAGAGCGAAGAAGTTGTCGTCGGTCCCGACCCGTTCCAGGCCGAGAACATCCGCGAACAGCCCGCAGAGCAGATGCTCGCGCGCGGTACGCGGCGAGGCCCCCGACATCCGCGTGGACGGGTCCGGAGCCGGCAGGGCGCGGCGGTCCAGCTTGCCGTTCGGGGTGACCGGCAGCGAGTCGAGCACAAGCAGTGCCGCCGGGACCAGATACTCGGGCAACGTCGCGGCCAGCCGGGCTCGCAGCGCCGCGGTATCCACGTCCTGCCCGGGAGCGGCCACCACATACCCGACCAGCCGCTGGTCACCGGGGCGGTCCTCGCGGACGGCGACCGCCGCCTGCGCCACCGTGCCGTCGGCGAGCAGCGCGGAGGAGATCTCGCCCAGCTCGATGCGGACCCCCCGCAGTTTCACCTGGTCGTCCACCCGGCCGAGGAACTCCAGCTCACCGCTGGGCGTCCAGCGGACGAGGTCGCCGGTGCGGTACATCCGCTCACCCGGGCCGCCGTACGGGTCCGCGACGAACCGCTCCGCGGTCTGCGCGGACCGTCCCAGGTACCCGTGGGCGATCTGCACGCCCGCGAGGTACAGCTCACCGGGGACTCCGGCGGGTACCGGACGCAGGGCGGAGTCGAGCACCGACACACGGGTGTTCCACACCGGCCGGCCGATCGGTACCGACCCCGGACCAGTTCCGGCTCCGTCCGTCATCCCGCCAGCGGCGCCGGGCCCAGCCCGGAACCAGGTCACGTCCACCGATGCCTCTGTCGGCCCGTACAGGTTGTCCAGCCGCGCATGCGGCAGGACCCGGTGGAACCGGTGAGCGAGGTCGGCCGGCAGCGCCTCCCCGCTACAGATCGCCCGACGCAGCCCGGTGCAGCCGGCCGCCGCCGGCTCCGCCAGGAATTCCGCCAACATCGACGGCACGAAGTGCACGGTCGTGATCCGCTCGCGGTCGATCAGCGCTGCCAGGTAGCCGGGGTCCCGATGCCCGTCGGGCGCCGCCACCACCAGCGTCGCCCCGGCGAGCAGTGGCCAGAAGAACTCCCACACCGACACGTCAAAACTCGAGGGGGTCTTCTGCAGGACCCGATCACCCGCGTCGAGCCGGTATTCGTGCTGCATCCAGCACAGCCGGTTGACGATGCCGGCATGCGAGACCATGACGCCTTTCGGTCGTCCGGTCGAACCCGAGGTGTAGATCACGTAAGCCGGCAGGTCGCCGCCGGCGGGCTGCGGAACCTCCTCGGCGTCAAACCGCGTGCCCGGCTGGGCGTCGACCTGTGCGCGGAACTCGGCCGAGTCCACCACTGACAGCGGCACCTCGGTGACCGGCAGGCGTGCGGTGGCCGCGGACGTGGTCAGCACCCTCACGGGAGCGGCGTCGGCCATCATGAACGCGAGCCGGTCAGCCGGGTAGTCGGTGTCCAACGGCAGGTAGGCCGCTCCGGCCTTGTGTACGGCGTAGAGCGCGACGACGAGCTTCGCCGACCGCGGGATGGCCACCCCCACCATCGAGCCGGGCCCGATCCCGTGTGCGGTGAGCAGCCTGGCCCACCGGTTCGCCAGAACGTCCAGCTCCGCATAACGCAGTGTCATGTTCTCGGTGACCAGCGCGACCGTGTCAGGGCTGCGGTCCACCTGCTCCTCGAACAGGCGCGGCAGCGTCCGGGCCGGCACCACGTGGGTGGCACCGGTCCCGTCGGCCAGGAGCCGGCGGCGTTCGTCCGGATCAAGAATGTCGATCGCGGCGAGCGGCCGGTCCGGGTCGGCGGCGACCTGCTCAAGGAGCCGGATCATCCGTCGGGCCAGATGTTCCGCGGCGGTGTGGGCGAGACGGTCGGTCGCGTACTCCAACAGGAGGCTGATCCGGCCTGCCGCGGCGCTTTCCCCAACCCGCTCCACGAGGGTGAAGTGCAGGTCGAACTTCGCGGTCACGACTTCGGTGGGGTACCAGTCCACCGCCTGCCCGAACAGGGTGCCGCTGTCGTCGCTACGACGGTGGTAACCGGTCATCACCTGGAACAGCGGGTTCCGGCCAGCGGTCCGGGGCGGGTTCAACGCCGCGACCACCTGCTCGAACGGGATGTCCTGGTGGTCGAAGGCGGCAAGATCGGTCTGACGGGTCCTGGCCAGCAGCTCGGTGAAGGCCGGGTCACCGGACAGGTCGGAACGCAGGACGAGGGTGTTGACGAAGAAGCCAACCAGGTCATCCAGTGCCTCGTCGGTACGGCCGGCGACTGGAACGCCGAGCGGGATGTCCTCACCCGCTCCCAGCCGGTGCAGCAAGGCCGCGACGGCGGCATGGGCCAGCATCGACATGCTCGTACCGGTCCGCGTACACAGGGCACGCAGCGCCTGCGCCGTCATATCGGGCACCTCGAACCGCACCCGGGCACCGACGCCGTCACGGGCCGCAGGCCGCGGCCGGTCCAGCGGCAGCGGGATCTCCTCGGGCAGGTCGCGCAGCGCGTCCGCCCAGAAGGTCAGTTGCCGGGCGGCCATGCTGTCCGAATCCGCCGGATCACCCAGGAAGCGCTGTTGCCACAGCGTGTAGTCGGCATACTGCACCGGCAGCGGCGCCCATCCGGGCGTCGAACCATTTCGGCGGGCGGTGTAGGCGGCGTCCAGGTCACGTAGGAACGGGCGGTCGGACCACTCGTCCGTGGCGACGTGGTGCAGGACGACCGCCAGCACGTGGTCGGCTACGCCGAGCCGGAACACCGCCAGCCGCAGCGGCGGATCGGTACGCAGGTCGAACGGCCTGGCCGCGGCCTCGGCCACGCGCTCGGCCAGCTCATCCGACGCGCATTCGACGACCATGACCTCCGGCCGGGCGGAGCCGATGTCGAGGATCCGCTGGAACCCGGCGCCCTGATGTTCCTCGACGACGGTGCGCAGGGACTCGTGCCGATCCATCACGTCCACGGCGGCGGCGCGCAGCGCGTCCAGGTCGAGATCACCACGGAGCCGGAACACCATCGGGTAGTTGTAGGCGGTGGCGGTATGCCTCGCGGATCGCCCGCCGCGCTCGCGGTCAACGGGAATCCCTCCCGCCACGAGCCGATCGACCAGCCAGAGCCGCTGTTGAGCCGGCGAGAGCGGGATCCGCCGCGGACGGGGTATGGGCACCACCGCCGGCCGCGGCGGCCGCCCGTCACCGATCCGTACGGCGAGCAGCGCCGGGGTGGGCGCCTCGAACAGATCGCGGATGGCCAGCTCGGCGCCGAACTCGGCCCGCGCCTGGCTGATCAGACGGATGGCGAGCAGGGAATGGCCGCCGAGATCGAAGAAGCTGTCGGTGACCCCGACCTCGGACAGCCCCAGGACCTGCGTGAACAGGGCACACAGACGCTCCTCCTCGGCGGAGGACGGGGCCCGGCCGGGAGCCTGGACGGCGCTGGGCTCGGCGTCCGGCAGGGCCGCGAGATCCAGCTTGCCGTTGATGGTCCGGGGCAGCGCGTCCAGGGTGAGGATCCCCGCCGGGACCATGTAGTCCGGTAGCTGCGCGCGCAGGTGGTCGCGCAGCCGGGCGATCAGCGCGCCGTTGCCGCGCGCGGCGGTCGGGTCGTTGGCGTAGGCGGCCAGCGACACCCCCGACGCATCCGATGTCCTCGCTGTCTCCGCTGTCTCCGCTGTCTCCGCTGCTCTCGATGCCGCTGGTGACACCGGTGTTCCCGATGCCTGGACGGCTGTGTCGGTCGGACGGTAGACGTCGACGGCGGCCCGGCCGGCGAGTTGGTCGGCAGCGACGAACACGGCGTCGAAGCACCCGTGGGCGACCGCGGATCCGTCCTGCCCGTCCCACGGCGCGGCGTCCGGCACAGCGCCGTTCCACGGCGCCGCATCCGGCACAGTGCCGGACTGGGACACGGCGTCAGGCGCCGCGCCGGACCAGGTGGTGAGGACGGTGTAGCCGAGCTGGTCACCCAGGTCGTGCAGCACCTCCGGTTCCACCCCGGCACCGGTCGTGGCAAGCAGCGCCTGGATGTCGGTCACCGTGTGCCCGCCGTCCGGTTGTCCGGACGCGCCCCGCGGGCGCTCGACGACGCTGTCCGGTTGTCCGTCAGCGCTGTTCAGCGTGGACGTCTGATCCACCAGCGCGCGCACGGCCGCGAGCTCGCCCGCGAGGCGCGCGTTCGGGATGCCGCTGACCCGCAGCCTGTCCGGACGGCGATCCCGCAGATGTGCGCGCAGTCCGGCCAGGGCCCCGGCAACCGCGTCCGCTGCCACGCCGTCCACAGCGCCGGCATCCACAGCGCTGGTGTCCACAGGTCCGGTGTCCACAGGTCCGGTGGTGTCGACGGTCGAGATCCAGTTCTGCCAGGGCAGGGTCGGCGCGTCCGCGAGGGAGAGGGTGGACGCCGGGGACCGGTGGATCACCGCGTCGTACCGGTGGCGGGTGAGCTCGTTGTGATGGTGGCCACGCTTGACGCGCACGGTCACCGTGATGCCCGGGATCGCCCGCGGCAGCGCGGCGAAGTAGTCCGGGTCGACGAGCAGTTCCTTGTCGAGGGTGACGCCACGCTCGATGGCGTGGCGCAGCCGTGCCGGCTCGGTCCGCTCGTCCGTGCGGGTCACCGCGACCGCGGTGTGGAAGGCACGGGCCAGCCGCAGGTTGCGCACGTCACCGACGAACAGCGCCCCACCGGGGACGAGCAGGCCCACCGCCGCCGCCAGCACGCCGGTGAGGTGGTCCACGCTCGGGAAGTACTGCACCACCGAGTTGACGACGACGGTGTCGAAGAAGCCGGCCGGCAGCCCGTCGAACACGTGCGCCGGCTGCGCGCGCAGCTCGACGCGGCCGGCCAGGGCGGGATGGGCCGCCACGTCGGCCCGCAGCTTGTCGATGACGGGCGCGGCGATGTCGGTACCCCAGTAGGCCTCGGAGTCCGGCGCGAGCCGGGACAGCAGCAGCCCGCTGCCGACCCCGATCTCCAGCACCTGCCTGGGCCGCAGCTCGCGGATGCGGCTGACGGTGGCCTCCCGCCACTCGCGCATGTGCGCCAGCGGGATGGGCTGGCCGTCGTAGCTGCTGTCCCAGCCGGCGAAGTCCTCCCGGAAGACAGCGGTGTCGATCTCGGTGTACTCGGCGTCGTAGATCTGCTGCCATTCGCCGATCTGCTCGCGTTCGGCCTGGTCACGGGCGTCCCCGGTCAACTCGGCGGGCACGACGTAGCCGACCAGCCGGGTCAGGCCGGGCACGGCCGGGTCCGTGCGGACGGCCACGGCGGCCTGGGCGACCTGTGGATGACGGGTCAGCGCGGCGGAGATCTCACCGAGCTCGACCCGGTAGCCACGGACCTTCACCTGGTCGTCGGTGCGGCCGAGGAAGTCCAGGTTGCCGTCGGGCCGGCGGCGGGCGAGGTCGCCGGTGCGGTACATCCGCGACCCGGGCGGGCCGAACAGGTCGGCGACGAACCGCCCGGCGGTCAGCCCGGGACGGTCGAGGTAGCCGCGGGCCAGGCCCGCGCCGCTGATGTGCAGTTCGCCGACGGCGCCGTCGGGCACCGGCCGCAGCCAACCGTCCAGCAGGTACACGCTGGTGTCACGGATCGGCCGTCCGACGGTTGGGGTGTCACTGTCGGTAGTTCCTCCGCCGAGAGTGTTGATGGTGTAATCAGTCGGCCCGTACAAGTTGTAACCATACGTACCCTCCGTGTCGCGCAGGCGTGACCAGACCACGTCGGAGACCGCTTCGCCGCCCAGCAGCACCAGCACCGGCCGGTGCCCCCCGGTCGGAGCGCCCCGCCCCGGCTCCGCCGGGCCCGCCAGGTCCGCCGTGCTGGCCGTGCTCGGCGCCTGCTCCGGATCGCCGGGGCCGTCCAGCAGCCCGTGCTCGAACAGCAGCCCGGCGTAGGTCGGCGTCACGTTGACCACGTCGACGCGGTGCGTGTCGCAGTAGGCCACCAGAGCCTGGGCGTCGCGGCGCAGCTCCTCGTCGCAGACGTGCACCTCGTGCCCTTCGACGAGCCAGAGCAACTCCTCCCAGGACATGTCGAACGCGAAGGAGACGGTGTGCGCGATCCGCAGCCGCCGCCCGCCGGCGGAGGCGACCGCCGGCCCGAAAATGGCCTCCCTGTGGTTGAGCTGCATGTTCGTCAGCCCCCGGTACGGGGTGACGACGCCCTTGGGACGGCCGGTGGAGCCGGAGGTGTAGATGATGTAGGCGGGGTGGTCCAGCCGGTGCGGCCGGCCGGGAGCGAACCCGGGCCGCTCGTCGTCGGCCAGGCCGTCACCGGGCAGCGCGGCGAGCCGTTCGGCCACCGCCGGGTCGTCGAGCAGGACGCGGGTGGGTGTCGTGCCCACCTCGTCGCGCCCGCGCCCAGCCGTGTCCGTCCCGCCTGCGCCCGCGCTGGTCCCGTCCGCGCCGGTTCCGGCCGCGTCCGCCGTGGCCGCGTCGGGGGTAACCAACAGTGGCTCGACCGTGGACGTGGTGAGCACGCACATCGAGGCCGCGTCGGTGATCATGAACGCCAGCCGGTCGGCCGGGTAGTCCAGGTCCAGCGGCAGGTAGGCCGCGCCCGTCCGCAGCACCGCGAACAGCGCCACGACCATGTCGATCGAACGCGGCAGGGCCAGCGCCACGACCCGTTCAGGCCCGGCGCCCTCGGCGAGCAGCAGGCGGGCCATCCGGTTGACCCGGGTGTCGAGCTCGGCATAGGTCAGACGCTGCTCACCGAAGACGAGCGCTACTTCCCGCGGTGTGCGTGCCGCCTGCGCGCCGAGCATGTCGGCGACCGTGTCGTCGGGCACCGGCACATCACCGGACGGCAACGACTCGCCGGCCCGCGGCGGCTCGTCGGGCGACAGCGTGCCGGGCAGCGGACGCCCGTCCGCCGTCGGGCTTTCGGCCAGGAGCCGAAGCTCCCGCGGGGGGATCAGCTGGAGGCCGCCGGCTCTGGTGCCCGGGTCGCCGGTCAGGCTGTCGAGCGCGGTGGTGTAGCGGGCCAGCAGGGCACCCGCGAACGCGGAGTCGATGACGTCCGGCCGGTAGTGCAGGGTGATCCGCAGCCGCTGGCCCGGGAAGATGACCAGGGTCAACGGGTAGTGGGTGGAGTCGACGTAGCCGGCGTCGTGGACACCGAGCCGTTCGCGCAGCCGGGCGGAGTCGCCGCCCGTCCCGCCGCCGAAGTTCTGCAGCACGTACAGGGTGTCGAACAGCTGGCTGTGGCCGCTGCCGCGCTGCATGTCGGCCAGGCCCAGGTACTCGTGGGGCATCAGCGCGGTGCGCTCGGCGGAGAACCGGCGCAGCAGGTCACCGACCAGCTCCGACGGGTCGAGCGCGACCCGCACCGGCACGGTGTTGAGGAACAGCCCGATCACGCTCTCGACGTCCGGGATGTCCGCCGGCCGGCCCGCGACCGTGGTACCGAAGACCACGTCGTCCCGGCCCACCGCGTTCGACAGCACCAGCGCCCAGGCCACGCTAAGCAACGTGTTGACGGGCACCGCGTGCCGACGGGCCTGCGCCCGCAGCAGCTCGCTCAGCTCGGCGGGCAGCTCGACGGCGTGCCGGTCCGGCAACGCCGGGGTGGGGCTCTGGCCGGCCGGGCCGAGCAGCGTCGGCTCGGCGAGGCCGGCGAGCGCGTCCCGCCAGGACCGGCTGGCCAGCTCGACGTCCTGCTCGGCGAGCCAGCGCAGGTAGTCCCGGTAGGAGCCCGGCCGGGGCAGCCCCCGGTCGTCGCCGGCCTGCTCGTACAGGGTGAACAGCTCGTCGACGAGCACCTGCCCGGACCAGCCGTCCCACAGCAGCACATGGTGGGTGATCGCGAGCCGGTCGCGCCCGCCGCCCAGGCGCAGCAGCAACAGCCGGAACAGCGGCGGGTCGGCCAGGTCGAACCGCCGGGTGCGGTCGTCCGTCATCAGTTCGGTGATCCGCGCGTCCCGTTCGGACGCGTCCAACCCGCTCAGGTCGACCTCGGTCAGCCGGGCCGCCCGGTCCGCGCAGATGAACTGCACCGGGCGGCTGAGCCCGTCGCTGGTGAAACCCGCCCGCAGGCTGGGGTTGCGGGCCAGCAACGTGGCCGCAGCCAGGCGCAGCCGGTCGACCTCGACCCGGTGGTCGAGGTCGAAGGCGACCTGCGCGGTGTAGACGTCCAGCTCACCCATGTCGTAGCTGGCGTGGAAGTACAGCCCCTCCTGCAACGGCGACAGCGGCCAGATGTCGCCGACCGGTCCCGGGGCGATCCGCTCGACAACGTCGATCTCGGTCTGAGTGAGCGCGATCACGGTCAGATCGGACGGGGTCAGGCCGCCGGCGCCGCCGACGCCGCCGACGCCGCTGTCGCTGCCGCCGGTTCCGGTGCCGGTTCCGGTGCCGACGACGGCCGCGGTCAGCTCCCGCAGCGCGTCCGCCCATGCCTCGGCGAGCTCGCGGACGTCGTGTTCGGACAGCCCGCCTGCGGTCCAGGCCCAGGTCGCGGTCAGCCGTGGCCCGTGCGGCGTCTCCTGGCAGATCGCGTCGATCTGCAACAGGTACGGCAGGGCGTGGTCGGCGTCGAAGGCGACGGCGAGCGCGTCGGAGTCCGCGGCGGGCAGCCAGTCCTGCCCCTGGCCCCGCTGCCCGGCCGGGAAGCGACCGAAGTAGTTGAACAGCACCTGGGGCACGGCGGCCCGCGCGAACAAGGGCCCGACCTGGGGATTGAGATAGCGCAGCAGCCCGTGGCCGAGACCGCCGTCGGCGCTGGCCCGCAGCCGCTCCTTGACCTCCTTGAGCGTGGCGACCGCCTCCGACGGCCGCGAGCCCGCACGGGCGCGCCGCGTCGCCGCCTCGCTCTGCCGCCGTCCCCGTTCCTCGGACGATGACCGTGCGGGTTCAGCGTCCGCGTCCACAGCCGGCAGGCGCACGGGCGTGACGCTGGTGAACCAGCCGACCGTGCGGGAGAGGTCCAGGCCGGGCGCGATCTCCTCCCGGCCGTGCCGCTCCAGGTTGACGAGCAGGTCGGCGGAGCCGTCCCGGCCGCCCCGGGCATGCCAGCGGGTGACCGCCAGCCGCAGCGCGGCTAGCAGCACATCGGTGACGTCACCGTTGACCGCGGCCGGCACCGACGTCAGCAGCGGCACGGTGTCGTCGACGTCCAGGCCGACGACGTGCCGGGAGGCAGCACCGACCGTCCCGAACGGGCCGCCGGCACCGGGCAGCAGCTCCCCGCCGGGCCGCAGCGTCTCGCCCCAGTGCGCGAGCTCGGCCAGGCGAGCCGGGGACTGCGCCTGTTCGGTGAGCACGCGCGCGAACGTGCGCAGCGACGTCGCGACCGGTTCGAGGACGGGACGCCGCCCGGCCGCCACCGCCTCCCACGCGGCAGCAAGATCGTTGAAGAGGATGCGCCAGGACACGCCGTCGATCCCCAGGTGGTGGACGGCGAGCAGCAGCTGGCCGGGCTGCCCCGGGCCGGCGTCGAACCAGACCGCCTGTACTACCGTCCCGGCTTCGGGATCGAGCCGTCCGACGGCCGCGTCGGACTCCGCGGCGATGGCCGCGTCGGACTCCGCGGCGATGGCCGCGCGCAGCCGGGCGGCGTCGAAGCCGGCCACGTCGACGCGGTGGAGCAGGTCCGCGGCGGTCACCGCGGTGGCCAGCAGCGTCTCCAGCGACCACAGCGCCGGCGGCGCCCAGCCGCCCGGTTGTAGGCCGCCGGCCAAACGGCCGCCGCTGTGCTGCTGGCCGGTAGTCGGCAGGCCGCCGAGAGAGGTCAGTCGCAGCCGCAGCGCGTCATGGCGTTCGATCACGGCGGCGAGCACCGCGGTAATCGTCTCCGTGGTTGCCGCCGCCGGGGTGTCGACCAGCATCGAGAGGTTGAACCGCCGGATCGGGCCGCCGGCCTCCCGCAACCGATGCATGATCGGCAGCAGCGGCACGTCACCGACGCCGTCGGGATCTCCGATCGCCGCGGCCACGGCCCGCTCGTCCGGCTCGCCGCCGTCCGCCGGCCCGGCACCGGCATCCACGTTCGCGTTCGCGTTCGCGTTCGACGGCCCGACGAACGCCGCCAGCGCGGCCGGGGTCCGATGGGCGAAGACGTCCCGGGCGCTGATCTCCATGCCCTCGCGGCGGGCCCGGCTGGCCACCGCGATCGACAGGATGCTGTCGCCGCCGAGCGCGAAGATCTCGCAGAGCGCGCGCTCCCGATCGTCGCGCGGGCCGCGCACCGGTGCCCGGTGGACGGCGGGCGCCGGCAGCGCGTCCCGGTCGATCTTGCCGTTGGGGGTCAGCGGCAGTTCGTCGAGCACCACGAACGCGTCGGGCACCATCGGCGCCGGCAGCGCGGCGGCCACCGACGCCCGCAGCGCGTCCAGGTCGAGTGACGCCCGCGGCGCGTCCTGATCGAGTCCACGGCCACGGCCACGGCCGGAGCCGGAGCCGGCGTCGAGGCCGGGGCTGGGCGAGCCGGTGGGGCGGGCCGGCCCGCCCAGCCGGCCGGGGGCTGGTAGGACAGCTGGTACGATATAGGCAACGAGCCGGGCGGCGCCCGGGCCGTCCTGGCGGACGACCACCGCAGCCCGCCCGACGCCGGGCTCGGCGGCGAGCCGGGCCTCGATCTCCGCGAGCTCCACCCGGTTGCCGCGGATCTTGACCTGGCGGTCGGAGCGACCCACGTAGACGAGCGCGCCGTCGGCCCGCCGGACGATGAGGTCACCGGTGCGGTACATCCGCGACCCGGGCGGGCCGAACGGGTCGGCGGCGAACCGCTCGGCGGTGAGACACGGGCGATCATGGTAACCGTGGGCGAGCTGCGCCCCGGCGACGTAGAGCTCGCCCGGCACCCCGACGTCGACCGGCTCGAGCCCGGCGTCCAGCACGTACAGGCGGGTGCCCGGCACCGGCCGTCCGATCGGCACCGCGGGCCCGCCGACGAGCACCGCCGCAGCACTCGCCCGTGCGGCAGCGGACGCCGCCGCGGTGTCTGCCCGCGTGGCAGGTGCCGCCGCGGTGCCTGCTGGGACGGCGGCAGGTGCCGCCGCGGTGCCCGTCTGGGTGGCGCCGAACTCCCAGCGGGTGACCAGCACGGTCGTCTCGGTCGGCCCGTAGACGTTCGACACCGGCACGCCGGTCAGCTCGTACCACCGGGTGGCCAGGTCGGTGGTCAGCACCTCCCCGCCGGTGATGACCCGGCGCAGGCCGCCGACCCCGCGCCGGTCGCCGGTCATCTCGGCGTACTCCAGGTACGCCGCCAGCGTCGAGGCCACGAACGCGAGCGTGGTGACCCGCTGGTCATGGACGAGCTCGGCGAGGTAGCGCGGGTCGCGATGGCCGTCCGGACGCGGCAGCACCACGGCGGCACCGGAGCACAACGGCCAGAAGATCTCCATGACGGAGGGGTCGAAGCTCGTGGAGGTCTGCTGGAGCATCCGGTCGTCCCCGCCGAGGGCGAACGCGCTCTGCAGGGACGCGACCAGGCCGAGGACGGCGCCGTGGCTGACCACGACGCCCTTGGGCCGCCCGGTCGACCCGGACGTGTAGATCAGATAGGCGGGATGGTCCGCTCCCGGCGCGGCCGGGCCGGCGTTCCCGGGCCCTCGGACGTCAGCTTCCGGGGGCTTCGCCGCCAGCGTCTCGGCCGTCGCCAACGCCTCCGCCAGCGCCAGCGCCTCGGCCGTCCCCAGGGCGGCGGCTGAATCCTTGGTTGTAACCGGATCCCCGGCTGTGGCCGGATCCCCGGCCGTGGCCGAAGCCGGATCCGCGTCCAGGATCTCGATTGTCGGCTCGCCGGTGCCGCCGATGCCGCCAGTGCCGCCAGTGCCGCCAGTGCCGCCAGGGCTGAGGACGACCCAGCGCAGGCCGTCGACCGGGGCGAGCCGGTCGCGCAGCCGCGCCTGGCGGTCCGCGGTCGTCACCACGACCCGCACACCCGAATCGGCGACCATGAACGTCGCCCGTTCCGCGGGATAGTCCACGTCGACGGGCAGATAGGCCGCGCCGGTCTTCAGCACACCGAGGATGGCGACCACCAACTCCACCGACCGGGCGGCCGCGACGGCGACGACCCCCTCGGGGCCCGCGCCCAGCGTCCGCAGCCGCGCCGCCAGCACCGTCGCGCGCCGGTCGAGCTCGGCGTAGGAGAGCGCGTCCCCCTCGAACACGAGCGCGGTCGCCTCGGGGGTACGGGCTACGTTCGCCGCGAACGCGTCCACCAGCGTCGGGTACGGCCGGGCATGCTCCTCCCCGGTCAGCGTGTCCCCGGCCGGGGTGTCCACAGGGAACGCGTCCACAGCAGGCGCGTCTCCCGGGGCCTGTGGAGAACGAAGCCTCCACACCTTGCCGGCGTCCACAGCAGGCGCGTCCCCGGCGGGCGTGCCCCCGGCCAGTGCCTCGACGGCGCGGGCCCGGATGTCGGAGGCCACCGCCGCGGCCCGGCCCACCGGCAGCTCGGGATCGTCGACCAGGGTGCGCAGCACCTGGCCGAACCGCCGCGCAATCCGGTCGACGGTCGCGTCGTCGAGCCGGGCCGCGTCGTACTTGAACTGGACGTCCAGCCGCCGGCCCGGGGTCACCAGAACGGCCAGCGGAAAGTGCCCGACACCGAAATCGGCGACGTCGGTGACCCGCAGGCTGCCCGTCGGGTCGGTGGCGTCCGCGTCCATCGGGTAGTTCTGCAGCACGACGACGGTGTCGAACAGGTCGCCGAGCCCGGCCAGCCGCTGGATCTCCCCGAGGCCGAGATGCTGGTGGTCGAGCAGGTCGGACTGCTCGGCCTGCAGCCGGGCCAGTGCCTGCGCGAGCGGCTGGTCCGCGCGCCAGCGCATCCGCACCGGCAGGGTGTTGATGAACAGGCCGACCATCGCGTCCATCCCGGCGACGTCGGCGCCCCGGCCGGAGACGGTGGTGCCGAAGACCACGTCCGTGCGGCGGCACAGCCGGCCGAGGACCAGGCCCCAGGCGCCCTGCACGACCGTCGCGAGGGTCAGGCCGTTGTCGCGGGCCCGCGCGAGCAGCGCCGCGGTGACGTCCTCGGGGAGCTCCAGGCCGCGCCGGCCGGCCCGGAACCGGGCGGGCGGCTGGTCGTCGGCGATCAGTCGGGTCGGTTCGCCGAGGCCCACGAGGGCTTCCCGCCAGGCCTGCCTGGTCTGCGTCCGCTCGAGGCCGGACAGCCAGCGCAGGTACTGGCGGTAACGGGTGACGGCGGGCAGCCGTGCCGCCCGCTCCGACACCCCGGTGATGGCGTCCCGGCCGCGGTGCGGGTCGTAGAGCGCGAGCAGGTCACGCAGCATGACCGGGACGGACCAGCCGTCGGCCACGATGTGATGATGGGTGATCAGTAGCCGGTGGCGCCCGTCGCCGAGATGCAGCAGCGTGGCGCGTACCAACGGCGGCCGGGCGAGGTCGAAGCGATGGGCGAACTCGGCCGCGGCCACCGCCCGCGCCCGCTCGGCGCGGTCCGCCGCGGCCACCTGTGACAGGTCGACGACCTGCCAGGGCAGGCTCAGCCCGGCGGCGATCACCTGCACGACCTGCCCGTCGGGCCGCTGGTGGAAGGACGCGCGCAGCGGGGCGTGCCGGTCCAGCAGGCCCTGGGCCGCCGCGTGCAGGGCATCCGCGTCGACGTCGCCGGCGAACTCGGCCACCACCTGCACGATGTAGACGTCCGGATCGGCGTCTTCGGGGTCGCCGGTCCGGTCCCCCGGCACGCTCCCGTCCACCAGCACGGCCGCGTCCACGGACGCTCTGCCCACAGGTGCGGCGTCCACAGGTGCGGCACCCACGGACGCTCTGCCCACAGGCGTGGTGTCCACAGACGCGGTCCAGCCCACTGGCAAGGTCTCGTCCACAGGCAAGGCCCGGTCCACAGCCGAGGTCTCGTCGAGCAGCGTGTGGAAGAAGAAGCCCTGCTGCAACGGTAACAGTGGGAGGACGTCGGCCAGGCCCGGGACGTCGGCCGCCAACCCATCGACGTCGTCCTGCGTCAGCTCGACCAGCGGGAAGTCCGACGGTGTCCAGCCGCCGGCCCCCGGTGTGGCGGCGTGGGCGACCAGCGCGCCGAGCGCGGCGAACCAGCGCTCGGCGAGCGCGCGCACCGCCGCGTCGTCCAGCAGCGCCCGCGGCCAGGCCCAGGTGACGCCGAGCCGCGGCCCGTCGGCGTGGTCCTCGGTGAAGGCGTTGATCTCCAGCGGGTACGGGGCGACCGGCATCGCCGCGTCGTAGCCTCCGGCGAGCACACCGAACCCGGGCACGGCCGTCCAGGGCACATCTGTGGCGCCGTCGGTCTGGAAACGGCCGAGATAGTTGAAGCTGATCTGCGGCCCGGGCAGGTCCCGCAGCGCCCCGGCCGTCTCGGGGTTGAGGTAGCGCAGCAGGCCGAACCCGACGCCGTGGTCGGGCAGAGCGTGCACCTGCTCCTTGACCCGCTTGAGCGCCCGGCCGAGGCCGTCGCCGGCGACGTCGGCGAGCAGGTCGTCGAGCACGGCCGGCCCGGGGTCGAGCCGGACGGGGAAGATGCTGGTGAACCAGCCCAGCGTTCGGGAGAGATCGACGCCCTCGACGATCTCCTCCTCCCGCCCGTGCCCCTCGAGCGCGATCAGCACCGACTGGGCGTCCTCGACGCCGTGGTCCCGCCGCCACTGGCGCACCGCCAGCGCCAACGCGGTCAGCAGCACGTCGTTGACCCCGGCGTGGAACGCCGCCGGCACGCTGGTCAGCAGCGCGAGCGTGTGTTCCACGGGAAACCTCAGGGTCAGCCGCTCGACGCTGGCCAGGTCGCCGACGGGGTTCAAGGGCCGCGCGGTGAGCGCGGGGTCGGGGCCGGTGAGGATGTCGGTCCACAGTGGCAGCTCGGCGACCCGCCCGGGCCGGCGCGCCTCGTCCACAAGCAGGTGCGCCCAGCGGCGGAACGACGTCCCGGCAGCCTCCAGGTCCTTCGGGCCGGGGGTGCGGCCGGCGGCCACGGCCTCCCAGGCGGCGGCCAGGTCCGGCAGCAGGATCCGCCACGACACCCCGTCGACGACCGCGTGGTGCACCGCGAGCAGCAACGACCCCGGACGGCTCTCTCCCGCGTCGAACCACACCGCCTGCGCCATCACCCCGTCGGTGGGGGCGAGCCGCGCGCACGCGTCACCGGCCGCGGCTTCGATGATCTCCCGTAGCCGGTCACCGGACGCCTCGCCCACGGCCACCCGGCGCAGCCACTCGCCGGCCCGCACCGAGCCCACGGGCGCCACCCGCAGCGTTCCGTCGGCACCGGGCCCGGCCCGCAGCAGCCTGGAACGCAGCAGGTCGTGCCGGTCGGCCAGCGCCTGCAGCACGGTGGCGATCCGCTCCCCGTCCGCCCCGGCCGGCAGGGTGACCAGCATCCACTGGCTGAAGCCGTCGATCGGGCCGCCGCACTCGTCCAGCCAGCTGACGATGGGCGTGAACGGCACCTCGCCCACGCCCGCGCCCAGCGCCTCCACGGCCACGTTCTCGGCGTCGGTGGCCACCGACGCGAGCTCCGCGACCGTCCGGTGGGTGAAGACCTGCCGTGGTGTGATGACAAGGCCGCCGCGGCGGGCCCGGACCACCAGTTGGATCGAGACGATGCTGTCGCCGCCGAGGGCGAAGAAGTCGTCGTCGACGCCGACCTCCTGCAGGCCGAGCACCTCGGCGTACAGGGCGCACAGCAGTTCCTCGCGCGCGCTGCCCGGGCGCCGTCCGGAGACCGGTACTGGGCTGTCCGGGACCGGCAGGGCCCGGCGGTCCAGCTTCCCGCTCGGCAGCACCGGCAGGCGCTCGAGCGGCACGAACGCGGTCGGCACCATGTGGTCGGGCAGCCACTGCCGCGCGTGCGACCGCAGGGACCTCACCAGCGTGGCCACGTCCCACGAACGCGCCGGCCGGTCGTCGGACGGAGCCAGCGGCGCCGGCACGGACAGCGCTGGCTCCGACGACTCCGACGACTCCGACGACTCCGACGACTCCGACGACTCCGACGACTCCGACGACTCCGACGACTCCGACGCGGCGGCCACCGGCACGGAGGGGACGACGTACACCGCGAGCCTGGGGACGCCCGGGATGTCCTCCCGCACGACGACGGCCACCTGCGCGACGGACGCGTGCCTGGCCAGCACCGACTCGATCTCGCCGAGCTCGATCCGGTAGCCGCGGATCTTCACCTGGTCGTCGGCGCGTCCGACGAAGTCCAGCCGGCCGTCCGGGCGCCAGCGCACCAGGTCACCGGTGCGGTAGAGGCGTTCACCCGCGGCGGAGAACGGGTCGGCGACAAACCGCTGCGCGGTCAGGTCCGGCCGGCCAAGGTAGCCGCGGGCCAGCCCCGAGCCGCCAAGGTAGAGCTCGCCGACGACCCCGGGCGCGACCGGGCCGAGGCGGGCGTCGAGCACGTACGCGCGGGTGCCCGGGTCGGGCCGCCCGATCGGCACGGTGGATCCCGACGGGCCGTCGGGATCGCACTCACCGAGGGTGGAGTTCACCGTCGCCTCGGTCGGGCCGTAGGCGTTGAACATCCGCCGGCCCCGGCCGTAGCGCCTGACCAGCTCCGGCGAGACCCGCTCGGTGCCGGCTAGCAGGGTCGCGCCGGGCGGGAGCGCCGCGTCCGCCGGCAGCGCCGCCAGCAGCGCCGGCGGCAGGATCATGAAGGTGACCTCGTGCTCGCGCGCGTAGTCCGCGAGCGGCGCGCCCGGCACCCGCAGCTCGGCCGGGACGACGACCAGCCGCCCGCCCGAGAGCAGACCCAGGCACAGGTCCCAGAAGGCGACGTCGAAGCTGGGCGAGGCGAACTGCAGGACCCGGCTGTGCGGGCCGACACCGAGCCGGTCACGCTGGGTGGCGACCAGTTTGGCGACGCCGGAGTGGGAGAGCACCACTCCCTTGGGCCGGCCGGTCGAGCCGGAGGTGTAGATCACGTACGCGGTGTTGAGGACGTGCAGCGGCCCGTGCCGGTCGGCGTCGGTGGGATCCGCCGCGGACGCGCCTGCCACGGCCGCGGCGGTCGCCGGGTCGTCGAGCACCAGCCGTGACATGCCCGGGGCGTCGGGGACCAGGGGCTCCAGCGACGCGGTGGTGACGAGGCAGACGGGCCCGGCGTCGCCGAGCATGTAGGCGACGCGTTCGGCCGGGTAGTCGGTGTCCAGCGGCAGGTAGGCACCGCCGGCCTTGAGCACCGCGAGCTCGGCCACGATCATCTCCACCGACCGGGGAAGCGCCAGCGCGACCACCCGCTCGGGGCCGACGCCACGCGCGATCAGCGCATGGGCCAGGCGGTTCGCCCGCGCGTTGAGCTCCGCGTAGGTCAGCCTCGTGCCGGTGGATGTGCCGGTGGATGTGCCGGTACCGGCACCGGTGTCAGTACCGCTGTCCGCACCGGTGGACGTGTCGATGCCGGTGGGGGCGGCCGTGCCGAACACCAGGGCCATGGCGGTGGGGTCGCGGCGCACCTGCGTCTCGAACATCTCGGGCAGCGTCCCCGGCGGAACCGGGCACGCGGTGTCGTTCCACTCGACGAGGATCCGCCGCCGCTCCCGCGGCGACAGTTCGCCTCGCGGCCCGCCCCCCGGCGCGCCCTGCGGATCGCCCCCTGCCAGCGCCCCGGAGACCGGTTGGCCGGCGTCCCCGTACCCACCATCGGCGGTCCGCACGTCGGTCACCACTTCGTTACCGGACACCGATAACCACGCCTCCACAGCAGTTCCGACAGCACCGGCTGTCCGACAGCGATGACTGTCGGACAGAATCGATCGCCGATCGTGAGCTTCCGAGCACGCGATCGGCATTCCTGGCATGCGGCCAGAAGCCCTGACGGAGACAGGACCGCCAGAGCCCGCCTTTCCGATCTCCAATTTCTGATCTTTGCTGGCACTCGCGCCCGGGATGCGGGCCCCGCTCAGGCCGCAACCCGGGGCACACGAGAGCAGATATTAAAGTAATCATTACCTAAAGAGAAGTCTGGCCAATTTTCCTGACTCGGAGCAAAACAGTCGCATATACCAACTTTTGACCTTGTCGGTCACCATCGGTCCCTATCGGTCGCCATCAGTCGATCAGCAGGGCCGTTGGGCGGCCAGCCCGCCACACCCGGCTCCCGGTTTCCCGGGGTGCCGCCGGATCGGCTCCGCCGCGGACCGACGACGTCGATCCGGCAGACGCGGGAGCCGAGCCGGCGGGCCCGCGGGGTCGCTACCCGGCTGAGCCGGGCGTCTTCAGCAGCGGCACCAACTGGTCGATGGCGTAGGGGATGCTGAGCACGCTGTTGAAGGTCAGTGCGGTGCCCACCGGCGGGTCGGCGTACGGCACGAACAGCGCCCGGCCCTCCCTGGCGACCTTCAGCCGGTTGTAGACGGGATCCGCCTTGACCCGCGCCTCGGCGTCGGACGCGTCCGTGACGAACAGCAGCCGGTCGACGTCGACGATGTCCAGCCGTTCGGAGCTGATCTCGGCCGCGAACTCCGGCCCGGCGAGCTGGCCGATCTGGTCGGGCACCTTGAAACCGATCTCCGACATGAACACCGACCGGGGATCGTTGGGTGAGAACACCGCATACTGCCCCGGCTCGTATGGGTCCACGATGGCCGTTGTCTTACCCGCGAAGTCCGGGTTGGCCTGACGCACGTCCGCGAACTTCTTGTCGATGGCGGCGATCAGGTCGTTGGCCCTGCTCTCCAGACCGACCGCCTGGCCGGCGGTGCGAGTCATCTCCTTCCACGGGGTGGCGAAGTCGTCATGCTCCTTCGACTGGGCGACGGTGGGAGCAATCTTGGAGAGGGTGTCGTACTGCTCCTGGGTGATGTCGGAGTACAGCGCGAGAATCAGGTCCGGTCTGATAGCCGCGATCTTCTCGAAGTTGAGCTCGCCGCGCTCGCCGACGATCTCCGGAGCCGTCCCCGCCCACAGCTTCCCGCTCCACGGCCAGTTGCCGTAGGGGCGCTCCCCGAACCAGTCGACGACGCCCACCGGCTTCACGCCGAGTGCGAGCAGCGGCTCGGAGTCGGTCAGGCCGACCGCGACGACCCGGGTGGGCTGGGCGGTGATCCGGGTCGAGCCGTACTTGTGAGCGACTGTGACCGGAAACGCACTCTGGCCGCTGTGGACGGACGACGGCCGGGGACTCGCAGCGCCCGTCTTGTCACTGCCGCAGGCGGCGAGCCCCAGCGCGATCGCCACGAAGACAACTACACACTGTAGTAAGCAGGAAACGGTGGGAACGCGCGCGGCACGCGGCGGCGTAGTGAACATCTGCTCCTCTTCGGGTTCAGCCGGACACATGGCCCGAAGGCCACGGATCCGATATCCGGCGGAGCGCATACTAAGGTAATATTTACCTAAATAACAAGGACTTCCCACCGATTGATGGTTTAGGTATACCTGCCCTAAGATTCTGTGACCATGAGGACCGCGTGACCAACAGGCTCCGAGTCGCATCAACGGGGACGACCGCCCCACCCAACTCCGTTCCGACAGGCACTGCTCCGACGAGCGCCACGCCGGCGGACGGGCCGGTCACAGGAAGGCCCGCTCCCCGGGCCGCTTCGGGACGGCGGGGGTTGCACCCGGCACGGCGACCGGTCCTGCTGGGGGCCTCCCTCTGCGTTCTGGCGCTCCTGTGCGCCCTGTCGATCGCCATCGGTAGCCGACCGGTACCACTGGACCAGGTCCTGCGAGTACTGATCCATCGTGACGACGGGGACGTCGAGGCCATCGTGTGGGGGCTGCGCGTCCCACGCACCCTGCTCGGTCTGCTCGTCGGCGCCGCCCTCGGTCTCGCCGGCACGATCATGCAGACGCTGACCCGCAACCCGCTGGCGGATCCCGGGCTGCTCGGGGTGAGCGCCGGTGCCACGCTGGCGGTCGTCCTGTCCGTGTCGGCGTTCGGGCTGACCTCGCTCTACGGCTACATCTGGTTCGCCTTCGCCGGCGCTCTGGCCGCCAGCGTGCTCGTGTACCTGCTGGGCGCCGCCGGGCGCTCCGGCCCGACCCCCGTCAAACTCGCCCTGGCCGGGGTCGGGGTGACCGCCCTGCTCGGCTCGCTGACCAGCGCCATCGCGCTGACCAGCCCGGAGGCGCTGAACCGCTACCGGTACTGGTCCGCGGGATCCATCGCGGGCCGCGACGGCACGCTCGTGGCGCAGGCCGCGCCGTTCGTCCTGACCGGGGTGGTGCTCGCGCTCAGGCTCGCGCCCGGGCTGAACAGCCTCGCGCTCGGCGACGACGTCGCCGCCGCCCTCGGCCGGCGGGTCGGCCTCATCCGGTTGCAGGGTGCCGTCGCCGTGACGGTACTCACCGGGGGTGCCGTGGCCGTGGCCGGACCGCTGGTCTTCATCGGACTGGTCGTCCCGCACGCCACCCGGATGATCGCGGGGGCCGACCACCGGTGGCTGCTGCCGACCTCGATGGTGCTGGCCTCCTGCCTGATCCTGGCGGCCGACGTGGTCGGACGGGTGGTCGCCCGCCCACAGGAGATCAACGTCGGCATCATCGTCGCCTTCCTCGGCGCGCCGTTCTTCGTCATGTTGGTCCGCCGCCGGCGTCTCGCGGAGCTCTAGCCGATGGCCACCCCGACCACGAGCACGAGCAGGCCAGTGTCCGCGGCCACCTCCGCGGCTGCGGCCACAGCTGCCTCCACGGCTGCGGCCAGCACAGCCGTGACCACGACCTACGGTCCGCTCAGCCTGAGCCGTGTCGGCGGCCGCACCGCCGTGCGGCTGGCCCGGCCCGCCGCGTCCGCCGTGCTGCGGCCACGGCTGGTGACGGTCTGTGCCGTCCTGGCCGCCGCCGCGTTCGCCGTCTTCTGCCTGGGGATCGCGTTCGGTGACTATCCGATCGGCATCGCCGAGGTCGTCCCGGCGCTGTGGGGGTCAGGGGACCCCGGAGCGCTGTTCGTCGTGCGTGAACTCCGGCTGCCTCGGGCCCTGGTCGGGCTTCTCGTCGGTGTCGCCTTCGGCATCTCCGGCGCGGTGTTCCAGACCATGACCCGTAACCCGCTCGCCAGCCCCGACATGATCGGGATAACCGCCGGCGCGCAGACCGCGGTCGTCGCGGACATCGTGCTCGGCTTCGGTGCCGGCCTCGGCAGCCAGCTGCTCGGCCTGATCGGCGGCCTCGCCACAGCGCTGGTGATCTATCTGCTGGCCTGGAAGGGCGGCACCTCCGGATACCGGATCATCCTGGTGGGCATCGGGGTGTCCTGGCTGTGCAGCAGCGCCACCGACTACCTGCTGGCCAGGGCCCGCCTTGCCGAGGCCGGGCAGGCCCTGGGCTGGCTGGTCGGCAACCTCAACGGCAGGAACTTCGACCAGGCCCGCCCGTTGGCGCTGGCCATGGCCGTGCTCGCCCCGGTCGCGCTGGCGCTCGGCCGGGTCACCCGCACCCTCCAGCTCGGCGACGAGGTCGCGTCCGGGCTGGGGGTCCCGGTCCAGCGCACCAGGCTGGCACTTATGATCACAGCGGTCGGACTGGTCGCCTTCGCTACCGCCGCGGCCGGGCCGATCGTCTTCGTGGCGCTGGCCGCCCCGCAGATCGCGCAGCGGCTGGCGAACCTCGCCTGGCCGCCCCCGCTCGCCTCCGGTCTCGCCGGAGCACTGATCGTGCTGTCCGCCGACCTGATCGGATGCCAGCTCCTGTCCGAAACCGAACTGCCGGTCGGCGTGGTGACCGGCGTGCTGGGCGCACCGTTCCTGCTCTGGCTGCTCGGCCGGGCGAACCGCACCGACTCCGGAGGCTGATCCCGTGACGTTCCAGCCACCATCCTGGCCGACGGCACCGGCTGACCTCCCCGACACGGGCTCCACGAGCAGCCGCCCCACGAGCGGCACCGCCACGGACGGCAGCCCCACGGACGAGCGTGGCCCGGGCCTGCCCGAGCTGCGGGCGAGCGGGCTGCGGCTGGCCTACGGCAGCACAGTGGTCGTCGACGACCTCGACCTGGTCGTCCCCGCCGGCCGGATCAGTGTGATCGTCGGCGCCAACGCCTGCGGCAAGTCCACGCTGCTGCGTGCGCTGGCCCGGCTGCTGCGCCCGCGGGCGGGCGCGGTGCACCTGGACGGGCGCTCCATCCACTCGATGCCGACCAGGCGGGTCGCCCGGCAGTTGGGGATCCTCCCGCAGTCCCCGGTCGCGCCCGCGGGGCTGACCGTGGTCGACCTGGTCGGCCGCGGCCGTTCCCCGCACCAGACCTGGTGGCGCCAGTGGTCCGCCGCGGACGAACAGGCCGTCACCGATGCGCTGCGGGCGACGGCCATGCTGGAGCTGGCCGGCCGGCCGGTGGACGAGCTCTCCGGCGGCCAGCGCCAGCGGGCGTGGATCGCGATGGCGGTGGCCCAGGGCACCCCCGTGCTGCTGTTGGACGAACCGACGACCTTCCTGGACCTCGCCCATCAGATCGACGTCCTCGACCTGGTCGTCGACCTGAACCGGCGGGAGAAGCGCACGGTGGTGATGGTCCTGCACGACCTGAACCAGGCGTGCCGCTACGCAGACCACATGATCGCGATGCGCTCCGGCCGCATCGTCACCCAGGGGCCACCCGCCGAGGTGGTGACCGCCGAGCTGGTGGAGGAGGTGTTCGGCCTGCGTTGCCAGGTGGTGGCCGACCCGGTCAGCGGCACCCCGCTGGTCATCCCGATGGGACGCCACCACAGCCCGAGGCCGGCCGCCGCCCTGAAGTCCTGAGGCCTGCGGCCGGTCCGGCCCCGAGCGGCCGACAGCCGACGGATGACGGATGACGGATGACGGATGGGCACCGAGCGGGCGCCGGCGGGATGTCCGGGACTCAAGCGGACATGTCGATAAAGATTAGGTAAGGTTACCTTAACTAATCTTCTACCGAATTTCCCACCCGCGAAGGGCGCCAAGCGGCTGTCCACGTCAAGGAGGAGCCCCATGCGGGTCGTCACGTTCGGCTACCAGACCTGGGGACATCGCACCCTGCGAGCCCTGCTGGACTCCGAGCACGAGGTGGCCCTCGCCGTCACACATCCCCACAGCGACCACGCCTACGAGAAGATCTGGGACGACTCCGTGGCCGACCTGGCCGAGGAGCACGGGGTTCCCGTGCTGATCCGCAGCCGCCCCGACGAGGACCTGGTACGCCAGCTGGAGAAGGTCGAACCGGACATCATCGTGGCCACGAACTGGCGCACCTGGATCCCCCCGGAGGTCTTCACCCTACCCCGGCACGGCACACTCAACGTGCACGATTCACTACTTCCCGCGTACGCCGGCTTCGCCCCGCTGATCTGGGCTCTGATCAACGGCGAGCGGGATGTCGGCGTGACCGCGCACATGATGGACGACGATCTCGACGCCGGCGACATCGTGCTGCAGCGGGCCGTGCCCGTCGAGCCGACCGACACCGCCACCGACCTGTTCCACAAGACGCTGGCCCTGTTCGGACCGATCACCGTCGACGGACTGGCGCTCATCGCCTCCGGCCACACCGACTGGGTCAGGCAGGACCGCTCCAGGGCCAGCTTCTTCCACAAGCGGTCGATCGAGGACAGCCGTGTCGACTGGACCTGGCCGGCCGAGGACATCGAACGCCTGGTCCGCGCGCAGTCCGACCCGTACCCGAACGCCTTCACGTTCCACCGCGGCGAGCGCATCCGGATCCTGTCGGCGGCGGTGTCGCAGGGACGCTACGGCGGCACGCCGGGCCGCGTCTTCATCCGCGAAGGCGACGGCATCGTGATCGTGGCCGGCGCGGACGCCCGCCGTGGGCACAACCGCGGCCTGGTGATCCGCCGGATACGCACCGACGACGGTGCCGAATACCCCGCCACCGAGTACTTCCGCACCATGGGTGGATACCTCACCAGCCACCCGTGACCGCGTCGCGGCGGTGCCGTTCCCGAGCACCACAAAATCGCGTGGCCGGGTCACACCGGGTCCGGCCCGTCGCGGCATCAGGGATCAGGGGCGAGAACCTTCGGATCAACTCGCGTTGATGGCGGTGGTCGCCTCGTGCCAGAGGTCGACCTCGTCCCTGCCCCGCCGGCGACGGACAACGGTCGCCACCGCGCCGGCACCGGCGACAACCGCGAGAACGACGAGCTTACGCAGCATGTCCGTCAACCTACCCGCGTCCGGCCATCCTGCCCACCGCCGTGATGCCGGAAGCCCACAGCCGGCTGTGACCGGCAGCCGTCAGCGCCGGCGGCGTCGACGGCTGCCGTGCCAGCCCTGCCAGCCCAGCCATGCCACGTCCAGAGCTGCCGGTCAGCGCTGGTGGCGTCAGCGCTGGTAGGTGGTCCGCAGCACGCCCCGGGCAAGGGTGTGGAACGCCAGGTTGAACCCCACGACCGCGGGCGTGACGGAGCTGTCCACACCGAGCGAGGGGACGTCGACGGCGTGCACCGCGAACACGTAACGGTGTGGACGGTCCCCCGGAGGCGGTGCGGCACCTCCGAAATCGGCCGTCCCGTAGTCGTTGCGCACGTGGAAGGACCCAGCCGGCAGGCCGGCTGGATCGCCGTTTGCCACCCCGTGGGCCAGCTCGGTCACGCTGGCCGGGATGTCGACGAGGAGCCAGTGCCAGAAGCCGCTGCCGGTGGGGGCGTCCGGGTCGAAGGTGGTGACGACGAAGCCGCGCGTCTGTGCCGGGAACCCGGACCAGCGCAGGTGCGGCGAGGCGTTCGCACCGTCGGCCGAGGTGTGCGCGAACTCCTTGGTGAGCGCGTCCCCGTCTGCGAAGTCGTCACTGGTAAGGGTGAACGACGGTACGACGGGCAGAACGTCGAACGGATCCGGGGGAGTACCGCGGTCGAGCAGGGACATCAGCCAACCTCACTTCTTGTAGTTCTCCAACCGAACTTCTGTAATTCCTGTGGTTCCTGTGGTGGTTCTTCGGCAGGCCGGTACCGGAGATCGCCCGTGTCCGCCCCGGCCGCCCCGGGAAATACCGTCACCCGTCTACCACCCACCGGCCATGGCCGGACACGCAGGGGATGAGCGGCAGCCTCCCACGCGGTCTCCTGAAGCGGCCTCCCGAAAAGAAAATCAGGCCATATGTGGATGTCCCGTCATGGCCGCGACAGGCGACGGGCCACGCCGCGACTTTGTGCACCAGAGCGGGACGCACCAGCGGCCCAACAGCACGTTGGGAAGCCCCAGCCAGGTTTTTGGCACCAGGGTGGGACGCGGCGGACCCTGGACGGCTAAGGTGGGGTACGTCCCGGTGGGGTGGCCACCGACTCCCCCCGTGTCGGTGGCCACCCATCGGGACCCTTTGTTTTCAGGCCGGTTGTTTCCGGCGCGGGCCCGGCCCAACTACCTGGCTGTGGCGGCTCTCTCCGTTGCGGCCGATTCCATCGCCGATCATTCGTTCCCCGCGTTCCCCCGTCGGTTTCCGATTGGTTCCGCCGACCGGTTGATCCGGCGAGGGCCACCGGATCAACCGGTTCCGGTGATCAGCTGGTTCCGGTGATCCGGCGGGGCCTGCTGGTCAGTCGGTTCCGGCGGTCCGGCGGGACCGGGCGGAGTGCCGGGCCCCGACCGGCGCCGCGCCCGGGCCGGAACGCCCACCCCGGCGCCGGGCCCGCAGCAGCTCGAACCCGATCGGAATCACCGACAGCAGCACGATCCCAATGAAGATCTTCTCGACGTTGTGCGCGATGAACTCGATCTTCCCGAGGAAGTAGCCGATCACCGTCACACCGGTACCCCACAGCAGCCCGCCGGCAATGTTGAACGTGACGAACAGCCGGTAGTTCATGCCGCTGACCCCGGCAACGATCGGGGTGAACGTCCGCACGATCGGGACGAAGCGGGCGAGGATCACCGAGCGGGGGCCGTACCGATCGAAGAAGTCATGGGCCTTCTCCACGTTCTCCTGCCGGAACAGCCTGGAATCCGGGCGCCGGAAGAGCGTGGGGCCGACCTTGCGCCCGAACAGGAAGCCCGTCTGGTCACCGGCGATCGCGGCAATGGAGATCAGCACGCAGGCCAGCCACAGCGGGGTCGACAGCGTGCCGTTGGAGACGAGCAGCCCCACCGTGAACAACAGCGAGTCACCGGGCAGGAAGAAGCCGATCAGCAGCCCGGACTCCGCAAAGACGATCAACAGGATGACGAACAGACCCGCCTTGGCCAGATGCTCCGTGTTCAGGAAGCTCGGGCCGAGCGCGAGAGTCGTCGAAGCAAGCGTGGACGCGGTCAACACGGTGGCGGGCCTCCGGAAGCGGCTCGGGATACCAGGCGGCTGGCGGCCGATTCGGTTCCCGCCTCGACCGGGCACTCCTCGAAGTGACAACGGACCAGCGCCGACCCGGCTGGCCCGACCGACGAAGAGCAACGCGGTCACGACCGTCCGCGTTACTGACCGCCCGCCAGCTCACCAGATCGAAGCTTGGCTGCCCGACAGCGTATCCAGTGGGGCCACGGGAGGTGCCGCGACCCCGCTGTGACGTCTCGTCACGCCGGCGCGGACATCCGCGCCGGCCGCATCCGACACCCCTGCCACGCCCGCCGCGCTCCGCCCCGGCGCAGCGACGTTGCCGGTCGACCCGGGCGGGCAGGCACATGCGCGGTTGAACCGCATGACAAACCGAATCTGCGCGATAGACTCGGCTAACACCGTTAGCCACATCTGTGACCACCAACATCAACCATGCGGTGACATCACCGCGCCCGAAGGAGATCAGCCATGGCCGAAGCGGACAAGATCTACTACCGCAAGCCCGGCCGGTTCACCCGACATGTCTTCAACAACCTGGTCGCGGGCTTCACCCGGGCCGGTGTCAGCATCTGGGGCAGCCGCGTCCTGGAGGTGAAGGGACGGACCAGCGGGCAGCCCCGCCGGGTCCCGGTCAACCTGCTCAACCATGAGGGCGGGCAGTACCTGGTCGCGCCGCGAGGCGAGACCCAGTGGGTACGCAACCTGCGCGCCGCCGACGGCAACCTCGACATCCTGTTCGGGTGCCGCCGGGAGCACCGGAGTGCCCATGAGGTGGCGGACGCGGACAAAGCGCCGATCCTGCACGCCTACCTCCGCCGTTGGAAGGCCGAGGTCGGAGTGTTCTTCGACGGCGTCAGCGCGGACTCGACCGACGAGGAGATCGCCCGCATCGCGCCGAGGCATCCGGTGTTCGTCATCGACCCGCTCGCATGACGCGGTCCGTTCCCTCCCCGTGCGCCGATTCCTCCCCGTGTGCCGATTCCGCCCAGCGTGCCGATTCCGCCCCATGCGCACCGTCCCGGTCGCGTGCGCTCAGCCCCCGCGCCGCGGAAATCATCGCCGCGGGCAGGCGACTGCTCGAGGCGGAAGGAGCCGACGCCCTGACCATGCGCCGGCTCGGCGCCGAGCTCGGCATCCAGGCGCCCTCCATCTACAAACACCTGCCGGGCAAGCATGCCGTCGAACTGGCCCTGGTCGACGAAGCACTGGCCGAGATCGGCCAGGCCCTGCATCAGGCGGTGCGCCATCCCGGAGCAGAGGGCAGCATCGCAAGCGTCCTGACCGCCTACCGTGAGTACGCGCTTGCCCACCCGAATCTGTACCGCCTGGCCACCAGCTCCCGCCTGCCCCGTGGCTCGACAACACCCGGCCTGGAGGAGTGGTCCGGCGAACCGTTCTTCCTGGCGACCGGCGACCCGCAGGTGGCGCAGGCCATGTTCGCCTTCGCCCACGGCATGGTCATCCTTGAGCTGGACCAGCGTTTCCCCACCGGCTCCGACCTGCGACGAACCTGGGAGGCCGGCGCCGACGCCTTCGCGTCCGCGCGCGGGTCACGGTCCGCCACCAGCACCGCTGTGCCCGTCCCCTGGCCCGCGCCCGAGACCGAGACCCGTTGACAGCGATCGGTGGCGGCCCGTCCCGTCCGTACACCCTCGAAGCGCCCGAGGAGCGGGTTTTTTCCAGAACTTCCAAGCTCGAATTTTGGACGCGCGTCCGAGCGCAAAAAACATGATCACGACATGATCGCGCTGCCTCCGGCCATCCAGCGGGTACCCCTGGTCTACCGGGCACAGTCCGCAGGCGCACAAGGGGGCCGGCATGCACGAGGTCGACACGCACGAGGCCGATGTGATCGTGATCGGAGGCGGCCCGGCGGGGGAGAACGTCGCGGGCCGATGCGCGGACAACGGGCTCACCGTCTCGATCGTGGAGCGCGAACTGGTCGGCGGGGAATGCTCGTACTGGGGATGTATTCCGAGCAAGACGCTGCTGCGCCCCGGCGACGTGCTCGCCGCGGCCAGCCGTGTTCCCGGTGCCGCACAGGCGGTCACCGGTACCGTCGACGCCGCCGCGGCCTTCGCGTGGCGCGACTACATGACCGGCGGCTGGGACGACAGCGGCCAGGTGCCCTGGCTGGACAGCAAGAAGATCGCACTGTTTCGCGGGGCCGGCCGGTTGGCCGGGACCCGGACAGTCGAGATCACCGGCGATGACGGGGCCAGGAGGCTGACCGCGAGACGGGCGGTGGTCATCGCGACCGGGACGGTCGCGGTCGTCCCGCCAGTCGACGGCCTGCGCGACGCGCGTCCATGGAACAACCGGAGCGCCACCGCGGCAACCTACGTGCCGCGCCGGCTGCTGGTGGTCGGTGGCGGCGCGACCGGGGTGGAGATGGCACAGGCGTTCCACCGTCTCGGGTGCCCACGGGTGACCATCGTCGAGGCCGCCGGGCGGCTGCTCGCGCGGGAGGAACCGTTCGCAGGGGAGGAACTGCGCGCGGCTTTCCAGGCCACGGGCATAGAAGTGATCACTGGTGTGCCACTGGTGTCCGCGCGCAGGCAGGACGGCGACTCGACGGTGGTGACGACGCTGGCCGACGGCAGCCGGATCAGTGCCGAGGAGATTCTCGTCGCCGTCGGTCGCCGACCGGCAACGGCGGATCTGGGCCTGGACATGGTCGGGCTGGCCCCCGGCCGGTTCGTCGACGTCGACGGCTGGATGCGGGCAACCGGGGTGGACGGGGGCTGGCTCTACGCCGTCGGTGACTGCAACGGCCGGGCGTTGCTGACGCACATGGGCAAGTACCAGGGCAGGCTCGCCGCCGACGTCATCCTCGGCCGCGACGTCCCGGCCGCCACGGACGTGGTGCCACGGGTGATCTTCACCGATCCCCAGGTCTGCGCGGTGGGCCTGACCGAACAGCAGGCCCGGGACGCCGGCCTGCCGGTACGGAGCGTGACCTACGGTACGGGCGACGTGGCCGGCGCCCAGGTGCGCAGCCGCGCCAGCACCACGTCCAGCGGGAGCAGCAAACTGGTCATCGACTCCGAACGATCGGTGATCGTTGGAGCGACGTTCGTCGGCCCGGACGTCCAGGAAGTGCTGCACGCCGCGACCGTCGCCATCGTCGGCGAGGTACCCCTGGACCGCCTGTGGCACGCGGTCCCGTCATTCCCCACCGTCAGCGAAATCTGGCTACGCCTCCTCGAACAATACGGCCTGTAGATCGCCATCTTCCGTCCACCGCCCTCCGTCCGCTGGACCGATACCGGCCGTCGCCGTCCCCGCGCACCGTCGTGGCTTCGGAAAGACAACGAACGGCCCGCGGACGAAGCATCCAGAAGCGCACCCCCGGCGGACATCACGGATGAATCCGGCCACCGCGTGGACACAGGTATAAAGTTGTCGTCCCGGGAGGTGTCGTTCCCGGTCATGGAGCACGACGGGGGAGCTCTGAATGAAGGTCCATCTGGATTTACGAAGATCATGTGTGAAATTCCCTGATCCAGTGGCCGTGGGACGCGTGCCAGCCGTCGAAAACGCGCGGCTGGCCGGTAAAACGTGAACCGTCTACTCGTCGTTGCCGGGATCGACCCGGCACACGTCACCGTGTTCACCGACCGAGCCCGGTACACCTGCGCCGCCCTGTTCATGGCGCTCTACTACGTCTATGCGACAGCCGGCTGCACGTTCTTTCTGATGATTGCGACCGGGGGCGGGATTTTCCCCGGAGTCCTCGTCGGCCTGCTGGTCGCGGCGGCCGTGGTGGTTTACGACAGATTCCTGCTGTCCCAGGTGAGCGTCGACTTCTCCGATCTCCACGAGGAGGACGCTCGACCGCACGGCCGGCCGAGGATCGGCAGCTACGCGATCAGAGTCGTGATCACCCTGCTCATCGCGGTCATCGTGACCGACCCGCTGGTCCTGAAGATGTTCGACAGCGAGATCACGGCGGAACTCGGCCGGCGGCACACCGACCGGACAGCCACGCTCAACGCTGTGGTCGAGCAGGTCAGAAGCGCTCAGCTCGCCGCGCTCGACGATGAGATCAAAAATGACCAGAACCAACTCGAGGCCGCCAGTACGGCCGTCGGGAAGGCATTCACCGCGGTCACGGACGAGCGCGAGGGACGAGGAGCCACCGGCCTGGCTGGAAACGGCCCCGTATTCAAGCTTCTCAACGATAACTACGCAAAGGCGGTCGCCCGGCAGAACGAGGCCGCGGAAACCCTTGCCACCGCACAGTCGAACAGGTCGGCGAACATCGAACGGATCAACGGTGACGCTAGTAGACAGACGGCGGAGAACAATGACAGCGCACCGCCGCCCGCCGGCGTTCTCGACCATCAGGACGCGTTGCTGGCAGTGCTCCGCCACAACCTGCACGCGCTTCTGGTCTGTGTAATGATCTCTCTGCTGCTCATAGCTCTCGACCTCGCGGTGCTGTTCATCAAGCTGGCCGGCCGCAACAGCGCCTACGAGATCTCCGTCGCCGCCGCGAGCCGTTCCCGACTACGGGTCATGCTCGCCTCGTCCAGGGCCGACGAGGATGTCGATCTCATGGAGATCCGGCTGCGAGCCGAACAGGCGAAACGAGATCTGCGCCATCACTACTCGGCCTCCCGGGATCGTCGGGTGACCGGTGACAACATCGGACAGACGAAACGAGATCCGCGCCGTCGCCATGGGACAACCGGGACAAAAAAGCCCAGGGCTCGCCGGGCGCGACGATGGCCACATCGTTACGAGGCGAACAGCGCCGAGGAGGAGCTGAAAGGAACGGTGTACACCTCCGAAAACAGGCTCTCCACACTGAGTTGGAATGTGTAATCGGTTGATTACGCAGCCGCCGCATGGGTGGTGACGGGGTGTAGCCAGGCGGGGCGGGTGGAGCGGGACGCGACGTAGCGGGCGCGGCGTTGCTGGTTGGGGACGTTGGTCAGGCCGAAGGCGGTCCGGTAGACGAGTTTGATCAGCCGGTTGACTCCCTCGGCCGCGGCGTTGGACAGGCCATGCAGGATGGCGCCTGTGATCCCGACGCGCCAGTCCGAGACTGTCTCGGCTAGGGTGACGATCTCGGGGACGGTCGCGCCGGTCGTGGCGCAATACTCGAAAAACCTGGTCAGGGCCCTGTCGACGTCGGTGCGGGTGGTGGCCCGGCCGGTGCGGGTCGGGGAGAGCGCGAGCAGGCCGAGCAGGTGGTTCTTCGCGCGCCAGGCAGCGCCGATCGCGAAGCTCTCCTCGCCGCCGAGGTCGGCCAGGGTCGTCAGGATCTTCGCGCGGCCGTTGTCGGAGAGCGTGCCGGGGCCACGCACCAGCAGGGTGCGGATCGTGTATTCGGGGTCAGTGGCCCGGCCGCGGCGACCGCGCAGCTGGTGGGTGACCCGGCGGCGGACGTCGCCGACGGCCTTGTTCGCCAGCTGCGCGACGTGGAACGGGTCGACCGCGATCATCGCGTGCGGAAGCGCGTCGCGGGCGGCCGACTTGTAGACGCCTGACATGTCGATCGTCACCGCCTGGATGCCGGCGCGCCAGGCCGCGGGCTGGGCGCCGATCCAGCCGGCCGTGGCCGCCGCTGTCCTGCCCTCGACGGCCCCGAGCAGGCCGTGGCCGCCGCGGGAGTCGAACAGCCCGGTCTGCCAGCGGTCGGCGTCGGCGACCCAGCCACCGGAGATCGGGTCCCGGTGGTAGCGGGGACGGCCCCGGCGGTGGTCGTCGATCCCGAGCACCTCGACGGCGGGCAGCGGCCCGGACACCGACCGCGCCGGCCGGCCTCCGCCGGGCCCGCGGCCCGCCTCACCGTCGACGCCCGCCTCCCCACCGACGGCGTTCTCCTCGTCTCCGACCGGCTCGTCGGCCCCGGTCCGCCCAGCCGGGGCGGTGACCACGATCCCCGCCTCCTCGGCCACCGCGACGAAGCCACGGTGCGCGATGTGCCAGCTGACCCCGGCCGTCCGCGCGACCAGGTCCACCGCCACGACCCAGTCCCCGACCAGGTGGCCCATCGTCTCCTTCGCCGCGGCCGACACCGTCCCACCGCGGGCGGCCAGCGGTCCGCCCTCGGTGAAAACAGCCTGGTCACAGCCGCCGTTGTCGCACCAGAACCGGTGCTTGTGCCAGGTCACCGCCATCGGGACCACCGCCAGATGCGCCACCGTCTGCCCGGCTGCCTCCCTGACCCGGCCCGCCGGCACCCCGCAGCCCGGGCAGCACGCCTCGACCCCCGCCGCCGTGCGCACATGCACCGTGAACGACCCGTCCGCCTCCCGCTCGACCAGTTCGACCTCGACACTGGCGGGCAGCCCCAGCAGCCCGCCCAGCGCACAGCCCCTACCCTTGAACACACGCACCCGTCCGCCTGACGATCTCTTCTCTGGTAAGAGCGATCATTTCAGCGGGCGGGTGCCCCGCTTCCCCGAACCAAAGCGTGACTACGTTCCGTCACCCCAGGTTGTCACGCACAGTTGGTGGCCGGACACGCCCTCCAGTCGACTACGAAGAGCCCGAAAACATCTCACCAGAGCTGAGTGATCTGCTCGACTCGCTCTCCAGCCCCCTGGCCGCCGCCGTGGGAGGACAGGGCACACGGATTACCTACGACGGGCCGATAATGTCCGGATCCTGGGAGAAGACGTTCTACTTCGTACCACCGGCGGAAAGCAGCTTCGAGGACGTCCGGGAGCGGGCCCGAGGCGTTCTCGACTCGATCGCGACCAACCGCGCGGCGGGAACGCCAGTCTCGTTCCCCGGGAGGGACGGCATCGATGCCACAGCCTTCCGGGCCTTCTTCGCCGCCACCCGCGCCCTGGAGTCGATCTCGCTCGTGATCGGTCCGCTGGTCACGGCCCGGGTCGGGGACGAACTCCGGGGCACGGTCCTCACCGCCGAGGAACTGCCGGACGCCGACGAGACGTACCCCCCACGCGAGGCCACGACAATAGTCACCCGAATCCGGGAACGCGCCTCGGAACGGGAACGCACTCCGGAGCGGGACCTGTCAGAATGGATGCGGGCGACGCGCTCGGCCGCCGACCTTTTCCCTGATATTCCAGAAATTCCCGCCCCACGGGACGACGAACGAGGGCCGGACGAACGGCCGTGACGGATACTCCGGATCACTGTTCGCGCCACTCCCGGAGAAGGCCCGCAGCCGTCCGCGTCCACGGATGGTCATGGCCAAGAACTTCCTGGCAGCGCACAAACGCCTTCTCAGCGGCCGTTCGGGCCGGCCTCCGGTCATCGTGGGCGTACAGGTCCATCGCCGTGTTGATGGCGGAGGCGAGCGTGTCGGGATGATGGTCACCGAGAACCCGGCGCCGGCGCTCCCAGACATCCTTGTTCAGGCGCAGCGACTCCGGGTGGCCACCGAGCAGGTAATGGCATCCAGCAAGGTTCGCCGCGCTGGAAAGGGTATCCGGGTGGTCATCGCCGAGAACCCGCCGCCGACGTTCCCACGTGTCCAGAGCCAACATATACGCCTCGTCGAAACGGCCCAGGGCACGCAGATCCATGACAATGCTGTTGGCTGACGCCAGGATGTCGGGATGGTCGGCCGGAAGAATCCGCCGCCGCCGACTCAGGATATCCTGGTCCAGCTCGTAGGCCCTCTGGTGGTCGTCCCTCTTCAGGGCGAAGAGAGCACGGGCCAGATGATGACCCGCGGCCAGGGCGTCGAGGTGGTCGGGGCCGAGCACCGGTAGCCAGTGGCGGCGGGCACGTTCGGCGAGGTCACGGCTCTCGCCGAACCGCCCCCGCGCGTAGTGGTAACGACAGAGGTCGAGAAGAAGACGACGGAATTCAGGCGGTTCGCCGGCCGTCGCGGCAAGCCGGCCGGCAACGGCCAGGACGTGGGGGGCCGTGGCACGAGAGACCAGAGCCTCATATGCGGGCCAGTTGGCCGGCTCGCCGGGACCGCCGGGGTTCTCGGTTCCCAGGCGGCGGAGCTCGTCGGCGTCCCGGCCACCGTCGAGATCCGTGCGCGTCCCCACCCGGGTACGGCCAGAACATGTGGCCGGTTTCGAGGACGGAATGCCCGGAAAAGTCGAGGGCGCATCGCCTCCGGCCCCGCCTCCAGTCCCCGCCGGGGCGATATCCGCATCGTTCGACAGCCCTGACCCGGGCCCCGGAGCTCCCCGCTCGGTCGCGCGGGCTACCCGTTCCGGGAACGGCATCGGACCTGCCGGTCTCAGGCGGCCTGCCGTGGCCTGTTTCCGGACCGGTAACGTGGGCGGGCTGTCCGGCCTCCTCCGCCCAGCCTGTGCGTCCCGCAGCCCGTCGAGCAGCCGGATCCGCGCCACCTGTTCATCAGCCGGCCCCGACAGATCCGTCAGGTCGATCCGTCCGCGTGTCCCCAGCATTCCGAGGCTGCCCGGAGCACAGGTTTCGATCATAATCGGGACCAGCCGCCGGGTATCTCCTTTCAGGTCCGATTCCCGTACCGCCTGCCACTGCGCGCCGCCGTCATCCGACTCGAGATAGGCCGGTGTCACCACCGCCAGCAGCCGGCTCGCTCGGCGCAGGCCCTCCTGTTCGAGAGCGGACCAGACAGTCCCCGGGACGGACTCCCATGCCCTGATCAGAACCCGGTACCCGTTCTCCTCCAACGTCCAGGCGAGCCACTCCGCCCATTCACGATCCGCCTCGGCATACGAGACGAAGAAGTCCCAGCGGCCCTCATCGGCGCCCCCGTCGGTCACGTGCCCAGCATCCCACCAACAACGGATGGGGAGCGTAGGTGGTTTCCGTCGCCATAACGACTATTTCCACCCACGGCTTCCACGTCTGTAGGTGGAAAGCGCCGTCATACCGGCGGTTGCCACCTACACCTTCCGCTAATCTGAAGCAGATGTCACTGCCACCAGCGGAGTTCTATGCGACGCTCCCGCGCTCGATCGCCGGGGCCAGCGCCCTCTTCCATGATCCCGATGGCCGGATCCTGCTCGTCCAGCCGTCCTACCGCACCGACTCCTGGCTCCTGCCCGGCGGTCACATGGAGGAGGGAGAGTACCCGTGGGAGACCGCACGACGGGAAATCAAGGAAGAGCTGGGGCTGGACCTGCGGCCCGGACGGCTGTTGGCGGTCGACTGGATACCGCCCCAGGACAACGGACGGCCAGCGCTGGCCAACTTCGTCTTTGACGGCGGGGTGCTCACCCTCGATGACGCCGAGCGACACCTGCGCCTACAGGCCGACGAGCTGATCGCATGGCGGCTGTGTACCCCCGCGGAACGCGACCAGCTTCTCGCGCCATACATCGCCCGACGCGTCCACGCCTGCGCTGACGCCCTGCACACCGGCCAGACCGCCTACCTCCAGCACGGCCGGCCCCCGACGGCCGCACCCGGCTGACCGGCCGCACACCCGTCAGGACGATCGGCCACCGGTTCGCACGCACCCCGACGATGGCCGTCCTGGTCCGGCTCGAACGCGACGGCCGTCGACCTGCCCGCCCCTGGCCGTATACCCGTGCGGGGCCACCCACACAAACCATGATCTGGACAAGTTCGCCGCTGTGCGCGCTTTTCCGCTCCTCACCGGACCGCCCCGGCCAGGGCGCCCGGGCTCCCCCTCGATGCCCTTGGCCGCCGCCCGCCCACCAACCCCCACCGGACCGGCCACACATCCTGTTTCCTGACCGGCGAGCGGGAACGAGGGTGCGAAAGAAGAGCCCGCGAACGGAGCGGTGACGTGGTTTCCGCTCCCCCTCACCCCCGCGTTCTCGACGCCGCGGCTCCGTTCGCGGGCACTGCCGGCCGCGCCCCGCCTGCGACGTTGTCGCACCTGCGGATACGGTCATCTACGGGGAATCCGTATCTGCGTATGGCGGTGTGGTGCGCCGTCGCAGCAATGATCCTTTCGTGGCAGCGTACGGGTATGGCGCATGAACAGCGTGTCCCGGACGCCAGCGGTCACCCTCGTCCTGACGATGCTCATCCCCGCGACGCTCATTCTCGCGACGCTCGCCATCCTCATGACGCCAGTGGTCACCGTTCACATGACGCTGATGGTCACCGTGACTGCGGTGACCATGCTTCCCATGGTCACCGTTCCGCCCACAGCGACCACCCCGCCCATGGTCACCGTTTCGTCCGCTTCATCCACAGGGACCGTGGCGACCGTTCCCGCGGTGACCGTAAGCAGTACCACGGTGACCATAAGAATGGTCGCCGTCATGACCACGGCCACGGTGGTGGCGGTGATCATGAAGGTAGTGGCGGTGGTGGCGACAGCGGTGGCCACGGGCATGGCGGCGGTGGGCGCGGACGCGGACGCGGAAACAGTCGTCACGATGACCACCATCACGGTCATGGTGACAGTGGCGCCGGGGACGGCACGGTACACACGCATGACGTGTGGCGGCGACGACTGCCTCACTGGCTGGTGCCGCACTCCCATGATTCGGTGAACCGGGTGGACTCGGCGGTGGAGACGTCCGCCGCAGGGATCCGTGCGCTGTGGATATCGCTGGCCGTGCTCGGGACGACCGCTGCTCTTCAGATGGTCATCGTCATGCTGTCCGGATCGGTGGCGCTGCTCGGGGACACCATCCACAACGCGACGGACGCGCTGACCACGCTGCCCATCGGCGTCGCGTTCGTCCTCGGCCGACGGCCGCCCACCCGCCGCTACACCTACGGTTACGGCCGCGCCGAGGACCTGGCCGGCGTCGCCGTCCTCGCGACGATCGCCGCGTCCGCGGGCTTCGCCGCCTACGAAGCCGTCGACCGGCTGCTGCATCCCCGTGTGGTCACCCATCTGCCGGCGGTGGCCGCGGCCGGGCTGGTCGGGTTCGCCGGCAACGAGTTGGTGGCTCGACACCGGATCCGCATTGGCCGGCGGATCGGGTCGGCGGCGCTGGTCGCGGACGGGCTGCATGCCCGCACCGACGGGTTCACCTCGCTGGCCGTGCTGCTGGGCGCCGCCGGTGTGGCCGTGGGCTGGGACACCGCCGACCCGGTCATCGGCCTGGTCATCACCGTCGCGATCCTCGCCGTGCTCCGCGACGCCGCCGGCGAGGTCTACCGGCGCCTGATGGACGCCGTCGACCCGGATCTGATCGACGCGGCCGAGGCCGCGCTACGGGCCACCCGGGGTGTCAGCGCCGTCGGCCGGGTCCGGTTGCGCTGGATCGGCCACCGCCTGCACGCCGAGGCCGACATCGTCGTCCCCGGGGAGCTCACCGTCGTCGACGCGCACGCGATCGCCATGGCCGCCGAGCGTGCCCTCACCCACGCCGTGCCGCGGCTGATCAGCGCGACCGTCCACACCGACCACCCAGCGGCACACGAACCGGCAGCGCGCGACTTGGCAATGTATGACCTTCATGATCCGTATGACACGCGTGACGCTGACCACCGGTGTGCACTGTTCGCCCGTCACGGCGTTCTCGCGCACTCCCGCACCGGTGACACCAGCCAGTGAGACGCCAGCTCGTAGGACACCCGTGGACGCCAACCCACAGGGCACCAGCCTGTGAGGCGCTCCCGGGGCAGCCGGCGGCACGCGGTACGGCGAGAGTTGTCCACAGCCCACCGGGCCACCCGGCGTACCCGCGCGGCCAGCGGGCCGACGGCAATGGTCAGCGTCGCGTCGATGGATGCCGATCATGACCTGTGTGGATGGTTGCGGACGGGATTCGCGCTACTTGGCCAGCGCTCAAGGCGCTTGCTGCGGCCGCGTTACCTGGTGCGGTCGCGTGCCGTGAGCAGGTCCGGCAGTGAGGCGGCCGGATCTGCGCCGGGCTCGGCGCGGGCCCAGGCCAGCAGCCGCGCGAGGTCAGGCTCGTCTCCGGCCCCGGTCGGGGCCACGACGGGCAGCACGCCCCCGAACACCTCGCCCGCGGCGGCGTCCACGGTCACCTCGGTGCCCGCCAGGCCCATCAGCGTCCCGGTGCCGCAGCCGACCACGCAGGGCACGCCAAGCTCGCGGCTGACCACCGCGGCGTGCGACGTCGCGCCACCGAGCTCGGTGAGGATCGCCGCGACAGCCGACATCGCCGGCACGTCCTCGGGGTCGGTGGTCGGGCGGGCCAGCACGACGGCCTCACCGGCGTCGGCGCGGTCCTGAGCCGCCTCGGTGTCGCAGACCACGACGCCGCTGACGACCCCCGGGCAGGCGGGACGTCCCGAGGCCAGCACGCGTGCGGCCGCGCGCGCGTGCGGCTCGACGTGCGGGCGCAGCACGGCGGCGACCTGTCCGGGAGAGACCCGGTCCAGGGCCTCGCGCTCGCCGATGAGCCCCTCCTCCGCGAGCGCGACGGCAAGCCGCACGGCGGCGGCCGGCGAGCGTTTCGCGGCACGGGTCTGCAGCAGCCACAGGCGCCCGGACTCGACAGTGAACTCGATGTCCTGCACGTCACGGCACTCCCGCTCGAGCGTCGCCGCGAGCGCCATGAGCTCGGCGTGCACGGCGGGCTGCGCCCGCGCCAGCTCGGTGAGGCGCAGCGGGTCGTGGGTGCCCGCGACCACGTCCTCCCCCTGCCCCCGCGGCAGCCACTCCCCGAAGGGCTCGGGATCCCCGGTGAGCGGGTCGCGGGTGAACAGCACACCCGTCCCGGACGCGTCGTCGAGGTTGCCGAACACCATGGCCTGCACGGTCACCGCGGTGCCCGCGTCGTCGTCGAGTCCGCGTTCGCGCCGGTAGGCCAGGGCGCGGCGCGAGTCCCACGAGGCGAACACGGCGCTCACCGCGGCCTCGAGCTGCGCGGCCGGCTCGGCGGGCGGCGCGACACCGACGACCGCCTCGAACTGGCGGGTGAAACGCCGGGCGGTGTCGGCCGCGAACCGGGCGTTGCCTGTCGAGACGGCCAGCGCCACCTGCACCCGCGGCGTCATCCCCAGGTTCAGAACGGTGTCCATCATTCCGGGCATCGAGACGGCCGCGCCCGAGCGCACCGACACCAGCAGCGGCGTGGGCCCGCAGCCGAAGGTGCGGCCGGTGGCCTCCTCGAGGTACGCGATCGCCGCGGGCAACGCCGCGCGCACGTCGGCGGGCAGCCGGCCGCCGACGACGCGGTGGCGCGCGCACGCCTCGGTGGTCACGACGAAGGCCGGCGGCACCGGCACCCCGAGCGCGAGCATCCGCTGGATGCCCCACGCCTTGCCGCCCAGCAACGCGCGGTCGCCGTCGGGGTCGGGGACGAGCGGGCGCACCGCGGTGGTGATCGTGGTCATCCGGTCGTGGCCTCCTCGCTCGCCCGGTCGCGTCCGGTCGCGCCGTAGAGTTCCTCGTGCAGCTCGTGGAAGACCGTGTGGTAGCTGTCGACCATCGGATGCGTCAGGAAGCGCCGGTCGCCGCCGTGCAGCCGGACGAGCGCCATCTCCAGCCGGCCGGGATAGCGGCGCAGCCGGGGGACGATGGCGGCCGCCCGCGTCGCGAGACGGCTCACATCGCCGTGCAGCGCCTCGACCCGGGCGATGATGGCGGCGTCGTACGCCGCGTCGGAGTGGTCGTTGGGCTCCTCGTCGCGCAGCTGCCAGTCCCGCAGGATGACCTTCAGCCTGTGGTCGTGCGCGCTGAACTCCTCCCAGACCAGGTCGAGCGCGGTCACGTCCAGGCCCGCGCGCTCGGCGGCCAGCGCCACCCGCAGCATGTCGCGCCCGCCGGGCATGAGCCGATAGCGGCCGCGGCGCTCCTGGACGTGCCCTGCCACCACAAGCGACTCGAGCGAGCGGCGCACGGCGGCCTCGTCGCCGCCGGCCAGCCAGATCACCGTGGACGCGTCCGCCAGCCCGCCCTTCAACCGCACCGCCTGCAACACCGCGAGATCCATCAGGCCACCTCCTCGGATGGAACTGCTGCCCGCTCGGACGGGGCGCCGGGCCGCTCGAACGAAGCGCCGGCCCGCTCGGGCGGGGCCACGGCCCGGCCTCGCGGGCTCCCACCGGCCTCACGCGCTCCCACCTCACGCGCTTCCGGCTCGCCCGTGCGGCCGTCCAGCGGATCGAGGGTGATCCGCACGCCGGCTTCGACCAGCGCCCGGCGCACCTGCCGCGGGCTTTCGTACAGGACGCCGACCATCCCCAGGTCGCGCGCGGGCACGAGGTTCTCGGGGAAGTCGTCGACGAAGGCCACCTCCCGTGGCCCACGGCCGAGCATCGCCAGGAGCCTGCGGTAGATCGTGGGATCGGGCTTGCGCAGCCCCAGCTCCGACGAGTCGCCGTAGACGTCGATCGTGCCCGCGGGCAGCAGCGTGTGCAGCCAGTCACGCCGCTCGGCGAAGATGTTCGTCAGCAACGCGGTCTGGTAGCCGGCCGCCTTGACCTCGACGACCAGCGCGACCATCTCGGGCCGGACGCTGTCGCCCATGCACGCCCACAGCATCGCGTCCAGACGCTGCGCCGGCACATCGACATGATGTTTCTCGGCGATCGCCGAGGAGCACCGGCGGTAGAACTCGGCGATCGACATCCGCCCCGTCTCGCAGCGGGCGAACAGCTCGCCGCCTCGGACGAAGGACATCACCGTGCCCGCCGGCAGGCCGTACTCGGCGTCGACCTTCTCGAACTCTCCGACGGGACTCGGGCACAGGACCCCGCCCACGTCGAAGACGACCGCCCCGATCATGCCCGGCGGGGCGGCGAGCCCGCGTGGACGAACTGCGTGCCACGGAACACGTCGACCTTGTGGATGTAGCCGTTCTGGGTGAACAGCGGGAACTCCCGCCCCTCGGGGTCAACGAAGATCGCGTAGTAGTCCTGCATCGTGGCGGCCCAGTTGGGAGCCTCCGGCCCGACCTCGGCCTCCTGCATCGCCACCGCGACCCGCCCCGTCGGACGCACCAGGTCACCGGCGATGCGGTGCCCGTTGGAGAACTCGAGCTCGTAGTGCTTCGGGCAGGCGGTCGCCTCCTTGTGGTAGACGCCGCCCACGCAGGGGACGAGCGTGTGCGCGTCCGACCACCAGCCGGCGACCGGCATGGGAGCCGGCTCGGGCAGTTCGTGGCTGCGCAGCGCGATGACCGAGAAGACGCTGTCGTCCGGCAGGATCGCCGACAGGAGGTCCCAGCCGGTGTTCCACATGAGCTGGGTCTTGCGCCGGCCCCAGCCGCGGTCGCGCCAGCCGAAGCCGGAGAACGCAAGCTCCGGCCCGCCGCGCCAGCGCATCGTCCCGTTGGCCGTGACGACCTGTTCGGTGTGGCAGTAGACCTGCCCGCTCTCCCCGGTGGCGTAGTAGCCCCTGAACATGGTGTCCCACAGGGGCGCGAAGTGCTTCCCCTTCAGCGTCAGGTCGAACTCGACCTCGTCGAGGCTGCCGACCCACCGCAGCTCGTGGTTGGAGTCCCAGGAGAGGTTGACCATCTCCAGCCGCGCGAGCTCGTTGCCGACCTGCCGGTCGTTGTGCGTCCCGTCGGTCCGCAGCACCTGGATGACCGATTTGTTGCCCTGCGCAACGCCGATGGCGCACCGGGTGTTCGGCGAGCGGTTGGCGCTGACCGTCATGTGCATGTTGATGTTCGCGTTGAGGGCATCATCGCGGACGGTGATGAAGAAGGTCTCCTTCCACGGTAAGGACTCGTCGCCGAAGGGCTTGTGTAACAGCTCGTCCTCGGGGCGGGGCAACCATTCCGCCGGGACGCCGCGGGACGACACGGTGGCCGTGCCGGTGGTCGCACTGGTGGCCGTGGGAGTGCTCATGCGGTGCTCTCCAGTTCACTGTCACGGGTCACACTGCCACTTTCTGTGCTGCCACTTTCTGTGCTGCCACGGGTCACGCCATCGCGGTCCGTGCCTTCCGCGGCCCGCCTGAGGATCTCCACCGTTCCCTTGTTGCCGTCGACCCGGACGCGGTCGCCGGTGCGCAGCACCCTGGTGCCATTGCCCGTACCGATGACGCACGGCACCCCGACCTCACGCGCCACCACGGCGGCGTGGCTGAGCAGGCCGCCGATGTCGACCACCAGGGCCGAGGAGAGGAACAGCACCGACGCCCAGCTCGGGTCGGTGGTCACACACACGAGCACCTCGTCGGGCTCGATGTCGTTGAAGGTCGGGTCGTGGACCACGCGTACGAAGCCCTCGACGATCCCGCCGCTGGCACCGATGCCACTGACAGCGGCCTGCGCGGCCTGCGCGGCCTGCGCGGCCGAGGCGCCAGACGTGTCGTCCGCGGGCGCCAGCTCGAAGGGCGCGGGCCTGCCCTGCCAGTGCGTGGGGATGTCGTAGCGCAGGAAGTCCGCGCGCTGGGCGCGCCGCCGGGCGGCGATCTCTTTCGCCCCGGCGGGTAGCCCGTCGACGAGATCGGAGACCTCGAACAGGAACACGTCCTCGGGATCGTCGAGACGCCCGTCCGCGGCCAGCAGTGTGCCCAGCCTCCGAGCGGCTCCGCGGGCGACGTCGAGAGCCTGCAGGTAGGCGGCCTTGGCCACCCCGCGCAGCGGGATCCGCGACACCGCCAGCTTCAGCACGAGTTTCGCCCCCGGCCGCTGCGCGGCGGGCAGCCCGGCCAGCAGCTCACGCTCGGCCCGCTCGCGCGCCCGGGTCCGCTCCGCGGCGGCCAGCGCCGGGTCCTGGGTGTCGTCGCGCTCGCCGTACTGCGCGGCGAGGCGGAGCACCGGCGTGGGGTCCTCGCGCCAGACCCGCCCGGAGACCTCGCCCTCGCGGGGTCCGTGATAGCCGTGCCTGGCAAGAAAGGCGTCGAGATCCAGCTCCCCACGCCCCATCCGCCACAGGTCGAAGATGATGTCGGTCTCGGCGTGCGAGCCCTGGCCGGCGACGAGCGCGTTGGCCTGCGCGTGGTCTAGGCCCGCCTTCTCGATGAGGGTGAGCAGCTGGTCGTACACCGCCTGCACCCCGATGAACACGCCACCGGCCTGCACTCGGATCATCTCCGTGAAGCGGTCCCGGCCCTCGGCCAGCGCGTGCCGGGCGCCGGCCTCGTCGAGGGTGTCGAAACGCGGTACCCACGCCTGCCACCAGGCCTTCGTCGGCCCGGTCCGCGCAATCACGTCCCGGCGGATGGTGGCCAGCGCGTAGGGCATTCTGACCGCGACGAACGGCAGACGGCGCCTGGAGCGGGCCAACGGGATGCCCGCCGGGACCTCGCCGAGCAGCTGGCGCGCGATCGCGTCCGGCCCCGAGCCGGGCAGCAGCCCACCCATCTCACAGAAGAAGTTGACGTTCAGGGCGGCGCGGCCGTAGAAGACGGCGGCGACGGCGTCGTTGGGATCGTCCTGTACACGGACATCACCGGACGCGAGCGCGCCCATACGCGCGAAGCAGTCACGGACCCCGACGTCGACCGCGGGGCCCCACAGCGACCAGCCCAGGGGTGTCGCCACGCCCGGGAGTGCCTCCCCCACGTTCGTCGTGCTCCAGAAGCGTTCAGGTCGTGACTGCGTGTGTAAAGGACCGCTCGGGTCCACGTTGATGGTCATGCGGCTCCTCTCCTGGTCTGGTCTCCCGCTCCGGCCCCGGCCCCGGCCAACAAGGCGGTGAGGCTGCCTGCTCGTCGGGTGCAGTCAGCGTTTACAAACAAGTGTTTGTTGTCAAGAGAGGGCTCGTCGGATGCGCACGAAAACAACCGACAGACACGGGTGGAGCTGGGGAACGGCGGATGGGTGAGCCGGGTGCGCGGGGCGTACCCGGCGGCCAAGCTGGCGTTCGAGCCGGGCCGGGCTGTGCGGGAACCGCGCCAGCGGCGCGGCTGGCGCCAGGCTGAGCTGGCCCGCGCGGCAGGCATGACGCAGCCTGGGCTACACGCACCACGTGACCCCCGCCTGTGTGGCGGGGGTCATCTCGATCGTGACACGCAGGGCGGCTGAAGCGGTACACGGCCAGGCACAGAACTCCAGACCGCCCTGCTCGAGGCCCCGGGGAGGCCCCGAGTAGGCCCTTACCTGGGGCTTCCCTGCTTCCCGACAAAGATCGGACCGGGCCGGGTCTCGGGGGCCGGGATGGCCCCGTCGACAGAGGCCGTCCCGTTCACCGGCACCGTCGGGTTCGGCGCGACGGCCCTGGTTGCCGGAACGGTGCCGGTCTCGCCGTTGACCGAGACCCCCGCAAGCGCGGTGCTCTTTGCCCCGCCGTTCGAGCCCGTCCAGCCCTCCGGCGCCGGATCACCCCAGCGCCAGCCGGGGATGATGTGGCGTCGGTAGAACTGCCGGAACTCACGGATGGCCGGGCCGTCTGGCTTGACCAGCAGAGGTTTGGCCGGTGGATTGCGCATCCACTTCAGGACTTCCATGTCGGAGTAGTAGTTCCAGCGAACCAGGAAGAACATGAAGCGGGCGAACGCCTTGTTCAGTGGCATGAAATAGCGGTCCGGACCGATCTTGCGGACGGCGATGCGCCAGGAGAAGGTGAACAGGCCCTCGCGGATCGGGGTCGCGGCGGTGAGCACCGTCAGCAGCGGGGTCTTCCTGTTGATTTTTGTGCTGGTCTGGGTTCGATAGACGCCGATACACGGGGCGGCCATCTCACCGAAGGCGTGGGTGCTGATCGCCTGAAGTCGGGCGTCTCCGGCGTTGCTCAGTGGGTGGAGCTGGAATTCGAACCGGTTTCCCTCGTTCGCCAGCACGGAGTACTCGACCGGCACTTTGATTTTGTGGCTGTACGGGAAGTGATAGGAATCGACAATGTGTTCCGAAATACGTTCGGGGTCGCCACGGCCGATGTATATCTGACCCTTGACGTTCTCGAACCGGTCGGATTCGAAGTGTGACAGGTCGACGAACGCGCGGACGGGTTCCGGGCCGTACCAGAAGTAGATGTTCCCGGCCCGTTCGATCACCGGGATTGAGCGCTGTCGCGCTCGGGCCGGAATCTTGTCCGCCGGCACACGCGACATGGATGTGCAGCGGCCGTCGGTCTCGAACTCCCAGGCGTGGTATCCGCAGGCCAGCCGGTCCTCGGTCACCCAGCCGGATCGGGCCAGGTCGGCGCCGGCGTGGCAGCACAGGGAGTCGATGATGCCGACCTTGCCGCTCTTGGTGCGAAACAGCGCCCACTGGTGTGACATCAGCTCGAGCGGAACGACGTCGCCCGGCTTGAGATCCTCACCGTAGCGGGCGAAGTACCAACCGACCGGGTAGTCGGTGCGCTGTTCCTCACTGACGGGCTGGTTCGCCAGCAGGCGTCGGTCATAAGCCTTCAGCCGTCGTCGCCGAGCCGACACAGGGCCTCCTCTGGATTGTTACCAAATCAATAATGACATCGCTTGGTCGGGTCGTTCCCATCCGGTGCACGGGAATGCCGCGCCATCTGTAGCACCCTGCTTTTCAGGTCAGATGGCTCAGGGGAATCGCACCCCTGGGCTCCCGCAGAACGGAGCGTGACAGTCTCCCGTTGCTCCGCTCCTGCCACCCTCATCAGCCCTCGCGCGACATACCCGGCACGCAGGCCAATATGAAGACAGAATAGTGTCTTCTCCGCGTCGGTCAGAGCAACCTTCATCTCTGACAGATCTCCGTGACGTGAAAAAACCGCTGCCTTCCGGAGGATCTCCCGTTCTTCCCACAGCTGCCGATTCTCCTTCTGGAGCCGGTTCGGCTCGTCGCGCTCCGCGGCGGCCAGCCCGTCGGACCGAATCCCATCCGCGCGTTCGTCCTGGTGTACCCGGTCACGGATTGACTGACCCGACGGGCCATATTCCGCCACCGGCTCCTCAGGTGATCTTCCGGCTCGGACGAGCTCGATCATCTGCCGGCGGAACTCGGCGGTGTAGGGCGGTTCTGATCTCGGCACCTGCGATCCTCCTCGAAACCACTGTCCCAAAGAGCCCAGGTGCGTATGAAATCGGGTCAACTTCACGTGCACCAGATCGCTGGATGCGGCACTGGGTGAGCTGCGGACGGCGGGCTGACCAGCCCCGAAAGACCCCGACGTGGGCGAGGACGTCGAACTGAACGGCACAGACAGCATCGCTAACGTCCCCCGCCCGGCCGGGCGAAGCCCGGCACCGGGGGTTCCAGGGGGTCGCCCCCTGGACAGACATCGCGGCCCCGGCGAAGCCGAACACAGTTCGGCAAGCACGCTAAACAAGCCCGTGGACCTGGGTGGACTTGAACCACCGGCCTCTTCCTTATCAGGGAAGCGCTCTGACCGACTGAGCTACAGGTCCTTGCTGGGCTCCACAGTACCGGATGCGCGGGATGTTCGGGGCAGGCACCCGGGCTGGAAGCCCGTCACGGTCGACGTGTCGCGGCTAGTCGCCCAGGGTGACTTCGATGCCGCCGACCATCTCGGTGCACAGGTTGTAGAGCAGCGCGCCCAGGGTCGCCAGGGCCGTCATCAGGATCACGTTGATCGCGCCGACGAGCAGGCCGATCTCCATGGCTCTGGTGAACGACAACCAGGCGCGTACGCCGCCGTTGCTGCCGTCGGTGAGCGTGTCCGCCGCTTCCACGACGCTGTCGAAGACGCCGATCGAGTTCAGTACGAACCACAGCACGGCAGCGGCAATCATCAGTACGACGAACACGCAGAGGGAGAACGCGAACGTCAGCTGGGCCACCGACAGGGGGTTGACCCGGGTGATGCGCAGCCGGGCCCGCCGTCCCTGCCCGGGTGGGCGCATCGCGGACGGCCCGGTGGCGGTGCCTGTCATCGGCCCGGTGGCCGCCGGCTCCTTCACTCCGCCCCGTTCCCGTACGGGGATCTGGGAGGTGCCGGACGCGCCCGCGCCGGTGGGGTCGGTCGGCCGCTTCACGAGGGGATCCCGAGTACCTGTGGTCCCACCGCGCACCAGCGGGCCTGTTGTGGCACGACGATTAGACGATGCGGGCGTAGCCCGATCGTCACTGTGTGGATGTCCACCGTCCACCCGTTTGAAGGCCTCCGTCTCCGAAGCCTGCGCCGCCGCGGCCGCCGGTCCACGTTTCGACTGTCCCACACCACCGGCATCCCCGCCCGGCGCGCCGCGCGTGACCTGGCCGTCAGTTGCCGGGCGGGCGGCCGGCGATGCACCGGTACCGGTTGAACCGCCGATTTTCTTCGCCGGGCGGCGCAGCGAGATCGTGTCCGAATCGAGCCGGGGCCGCCCGCCGGTGGATGTCGAAGCGGATGCCAGGGCGATGGCTTCCGTGTCGACGCTGTCGGTCACGGTGGGAGATCCTGCCGCTTGACGCGGCGCGGCCGGGTCGCCGGACGGGGTGCCGGCCGTGGTCGGATGTGGCCCGCGCGTCCCCGCCGACGTGCTGGTGGCAGGCCCGGCCGAGCCTGTCGAGCCGGTGGCGGCTGACGTCGGTGATGTCGCCGACGTGGACGATGTGGACAATGCGCCCGGCCGTGGGCCCGCGGCACCCGCCGGGGTGGTTGGGGAGCTCACGGGCCGGCCCGGGGTCGGGCGCCTGGAGGAGGCGTTCGAGCCCGTGGTCGCGGCTTTCCCGTCCGCCCGGCCGGGCTGGGAGCCGGTGTCCGCCTTCTTCGGCGTGGCCGGCCGGGGGGACGGGGATGCCGATGAGCTGGGGGCCGCCCGCTGCGAGGTCCTGGCACCACGGGTGTCACGGGCCTCCCGTGGCATCCGCAGTTCCCGGAGCACCGAGGCCGGCTTCTGCACCTGCGTCCCGTCGTCGTTCGGCCCCGGGCTCGCCGTGGAGCCTGCCCCGGCACCGGAGCCTGGTGACGTTCCCGACACCGATGGTGTCGGGAACGTCGGGGGGGTGGAGGGTTTCGCGGCTCCCGGGCCAGAACGGTCCTGGCCCGGGGCGGCGCGCTGTTCGTTACGGGGTTCCCCGACCCGTCCGGGCGGTTGTTCCGGCCGCGGCGGAGAAGATCCACGGAAGGCCGGTGACCGAGTGGTCCGGTCGTCGTCGCTGTCGCTCACGGTCCATCTCCCGCCTTGCCGCCCGGCCGCCGGTCATCCGTTCTCAGGCTGGGTTTCCCCCGCCGGGAGCGGCTGTCGGACCGCCGTTGGCGTTGTCTTCCGCATCGGCATTACGTGCTACTCCGACGACCTGTACGCCGGCTTCAAGATCGATGAGACGGACCCCCATGGTCTGCCGCTGGGCCCGGCGGACGTCGCGCGCGACCGTCCGCAGCACGCCACCGTTGGACGTGATCGCGTAGAGCTGGTCGTCCGGGCTGACCACGAGGGCGCCGACCAGGCCACCACGGGTGGAGACGATCTTCGCGGTGAGGACGCCCTTGCCGCCGCGCCCCTGCACCGGGTACTCGCCCAGCGACGTCTGCTTGGCGTATCCGCCGCTGGTGGCGACGAGCAGGTTCGCCTCCGACTCCGGCGGGACGACCTCCATCGCGAGCAGTTCGTCGTCGCTGTCGAAGCGCATCCCGATGACACCGGAGGTGGCCCGCCCCATCGGGCGCAGCTGCTCGTCGTCGGCGTGGAAGCGGATGGACTGCGCCTGCCGGCTGACCAGCAGCAGGTCGTCGCCGGCGGAGACGAGCCGGGCCGCGATGAGCTCGTCGTCGTCCCGCAGGTTGATCGCGACGAGCCCGCCGGAGCGGTTCGAGTCGAACTCGGCCAGCGCGGTCTTCTTGCACAGCCCCCGCCTGGTCGCGAGCACCAGGTACGGGGCCGCCTGATAGTCCTTGATCGCCATGACCTCGGCGATGCGCTCGTCCTGGCCGAACGCGAGGATGTTCGCCACGTGCTGGCCCTTGGCGGTGCGGGCCTGCTCGGGCAGCTCGTGCGCCTTGGCCCGGTACACCCGCCCCTTGTTGGTGAAGAACAACAGCCAGTGGTGGGTGGTGGTGACGAAGAAGTGTTCGACGATGTCGTCCTCGCGCAGGGCCGCGCCCTGGACGCCCTTGCCGCCGCGGCGCTGGGAACGGTACAGGTCGGTCTTGGTGCGCTTGGCGTAGCCGCCGCGGGTGACGGTGACGACGACGTCCTCGCGGGCGATGAGGTCCTCGACGGACATGTCGCCCTCGAACGGGACGAGCCTGGTCCGCCGCTCGTCGCCGAACCGGTCGACGATCTCGGTGAGCTCCTCGCCGATGATCTCTCGCTGGCGGGCCGGTGAGGCAAGGATCGCCTCGAGCTCGGCGATCTTCGCCCGCAGCTCGGCCGCCTCGTCAATGATCTTCTGACGCTCGAGCGCGGCGAGCCGGCGCAGCTGCATGTCCAGGATGGCGACCGCCTGGATCTCCGACAGGGAGAACCGGTCCATCAGCTGTCCGCGCGCGGCGTCCGCCGACTCGGCGTTGCGGATCAGATTGATCACTTCATCCAGGTGGTCGAGGGCAATCAGCAGACCCTCGAGCACGTGCAGGCGCTCGCGGGCCTTGCGCAGCTGGTAGCGGGTCCGCCGGACGATCACGTCCACCTGGTGGTCGACGTAGTAGCGCACCATCTGGTCCAGCCGCAGGGTGCGCGGCACCCCGTCGACGATCGCCAGCATGTTCACGCCGAAGGTGTCCTGTAGCTGGGTGTGCTTGTACAGGTTGTTCAGGACGACCTTCGCGACCGCGTCCCGCTTGAGGTCGATGATCAGACGCTGGCCGGTGCGCGCGGAGGTCTCGTCCCGGATGTCGGAGATCCCGCTGATGCGGTTGTCCCGGACCAGTTCGGCGATCTTCTCCGCGAGGTTGTCCGGGTTGACCTGGTACGGCAGCTCGGTGACGACGAGCTGGGTGCGGCCCTTGTTCTCCTCGACCTGCACCACCGCCCGCATCCGGATGCTGCCGCGGCCGGTGCGGTAGGCGTCCTCGATGCCCTGGCGGCCGACGATGAGGCCGGCGGTGGGGAAGTCCGGCCCCTTGATCAGCTCGAGCAGGGCCTCGAGCAGCTCGGAGTCGCTGGCGTCCGGGTGCGCGAGGAACCACTTCACGCCGTCGGCGACCTCCCGCAGGTTGTGCGGGGGGATGTTGGTGGCCATCCCGACGGCGATCCCGCCGGCGCCGTTGACCAGCAGGTTCGGGAAGCGGCTGGGCAGGATCGTCGGTTCCTGCGAACGGCCGTCGTAGTTCGGGGCGAAGTCGACCGTGTCCTGGTCGATGTCGCGCAGCATCTCCATGGCCAGCGGCGCCAGCCGTGACTCGGTGTACCGCATGGCCGCCGGCGGGTCGTTGCCCGGGGAGCCGAAGTTGCCGTTGCCGTCGACCAGCGGGTAGCGCAGCGACCAGGGCTGAGCGAGCCGCACCAGGGTGTCGTAGATCGCCGAGTCGCCGTGGGGGTGGTAGTTACCCATGACGTCACCGACGACGCGCGAACACTTGAAGTAGCCCCGGTCCGGACGGTAGCCGCCGTCGTACATCGCGTACAGGACGCGGCGGTGCACCGGCTTGAGGCCGTCACGGACCTCTGGCAGCGCCCGGCCGACGATGACCGACATCGCGTAGTCGAGGTACGACCGCTGCATCTCGACTTCGATGCCGATGGGCTCGACCCGGTCGCCGGGCGGCGGAGGTAGTACGTCGGTCACGCGGGTCCTTCCATACGGGGATGGTGCGGGTGGTCAGCCATGGATGGTACAAAGTGTCTGTAACCGGACATTCGGGGTGCCGAACCGACTGGACCGCCGCCGGTCGGCTCGCCGCGGTGCCCGCGGCCGCGCGCCTCGCGGCCGGTCAGATGTCAAGGAAACGGACGTCCTTGGCGTTGCGCTGGATGAAGGAGCGCCGGGCGTCGACGTCCTCACCCATCAGGACGGAGAACAGCTCGTCCGCCACGGCGGCGTCGTCCAGGGTCACCTGCAGCAGGATGCGGCGGTCGGGGTCCATGGTGGTGTCCCACAGCTCGGTGGCGTTCATCTCGCCGAGGCCCTTGAAGCGCTGGATGGCGTCCTTGGGCAGTTTGCGGCCGGCCTCGATGCCGTGTTCGATCAGGCCGTCGCGCTCCCGGTCGGAGTAGGCGTACTGCCAGTCCTCCCGCCCCCATTTGATCTTGTAAAGGGGCGGCTGGGCGAGGAAGACGTAGCCGGCCTCGACCAGCGGGCGCATGAACCGGAACAGCAGCGTCAGCAGCAGCGTGCGGATGTGCTGGCCGTCGACGTCCGCGTCCGCCATCAGGACGATCTTGTGATAGCGGAGCTTGCTGGCGTCGAAGTCGTCGTGGATACCGCAGCCGAGCGCCTGGATCAGCGCCTGGACCTCGGTGTTCTTCAGCACCCGATCGATACGGGCCTTCTCCACGTTGAGGATCTTCCCGCGCAGCGGGAGGATCGCCTGGAACTTCGAGTCCCGGCCGCCCTTGGCGGAGCCGCCGGCCGAGTCACCCTCGACGATGTAGAGCTCGCAGCGCTCCGGGTCGGTGTACTGGCAGTCGGCGAGCTTGCCGGGCAGGCCGGTGCCCCCGAGCAGGCCCTTGCGCCTGGTCAGGTCGCGAGCGGCGCGGGCTGCGATCCGCGCCCGCTGGGCGTCCAGCGCCTTGCTGACGATCGCCCGGGCCTCGACCCGGTTGGCCTCGAGCCAGTCCTTCAGCGCCGAATAGCACATCTCCTGGATGAACCGCTTGGCCTCGCTGTTGCCGAGCTTCGTCTTGGTCTGGCCCTCGAACTGCGGCTGCGCCAGCTTCACCGAGATGATCGCGGTCAGGCCCTCGCGGATGTCGTCGCCGGCGAGGCGCTCGTCGGCGTTCTTGCCGTTGGACTTCGGGGGCTTGAGCAGGTTCTGGTCCTTGGCGTAGGCGTTGACCGCGCTGGTCAGCGCCGCGCGGAAGCCCTCCTCGTGGGTGCCGCCCTCGTGGGTGTTGATGGTGTTGGCGAACGTGTAGACCGACTCGTTGTAACCGGAGTTCCACTGCATCGCGAGCTCGGCCTCGATGCCGGTGCCCTTGGAGTCCAGCGAGATGACGGTCTTGTGGATCGGATCCTTGCTGGCGTTGAGGTGCTCGACGAAGTCGACGAGCCCGCCGGCGTAACGGTAGGTGACCTCGAGGGGCTCCTCGGGACGCTCGTCCCGCAGGCTGATCGTCAGCCCCTTGTTCAGGAAGGCCATCTCCTGCAGCCGGCGGGAGAGGGTCTCGTACTTGTAGTCGGTCGTCTCGAAGATCGTGTCGTCGGCCCAGAAGGTGACGGTCGTACCGGTCTTCCTCGTGGGGGCACCCTTGGCCAGCGGCGCGGCCGGACGGGTGTTCTCATACGGCTGGAACCAGGTGAAGCCCTCCCGGCGGATCTCCACCTCGAGCCGGGTGGACAGGGCGTTCACCACGCTCACGCCGACCCCGTGCAGACCGCCGGAGACCGCGTACGACTTGCCGTCGAACTTCCCGCCGGCGTGCAGCGTGGTCAGGACGACCTCGACCGCCGGGCGCTTCTCCGTCGGATGCTCACCCACCGGGATACCACGGCCGTTGTCGGAGACCCGGACACCGCCGTCGGCGAGCAGGGTCACACCGATCGTGTCGCAGTAGCCGGCCAACGCTTCATCCACAGCGTTGTCCACAACCTCGTAGACGAGATGATGAAGACCACGCTCACCGGTGGAGCCGATGTACATACCCGGACGCTTGCGAACCGCGTCGAGACCCTCAAGAACCTTGATCGAACTTGCATCGTAGGCCACGCGGTTATGTCCCCTCGTCCTCAACTGCGCACAACGCGAGAAGCGTCTTCTGAGTCTACCTGGCGTACCGACCAGAAGGACGCGGGGTGGCCCCTGGCATCCGCGCAGCGTCCCGAACAGCTTTCCATCGAACCCCCGTACGCAGGGGTTACCCGCACGACGCCTGTGGGCGATCCGGAGACCCTGCGTCCGGGCCGCGGGCAACCTCCGGGACGCCCTGAACGTCCGGGATGCCCGCGACGCCCGACTGCGGGCCGAGCGGTGCGGCCGGGTGCCCGGGCGGCCATGGCACAACGGCGCCGTCCGGGCACCGTCGGCGGCCACGACGCCCGTCCGGCTGTCACTGTCCACAGGCCGCGGCCCGCGGACGCGGCCCCATGCGGCGCGCGGGCCGTGGGGCCGGCCGGCCCCACGGCCCGACCTGCTCGAATCCCGATCCTGTCGAGCGGGGCCGGCCGGTTCAGCCGTAGGTGTCACGGGGGCCGCGCCCGCCGGGTGCCTGCAACGGGCCGTGCCGCCAGCTCGGCGCGGTCGGGCCCCGGACAATGATCCGGCGCACGACGTCCGGCCCGAGCTCTGTGCGCAGGGTGGCCAGCAGCTGCCGGGACAGCAGCCGCAGCTGGGTCGCCCAGGCCGTCGACTCGGCGGCGAGTTCCAGCTCGCCATCACGCAGGGAGACCGGATGGCAGCGTGCGGAGATGTTCGGGCCGACCAGGGCCTCCCAACGGGCCAGCACCGACGCGTCCGTCGCCTGGTCCTGCCAGCCGCGTTCGGCAAGCAGCCGTTGCACCGTGGCACCCAGCGTGACTGGTTCGACCCATTCCCGGCCGGGCGCGGCCATCCCGGGCAGCCGCGGCCGGCGCGCCGGCCGCCGTGCCGGGTCGGACCGGCCGTCACCGCTGGCCGCGCCATCGCCCTCACCCGCGCGCCCGCCACCGCGACCAGCCGCCCGTGCCCTCGCCCGCGCATCCTCCTTTGCCCGAGCCAGGACGAGACGGGCGAGATCAGCCCCGCGCGCGGGCTGCTCGCCGGACCCGCCTTCGTTCTCGTTACGTTGAGTCCCGTCACGTTGAGCGATTTTGTTACGTTGAGCGATGTCGGCCTCGTGTGTGGGCTCGTCACCGCTGGGCGAGCGTCCGCGACGGCCAGCGACCGACCCGCGGCCAACGGGTGGCGATCCGCTGTCAGACGTACCGTCGCTGGGTGACTTCTTGTGGTCATCCGATGCTGCCTGGTGCCTGTCGGGAACCGGCGCACGGCCAGCGGATACCGGCCCGCGGCGGCCGGTGGTAGCGGCCGCCGGCCGATCGCCGGCGGTAGCCCCACCCGGGGTATCCGGATCATCCGGGGCATGCAGGGCATTCGGGTCATCCAACACGGCTGACCTTCCCGTCCGCCACCGTGAACCGCGCCCCGGCCAGGGCGGCGGGCACATCCGCCTCGACCGCGGCGGTCACCAGCACCTGCTCGGCCGAGCGGATCAGCTCCGCCAGCCGGTCGCGACGATGCGTGTCGAGTTCGGCGAACACGTCGTCCAGCAGCAGGACCGGTTCGCGCTGGTCGTCCTGGAGCAGCTCGAACGACGCGAGCTTGAGCGCGAGAGCCAGCGACCACGACTCGCCGTGGCTGGCATAGCCGCGCGCCGGCCGCCCGCTGATCGACAGCAGCAGCTCGTCACGGTGCGGGCCGACCAGGGTCGCCCCTCGTTCGATCTCCTGCTGCCGGACCGCGGCGAGCTCGGCGAGCATCGCCTCCGCCAGGACCGTCCGGTCGGGAACCGGCTCGCCACCGGCCTGACCGCCCACCGGGTCACCTGTCCGGTTACCTGTCTGATCAGGCACCGGGCCGCCGGCCCGCTCGGCCACGCGCGCGACCACGCTCGAGCGGTATTCCACACCGGTCAGCTCCCGCTCGCCGGCCGGTGCCACCACCGAACCAGCCACATCGGCCGCGGCGGCTGATCCGTCCGGCGTGCCCGGCGCGTCCGCTCCAGCCAGCATGTCCGGTTCCACCGTCGCGCCCGGTCCGGGCGGTGCGACCGGTGCGACCGGTCCAGGCTGCCCGGCCGGTACGGCCGGTACGGCCGGTACAGCTGACGGCCGGGGGACCGGCGCGGACGCGACCGCGCGGTAGGCGGCCGCCACCCGTGGCCGCAGCTGTTCGACCAGCGCCAGCCGCGCGGCCAGCAGCTCGCAGCCGTGCCGGACCAGGTGGGAGTCCCACACGTCCAGGGTGCGCAGATCACCGGCACGGCCGGAGCGCCGTGCCGCCCCGGCCGTCCGCAACAGCGTCGACCGCTGGCGCAGGACCTTGTCGTAGTCGGCGAGCACACCGGCGAGCCGGGGGGTGCGGGCCACCAGCAGATCGTCGAGGAACCGCCGGCGCCCGGCCGGATCCCCCTTGACCAGGGCCAGGTCCTCCGGAGCGAAGAACACCATGACCAGCAGGCCGAGAACGTCGTGGGAGCGGGCGAGGGGAGCCCGGTTGAGCCGGGCGCGGTTCGCCCGGCCCGGGATGATCTCGATCTCGACCAGCGCGGCGCGGTCGCCCCGCGCGATCCGGGCCCGCACCGCGGCGCTCGTGGCGCCCTCGCGGACCAGTGGGGCGTCCGAGGCCACCCGGTGGCTGCCGAGTGTCGCCAGGTAGCCGACGGCCTCCAGCAGGTTGGTCTTGCCCTGCCCGTTGGAGCCGACGAACGTGTTCACCCCGGGTGCGAGCAGCAGATCCAGTGCCGGGTAGGACCGGAAGTCCACCAGCGACAGATGGGTGAGACGCACGTCACCCGGACAGCCGGATCGGCATGAGCAGGTACCGGTAGTCCGGGACCTCACCGTCGTCGGGCGCCTTGCCGGTGAGGATGGCGGGCTTCTTGGACGCCTCGTCCGGGTCATCAGCGCTGGCGAACCCGACGTGGACGACATCGGACTCCAGCGCACCCAGGCCGTCGAGCAGGTACGACGGGTTGAAGGCGATCGACAGCGACGGTCCGTCGTAGCCGATCGTCAACGTCTCCTGGGCCTGGGCCTCACCGCCGGCCCCGGCCTCCAGAACCAGTTGATCGTCGGAGAAGCTCAACTGGACCGGGGCGGTGCGGGCGGCGACCAGCGCGACACGCTTGACAGCCTCGGCGAACGGGGCGATCTCGACCTGGGCGGTCAGCGGTGAGCTGTCGGGCAGCAGCCGCTGGTAGGGCGGGAACGAGCCGTCCACCAGGCGGGTCGTGGTCTGACGGCCGCCACCGGCGAACCCGGCCAGCGCCTCCCCGGAGGGACCCGAGCCGAGGGAGATCGCGACCTCCACACCGGATCCGGACAGAGACTTCGCCGTCTCGCTCAGTGTACGTGCCGGCACCATGGCCACGCCGTCGGCCGTCTCGGACGCCGGGCGCCATCGCAGCTTCCGGACCGCCAGCCGGTAGCGGTCGGTAGCGGCCAGGGTGAGGACATCGCCGTCGATCTCGACCCGCACACCGGTGAGGACGGGCAGGGTGTCGTCCTTGCCGGCGGCGACGGCGACCTGCGAGACGGCCCCGGCGAACGCCGCGCCCTCGATGTGGCCGGTGACCGCCGGCATCGGCGGCAGCGCCGGGTAGTCGTCCACCGACATGGTCGGCAGGGTGAAACGCGCGTTGCCACAGGTGAGGACCACCCGCGCGCCGTCGGTGTACAGGTCGACCGGCGCGGACGGGAGGGCCCTGGTGATCTCGGCGAGCAGCTTGCCGGAGACCAGGGCCCGGCCCTCCTGCTCGATCGTCGCGTCCACACCGGACTGGGCGGCCACCTCGTAGTCGAAGGCCGCGACCGACAGCGACGGCCCGGTGGCGTCCAGCATGAGGCCGGCCAGGACCTGAAGCTGGGAGGTCGCCCGGGTCGGCAGTGTGCGCGCCGTCCATGCCACGGCATCGGTGAAGTCGTCCCGTTCAACCCGGAACTTCATGATTCGCCCTTCTGAACCGTTCGTCCTCGTGACCACGCCGACCTGTCATGCCGGCTGCTGCTGACAGGTGCGGGTTCCGCCAGATGCTGCCGGCGGCCCGACGACCACGTTCGCAGGTCCGACCGCTGTCGTGCCGCTGCCTGTCGTTGTCGAACCACTGTCGAGCCACTGCCAGGCCACCATGCCGCATCCGGTACGGCGTTCCAGCATCGCAGGCTTCGGCCGGCGGCTCACAGCGGGGCCTGACACGAGGCTGGCGCGAGGCCCGGCATGAGGCTGGCACTGCCGCGGTGGCCCGCTGTGCGTGACGAGATCCCGGACGGCGATCCAAAGGCGACGCGCGGACGATCATGCGAGGTTGTCCCCAGGCCCAACTTCCAGTGGGGTTGTTCATTAAAAAACGATCTAGTTCGTCGTGTCAGTAGGGGCGGTGGATACTGGGGACAACTTGCGTTTTCGCAGGTCAAGAGCTTGAAGGGGGGTGCGGATCGTGTGGAAACCGCTGTGCCCAGCTCCAGTGGATTTCCACCGCCGGCCTGTTTGTCCCCCGCTCGTCCCCTGTTGTTCGCAGTCTGTCCCCCGGCTGTGCACAGTTTCCACACAGCCTGTCCCCCGTTACGCACAGGCCGCCGCGGGCCTCCGCCCACGGATTCCACAGGGTTTTCCACAAGCTGTGCACAAGACTCCACAGGAACACCGGCGCGGATCCGGCTACCAGCAGTAGCTCCTACCCCTGCTTCGCCCGGGTCATGCCTGTCGGGCCTGTCGAGTCGGGCGTGCCTGTCGAGCCGGTCAGGCCTGTCGGGTCTGTGCCCGGATGCGGTTGGTCAGTTCGGTGACCTGGTTGTAGATCGCCCGGCGTTCGGCCATCAATCCCCGGATCTTGCGGTCGGCGTGCATCACCGTGGTGTGGTCCCGGCCGCCGAAGTGCTGGCCGATCTTCGGCAGCGACAGGTCGGTCAGCTCCCGGCACAGGTACATGGCGATCTGCCGGGCGGTGACCAGCACCCGGCTGCGGGACGTGCCGCACAGGTCCTCCATGGACACGCCGAAGTACGTCGCGGTCGCGTTCATGATCGCGGCAGCGGTGATCTCCGGGTCGGCCGCGTCCGGGATCAGGTCCCGCAGGACGATCTCGGCCAGCGTCCGGTCGACGTGCGACTTGTTCAGGCTCGCGAACGCAGCCACCCGGATCAGCGCGCCCTCCAGCTCCCGGATGTTGCGCTCGATGTGGGTCGCGATGTACTCCAGCACGTCGCCGGGGACCGGCAGTCGCTCGGTGGCGGCCTTCTTCGACAGGATCGCGATCCTGGTCTCCAGGTCGGGCGGGGTGACATCGGTGATCAGGCCCCACTCGAACCGGCTGCGCAGCCGGTCCTCCAGCGCCGAGAGCTGCTTGGGGGAACGGTCGGAGGAGATGACGATCTGCTTCTCGGTGTCGTGCAGCACGTTGAAGGTGTGGAAGAACTCCTCCTGGGTGCGTTCCTTGTTCTCCAGGAACTGGATGTCGTCAACCAGGAGCACGTCAGTGTCCCGGTAGCGGCGTTGGAACGCCTGCTGCCGGTCGTCCCGGATCGAGTTGATGAAGTCGTTGGTGAACTCCTCCGAGCTGACGTACTTCACCCGCGATTCCGGATACAGCTTCAGCGTGTAGTGGCCGATCGCGTGCAGCAGGTGGGTCTTGCCGAGCCCGGAGTCGCCGTAGATGAACAGCGGGTTGTACGCCTTCGCCGGCGCCTCGGCGACGGCCACCGCAGCCGCGTGCGGGAATCGATTGCTGTCACCGATGACGAACGTCTCGAACACGTAACGTGGATTCAGCCGGGTCGGCTCGTAGGACCGGGGCGCCGGGTCGCGTCCGAGGCCCGGGGTGATCCTGGCTGTGTCCGCAGCGGACGCAGCGGACACAGCGGGCGTGGCAGACACGGGGGATACCGGGGAGGTGGGCAGCGGTAGCTGGATCGGCCCGGTCATCGGCTCCGGGTCGGGCAGGTGCTCGACGGTGACCGCCACCCGGATCTCTCGTCCATAGGCTGTGGACAAAGCTGTGGACAGAAACGGTCGGAGGCGCGAGTCGAGCAGGTCCTTGGTGAACTCGTTCGGGGCCGCGAGCAGCGCGGTGTCCTGGACGAGGCCGAGCGGACGGGTCAGGCGCAGCCACGCCCGCTGCTGGGCCGACAGGGTGCCGTCCGCGACCCCGGCGACGGCCTGTCCCCACACGGCGGACAGGTCCGGTTCCTCGACAGGCACCCTGCCTGACATGCCGGCGGAGGGATCGGCGCTAAGGTCTGTCACGAGGCGGGCTCCTCCGAAGACGTCGGACGGGTGGACAGGGCCGAACCGGGCGCCTGCGACCACCCCTGCCGGGGCAGTTCTCCACATGGTCGTCCACAAGCTGTGTACGACCATGACACCGCACCGGCAAAGCCGCTTTCGCGCCGCCCCCACCCGGCGCGCCAGCGCGGCCGGCCGACACCCGCCGGCCCGCCCCCGCACGGCGGGGCTTGATAGTCTCAGGCGTCGGGTTGCGGCGACAGTGCGCTCTCGGGTGGGTGTCTCCACCGCGTTCTGTACCGTTTCCGTGGCTAGTGTTGTCCTTTGCCCGTCTGGCGTCCGGAGTCCTCTGTGAGCAAGCGCACCTTCCAGCCGAACAACCGCCGGCGTGCCAAGACGCATGGTTTCCGGCTCCGGATGCGGACCCGTGCCGGTCGTGCCGTGCTCTCGGCCCGTCGCCGCAAGGGCCGCAGCGAGCTGTCTGCCTGAGATCCACCCGCGTCCCGGTCCTTTTCGCGTCATGCTGCCCGTTCGGAACCGTGTCCGGACCAGGGCCGAGCATGCCTCGATCAGTGGCGCCGGCCGTCGCGGCCGCAGCGGCCCACTGGTCATCCACAGTCTGATTGTGGACAACCACGCTGTGGACGGTGGTCCGGAGCCGGTCGTCACACTTCCGCCACGGGTCGGTTTCGTCGTGGGACGCAAGGTGGGGAACGCGGTCGTGCGCAACCGCGTCCGCAGACGCCTGCGGGAGCAGGTCCGTGCCCGCCTCGACCGCCTCCCCGCCGGAACACTCGTGATCGTGCGAGCCTTACCGGAGAGCGCCACCGCATCCTCGGACGAACTGGGGCGGGCGCTTGAGCGGGGCCTGCGCGGCCGTCTCGTCCCGGCCACCCCTGGCACAGCCGGGGCAGGCATGGCTGGGACGGTCACAAGGCCCACCGGCACCACCGGTACCGCTGGCACCGCGGACCGGCAGTCACGATGAGCCGCGGTGGCGTTGCGCTGGCCGCGGGCCTGGTCGTCGTGATCGACCTGCTCGCCGCCACCCGCCTGGCCGGGCGGCTCGCGCCACGGATGTCCCGTGGCCGGGACGGCGTGGTGCGCAGCCCGCTGGCCTGGGTACTGCGCATGATGATTGCTTTCTACCGGGCCGTCTGGTCCCCACGCAGCGCGGGGCTCTGCCGCTTCGAGCCGTCCTGCAGCGCGTACGGGCTGGAGGCGGTGCGTCGTTACGGCGGGGTCCGGGGCGGCCTGCTGGCGGCCTGGCGGCTGCTGCGCTGCCAGCCGCTGTCGGCCGGTGGCCACGACCCGGTGCCGGCGCGTGCCGACACCCCGCCAGGCCGCCCCGGGCGCTTCGGCGGGCCGGCCGGTGAACGCGGTGTCCCCGCCGGTGAGCAGGCCGCTCAGGCCGTGGCCGCGGGTGCGCGGCAGCGGCTGGACCCGCACCCGAACTCGCCCGAACCGACCGCGTCCCGCTGTGGCACGAGGGTCTAAGGAGACGAACCAGTGCTGGATCCCCTCTACCATCTCGCGGCGAACGCGATCGTCTTCTTTCACGGGGGCTTCGGGCCGATCTTCGGCCGGGACAGCTTCTTCGCGTGGGCGCTGTCGGTCGTCCTGCTGGTGATCTGCGTCCGGATCATGATCTTTCCGCTGTTCGTCAAGCAGGTGAAGGCCCAGCGGACGATGCAGCTGATGCAGCCGAAGATCAAGGAGATCCGGGACAAGTACGGCCATGACCGGCAGCAGATGAATGCCAAGATCATGGAGTTGCAGAAGGAACATGGCAACCCGCTGCTCGGGTGCCTGCCGATCCTGCTCCAGATCCCCCTGTTCATCGCGCTGTTCCACGTCTTCAGCCACCTGCGGCCGGTCGACCGGCCCGGCGGCGTGCTGGAGTGGGCTCCCCGGGTCGGGCTGACCGCCCAACAGGTGCAGCAGATCGCCGAGGCCAAGCTGCTCGGCGTCTCGCTGTCCACCTCGTTCACCTCGTCGTCGAACTTCCTGGAGTTCGTCCAGGCGAACGGGACGAACGTCAAGATCTTCGCGGTCACGCTGATCGTCCTGATGGGTGCGACGACGTTCCTCACCCAGCGGCAGATCATGGCGCGGACCGGGCCGGTCGATCCGCAGCAGGCGATCGTGCAGAAGGTCCTGCTCTACGGCTCCCCGATCATGCTCGCGGTGTTCGGCTTCCAGTTCCCGATCGCTGTCCTGCTGTACTGGCTGACCACCAACCTGTGGAGCATGGGCCAGCAGTTCTTTGTGATCAAGAAGATGCCGCCGCCGGCCGTGCAGGGCGCCGGTGGGCAGGTGCCGAGCACCCGGTCGGCGCCCGGGGCGAAGAACGCGTCCGGGACGAAGAACAGGACATCGCAGCCGGCGCCGGCCCGTCCCGCACCAGGTGCCCGGCCAACCAACAAGGGTAAGAACCGACCGGGTGCGGCCTCGCCGGCCACGGGCTCGACCGCCGCGTCGACCGACAGGACGCCGGGTGGCGCAGGCCAGGCCGAAACCGGAGCCGGCAAGACGGCGAACTCCAACAAGGCCGTGCGCAAGGCTCCGCCAGGAACCCGTTCCCCCCGAGGCGGCTCCGCGCAGTCCTCGCAGCCGGCCCAGCAGCCGGCCCAGCCGAAACAGCCGACTCAGCCCGCCCGCCCGTCGAAGGCATCCGACGCGGCCGAGGCCGGCGAGGCGGTACCGCAGCCGGCGCAGACACAGAACGGGTCCGCTCCGGCCGGTGACGACGCCCAGCCCCGGGCGGGAAAGCCCCATGCCACGGCGGGCGTACGCCGGCATACAGGTGGTTCCCGGCCCGCCAAGCGACGTGGCAAGGGCGGCCGCCCCGGAGGCCGACGGTGACCGTTCCCGCGGTGACCATTCCTGCCGGGAATCGGCGCCGGGCTCGCCCGACCCGCGATCCGCAGACGTCCACCCGTGTAAGGAGCTGCTCTGATGACCGGTTCCGCATCTGACCTGGCCGCCGCCGACATCACGGTCAGCGGGGTCGAACAGGCCGACGGCCTGTCCACACCGGCCACCTCCCGGCCGGCGCCTCCCGGCGGGGAGGACAGCCCCGCCCCGCCGGCGGTGAACGGCCGGCAACGGATCGCCGACCTGGAACAGGAAGGGGAGATCGCCGCCGACTATCTGGAGGCGCTGCTCGACATCGTCGACCTGGACGGCGACCTCGACCTGGACGTCGAGGGGGAGCGAGCCGTGGTCGCCGTCGTCGGTGACGGGCTCGACCTGCTGGTGGGCAGCCGGGGGGAAACGCTCGAGGCGCTCCAGGAACTCACCCGGCTGGCGGTGCTCCAGAAGACCGGCGTGCGCAGCCGGCTCATGCTCGACGTGGGCGGGCACCGCGCGCGGCGGCGGGCCGAGCTGCGCGACCTGGCCACGGCGGTCGCCGAGCGGGTGAAGGCGGGAGCCCGGCCGGAGAAACTCAAGCCGATGACACCGTTCGAGCGCAAGGTCGTCCACGACCTGATCGCGACCATCGACGGCGTCGTCAGCGAGTCCGAGGGCGAGGAGCCCCAGCGCCGCGTGGTCGTCCTCCTCGCGAACTGACACCCCGCCAGCCGGTGATGGAGTGCTGAACGCTCCTTCCCGCGGACCGGCTCCGACCCTTCCACATGCGAGGCAGTCGCATGTGGAAGGGTCGTATGGGGGGAGCAAGGAAGAGGATTGGCGGATGCAAAGACGGCGAGCTCAGAGCCGTCGCGCGGCGCGGGGCTGAGGCCCGCGGCCCGCGTCCACCGGTTCCTCGTCCGGACGCGGGTACCGGCGGGTCGAAGTACGGAA